>JBGUXJ010000111.1:0-11127 GCA_045222055.1 Candidatus Cryptobacteroides sp. | reverse complement strand
ATATCCCTTTTTGGTCCCCATCCAATCCACGAACTTCCCGGCGAACAGGCAGCAGACCGCATAGAAGACGGAAAAGAAGGAAGTAATGGTACCATAGTCGGCATCCGTCCAATGGAACGCAGGCTTGATGAATTCCTCATAAGTAAGGGAAAGCACCTGACGGTCCAGGTAGTTGACGGTCGTCGCAACGAAAAGAAGCGAGCACAGCCACCAGCGCCAGTTGGTCATCAACCGTTGTTGTGTATTCGACATGATCACTTGATTGCCTTGATGATGTCAAGTGTCTCACGGCAGCGCTCGGATATCTTGTCCCAGTCCTTCGCGGCGATGACATCTTTCGGGAACAGGTTCGAGCCCATGCCTACGCAGGTCACGCCGGCCTTGAACCAGGCCTCCAGATCTTCACGGGTCGGCTTGACGCCACCGGTCACCATGACCTGGCTCCAGGGCATCGGAGCCCGGAGCCCCTTGACGAATCCGGGACCCAGGACATCGCCCGGAAAGACCTTGCACAGGTCACAGCCCGCCTCCTGGGCTTCACCGACTTCGGTTACGGTGCTGCATCCCGGGCAATACGGAATCAACCGGCGGTTACACACATGCGCGACATCCAGATTGAACATCGGGCCGACCACGAAATTCGCACCCAGCTGGATGTACAACACAGCAGTCGCAGGATCCACGACGGAACCGATGCCCATGATCATGCCCGGAAGTTCCTTCATGGCGAACTTGACCAGTTCGCCGAAGACTTCATGGGCGAAATCACCACGGTTGGAGTACTCAAAGGCGCGGACGCCGCCAGCATAGCAGGCCTTCAGGACCTGCCTGGCGGTTTCCGCGTCCTTGTGGTAGAATACCGGGACCATACCCGTCCCGGCAATGGTCCCAAGGACCTGTAACTTGCTGTACTGTGCCATATGCTAACGAGATACGCGGCCGGAGCCGTCACCTTTCAT
This sequence comes from Candidatus Cryptobacteroides sp., assembly GCA_045222055.1. Lineage (GTDB taxonomy): Bacteria > Bacteroidota > Bacteroidia > Bacteroidales > UBA932 > Cryptobacteroides. The sequence goes on along the minus strand of JBGUXJ010000111.1, from coordinate 10,168 downwards.
CAAATTCTCGACTTCGGCGACTGTAACTTGATTGAAATCACCGAATACCGTATGCTTCAGACAGGATGCGGCGACGGCGAAGTTCAGCGCCTTCTGGTCATCGCCGGGCCAGGTCAGCATACTGTAGACCAGGCCGCCCATGAAACTGTCGCCACCGCCGACACGGTCCACGATGTGGGTAATGTCGTAGCGCGGAGACTGGAACAACCGGTGCCCGTCCCAAAGCACGCCGCCCCAGGTATTGTGGTTGGCGTTGATCGAGCCGCGCAAAGTGATGATCACTTTCTTCGCCCGCGGGAAACGCGCCATCAGCTGTTCCCCTACGCTTTGGAAACGCTGCTGGTCAATGGCACCGGCCGTCGCCGTGACATCGAAACCTTCCGGCTTGATGCCGAAGACCTTTTCGGCGTCCTCCTCGTTGCCCAGGATGATGTCGCAGCCATCTACGAGTGCCGGCATGACTTCCCCGGCCTTCTTGCCGTATTTCCAGAGATTCTTGCGATAGTTCAGGTCGCAGGAGACCTTGACTCCCAGGCGGTTGGCAGCCTTGATCGCTTCAAGGCAGACATCCGCGGCGCCCTGGCTGATGGCCGGGGTGATACCGGTCCAATGGAACCAGTCCGCCCCTTCGAACACCTTGTCCCAGTCAATCATACCGGGCTCGACCGTCGAGATCGAGGAATGGGCCCGGTCATAGACGACCTTGCTCGGACGGGCTACGGCACCGGTCTCCAGGAAGTAAATGCCCAGTCTTTCGCCCCCATAGATGCAGTAATCCGTCTTCACGCCATAGGAGTGCAGTTCGCGGATGCAGCAGCGGGCTATGTCATTATCCGGAAAACGGGAAACAAACTGGACGTCCAGTCCGAAATTGGCCAGGGAGACGGCAACGTTGGCCTCTCCCCCGCCGAAAGTCGCGTCGAACTGACGCGCCTGGGAAAAACGGAGATAACCCGGCGTGGAGAGCCGGAGCATGATCTCTCCGAAAGTGATGATTTTCGCCATATTCAGTTTTTAAAAATCCGACCACGGGAGGGTCTTTACAAAGGTAGTGAAATTCATGAATTATCGCTACCTTTGCATAGAATAGAATGATTGCATTCATGAAAGCCAGACATCTTTTTCTCGCAGTCCTGGTGCTTGCCGCCACCGCCTGCGGCCACCGCCTGAAAGACGGCCGTTACTCCTTGCAGGTCCTTTCCACCAATGACGTCCACGGAACCTGGTTCGATTCGACCTATGTCGACGACAACACCCGGAATTCCCTGTTTGCCATGAACTATTACATTGACAGCATCCGGACCCAGTACGGTCCCGAAAACGTGGTGCTCGTCGATGCAGGAGACTGCCTCCAGGGCGACAACGCCGCCTATTACTACAACTACGTCGACACAGTGACCCCGCATCTGTTCCCGCGCCTGATCGCTTACATGAAATACGATGCCGTCGCCGTCGGAAACCATGACGTCGAGACCGGGCATCCTGTCTATGACCGGGTCGCGGCAGACCTGGCGAAAGCGGGGATCCCCTTCCTCGGCGGCAATGCCATCCGCAACGACAACGGCCAGCCCTATTTCCCGCTGTACAAGATGATCCGCCGCGGCGGTCTCCGCATCGCCCTTGTCGGATATACCAACGCCAACATCAAGGCCTGGCTGGGAGAGGAACTCTGGAGCGGAATGACGTTCAAGCCCATCGTCGACGTCATCCAGAAAGATATCGACCGGATCCGGGAGAAGGAAAAGCCGGACGTCGTCATCGTCGTCACCCACTCCGCCAGCGGTAACGGCGACGGAACCGTCCTCGAAGCTGAAGGCCTCGACATTTTCAACAGCGTCAGCGGGATCGACTTCCTGATCTGCAGCCACGATCACCGGGCCTTGATCAAAGATGGCGAGACATCCGCTTTCCTGAATTCCGGCAGCCATAGCCGCAATGTGGCGCACGGCACACTCGACATCCAGGTCGAAAAAGGGAAAATCGTCAGCAAATCATTCCATACGGAACTGATCCCCGTGGACAGACGGAAGGCGGACCCGGTCATGCGGGCGGCTTTCCAGAAAGACTATGAGGCCGTCAAGGCCTTCACCCTGCAGGAAATCGGTGTCCTCAACACCGACCTCTGGACCCGAGACGCGTACAAGGGCATGAGCGACTACATGAACCTCCTCCACACCCTGTCGCTGGATGCGACGAAGGCCGACATTTCCTTCGCCGCCCCCCTGACCTTCAACGGCCACGTAGACAAGGGCATCCTGGTCTATAACGACCTGTTCACCATCTATCCCTTTGAAAACCAGTTGTATGTCATCAAGATGACCGGGAAGGAGATCAAGAATTACCTCGAAGTCTCCTACGGCCGCTGGATCAATACCATTTCCAAGACCACGGACCACGTCCTCAACATCCGGAACAACGACGACCTGCGCACCCAGCAGCGTAACTGGTCCTTCGTCGAACGCTCCTACAACTTCGACTCCGCCGCGGGTATCGACTACACCGTAGACGTGACCAAGCCCGTCGGAGAGCGCATCAGCATCACCGGTACCGCTGACGGACAGCCCTTCGATCCGGCGCGCACATACACCGTCGCCATGACTTCCTACCGTGCCAGCGGCGGCGGCAACCTCCTCAAGGATGCCGGCATCGATTCCGACAACATCGACGAACGCGTCGTCGCACGCTATCCGGAAATCCGCAACATTCTGTACGACTATCTGATGAAATACGGGGAAATCGACCCGGAGACCATCGGGGATCCCAAGGTCATCGGGAAATGGTCCTTCGTTCCGAAGATCCTCGCCGAGCCGGCCCTTGCCAACGACATGGCCCTGCTCTTCAGGCGATAGACAGCTGTCCGTCAGGCAACGATAAAAAAGGGGTTCCGCTACCGGCGGAACCCTTTCATTTTCTGCATCAGATTACCCGTCATCGCAGTCTTCATGACCTTGCGGGTCCCCTCGAACTGCTTCAGCAGGCGGTTGACTTCCGGCAGTGACGTACCCGATCCGTCCGCAATACGCTTGCGGCGGCTTCCGTTGATCACTTCCGGATGCTCACGCTCGTACGGAGTCATGGACATGATGATCGCCTCGACGCCCTTGAAGGCATCGTTGTCGATATCCACGTCCTTGATGGCCTTGCCGACACCCGGGATCATGCCAGCAAGATCCTTGATGTTGCCCATCTTCTTGATCTGCTGGATCTGGTTGTAGAAATCCATGAACGAGAACTGATCCTTGGCGAGTTTCTTCTTCAGTTCACGGGCCTGCTTCTCGTCGAACTGCTCCTGCGCCTTCTCTACGAGGGTGACGACGTCGCCCATACCGAGGATCCGGTCCGCGATACGCGTCGGGTGGAACACATCCAACGCCTCCAGTTTCTCTCCGGAAGAGACGAACTTGATCGGCTTTCCGACCACGGCCTTGATAGAAAGGGCGGCACCGCCACGGGTATCGCCATCCATCTTCGTCAGCACGACACCGTCGAAATCCAGCCGGTCGTTGAAGGCCTTTGCCGTCTCAACGGCATCCTGGCCCGTCATCGCATCCACCACGAACAGCGTCTCCGTAGGCTGGACCGCCTGGTGGAGCGCGGAAATCTCATCCATCAGTTCCTGATCGACGGCCAGACGGCCGGCAGTATCGATGATGACCACCGAATAGCCTTCCGCCCTCGCTTTCGCGACGGCATGGCGCGCGATGACGATCGGATCTTTCTCCCCTTCCTCAGTATAGACCGGCACCTGGATGCTCTCACCCAGCACCTTCAACTGCTCGATGGCCGCCGGACGGAACGTATCGCACGCAGCCAGAAGGACCTTGACGCCTTTCTTCTTGATATAGAGGCCAAGTTTCCCGGAGAAAGTCGTCTTGCCGGAGCCGTTCAGACCGGCCACCAGGACGATGCCCGGGTTGCCCTTGATGTTGATGTCACTGGCGTTGCTGCCCATGAAATCGGCCAGTTCGTCATGGACGATCTTGACCATCATCTGCTGCGGCTTGACGGCCGTCAGGACGTTCTGTCCCAGCGCCTTCGTCTTGACCCGTTCACAGAAATCCTTGGCCACCTTGAAACTCACGTCGGCGTCCAACAGGGCCTTCCGGATGTCCTTGACGGTTTCGGAAATGTTGATCTCGGTGATCTTGCCTTCACCCTTCAATATCTTGAAAGACCGTTCCAGCCTTTCGCTCAGGTTCTCAAACATAGTTTCGATTTTGGGATTGCAAATTTAAGCACAAATCATTAAATTTGCTAAAATACTTGCTCGTATGGCCTTGTTCTCACCGGCCTTTGCGGAATCCCTTCGTGACCGCATCAGGCAATGCAACCTCCCCCGCCCCCTGAACATCTTTCTTTTCGGCTTCGATCCCGTCCGGCCGGAACAGGAACAGCTTCCTGCACCGGTCCCCAAAGGACCTGTGAAGGTGGAGGCACCCAGACGGCGCGGTCCCAAACCCGGCGCCTCTCGGATCAGTTATGACGAAATCCGCGCGCGGTTGGATACGTGGGTAGCGGAACAGAAAGACTTCCCGGATGAATTCAACCTGGATGACCTCGCCATGAAGACGAGCCTGTACAAGACCCACCTGCTCAAGTATTTCCGATACTGTGAAAAGAAAGATTTCCGGTACTGGAAAATGGAGAAGAAAATTGAGAAAGCGCGTCAGATGCTGTTGGATGACCCGGACATGCCCGTCACGGAAATTTCCGTCCGCTGCGGATTCAACAACAGTTCCAACTTCTTCCGCCAGTTCAAGCGGCTGACCGGGTGTACGCCCTTGCAGTGGCGGGAACGCGACCTAGAGAACGGTCAGTTTCCCGTTCTTCACCACGAAGAAGACAATCCGGGTATAGGTTCCCGTCTCTGAGTCATAGGAATTCCCTCCCTGCCGGACATCCAGGATCTTCATCGGTTCAGACTCCTCCAGCTGTCCGTCCGGATCAAAAGCCTGCAGACGATAGGACTGCCCTTCACGAAGCTGTTCCAGACGGACCTGATAGGTACCGTCCAGATGGGAATATTCCTTCACGGTGCGGAGAGGCCTCGTCTGGTCCTTATCCGAAGAAGAAAAGGATGTCAGCACGATTTCTATGTTGCGGACGGGATAGAGCAAGTTTGCATCGAAAACGGAACCCTGCACGACAAGGACCGATTCTGTTTTCCGGTCCGAATCCTCATAGGACGCACCATTACATGCGCCACACAGCAGTGCAGCCGCCAGCAATAGCACAAATATCAAGTATCTTTTCATCACGATATCAGGTTAGCGGCAAGGTTTCAGCGCTGCAAAGATAGACAATTTCCGGGAAAAACAACAAGCCGCCACCTCACGGCAGCGGCTCGTCGCTTTTTTATTATTTCAAACGATGCTTATGGGTTATTTCGTAATGATGTCTCCGGATCCCTTGACGGACTGGTTGACGCTTCCCGACACATTCAGGCCTGCTGCCCGGATGTCGCCCGAGCCGACGACGGAATAGTTGGCGGATTCCGCCGTACCGGAGATGACCACGTCACCCGAGCCGGCAACCGCCACCGAAACGGCACCGGCAACCACATTCTGGGCCTTAATATCGCCCGACCCGGCAATCGACAGGTTCAGGCCGTCACATTGCAGTCCGGAAATCGACGAGTCTCCCGAGCCAGCGATGGCCACGGAAAAATCACCGGAATGGGACAGGGACAGGCAGTTGAAATCACCGGATCCTACGACGCTGACGCTGGAAAGGTCAGGCGCATAAACCGTGATGGTGCTTTTCCCCGAAGTGAAACTCGAGATCGAGTCTGAATGAAAGCGGACGGTCAGCGTTCTATCCTCCACTTCGCTGAGGATGTATGGAAGGATGTTCTCGGATATTTCGATATCGATCCCGGGCTCTCCTTCCCGCTGGACGAAATTCACGTCAAGACTGCCTTTAACCGCGATATTGTCAAATGCAGGAAGATCCCGGTGTTCCGACACCAGCACACCGTTGGCAATCACGCTGCGGGATCCGAATCCTTTGATTGCCTTGTTATTGACACGGACCATGCAGGATGAGAGGGAAAGAAGGACGGCCGCTGCGGCCAATATATAGATTTTTTTCATCGTTACTGTTTTGACTGGTTCAACATGGCCGGGTCGATGCCCAGCAGTTCCATTTTGCGGAGAATCAACGGAAGTTCCTCTTCGAGGAAGGCCTTGCGCTGCGCCTCCAGAATGATATCTCTTGCCTCGGCGCTGACAAAATAACCGATGCCGCGCTTGTTGAATATAATGCCGTCGGAGGTGAGTTTCTCGTAGGTACGCATGACCGTGTTCGGGTTGACACCTACGTCTGCACCATATTCCCGCACTGAGGGGATCCGAGCCTCCGGCTGCAGTTCACCGCACAGGATGCGGTCGCAGATGGCATCGAATATCTGCAGGTAGATGGGTTTGTTCTCACTAAATTCCATGGTTTAATGCTTTAAGGTTTTCAGACGGAACCAGATGGCCGCACCCAAGCCGCCCAGGATCACGACCAGGCGCATCCACATGAGGAAATTGATCCGGAAATTCCAATTCATATTCTGGAGCCGTTCAGGATCGATGGCTTCCGCCCAAGTCTCGATATTGCCGCTGAAATGATACACGACCAGCGAGAGGACGACGGAAAAGATCATTGACAGGGCAAACAGGCACAGGATCGTCAGAGGGGCCTTTTTCCGTTTGAAGCAGAGCGCTCCCAAGAGGAAAATCAGTATGCCTTCGATGATGGAAGTCCAAAGGATCCAGAGACCGTTCGCACCCAGTGCGACCGGCATCGAGAAATCATCGAAATTCATGGCCGCACCCGCTCCGTACATGATCTCATTGAGTCTCACGCTGACCATGGCTGTCCCATAAGTCGGGTCGAAAACGCTCAGGAGCCAGTCGGTCAGATTGAAGAGGACCATGAAAGCAAGAGGAACCACCACCAAGGAGACGACCATCATGGACGTGAACTTCTCCAGCCGGGAAGCGGGAATCATGAGCCAGTCGGAACCGTAGCGTTTTTCCGTGAGGGCGCCATACTGCTTGATCGGGAAAGAGATGACCAGGATCATCAATGCGACGAAAAACAGGCTGACGCGAGCGGCAAAGGGAGGTGATACCCAACCTTGCCAGGCACCGAACAGGCCGTGGGTCAGCAGGTTGAAGAAAACGGTGATCAGATAGAGCACCACAGGAATGCAGCCCAGGATAAGCAGGGAGAGGCCGTAATTGGCCCGCAGGTTATGCAGGTCGTATGCGAAGTAACGGCTGAACCGGTTGAAATCAAAATACTTGTTCATGGCAGTCTAGGCTTTGAAAAGGTTCTTGACATAGTCTTTGTGACGATGGACCGTATTGAAGAGGGCCTCGATGTTGACCTTGCTCTCCCGCCCGCCGTCGTTCGGCAGCACCTGGATGAAACCGCCCGGCAACTGTTCGCTGTACAGCGCCTCCGGATGCAGGGTCGTGCCATAATCAAAGTAGAGTTTGGAAGCGATCTCTTCCAATGAGGCACTGAGCAGGACATCCTGGCGGTCAAGGATGACGATCGGGTCGATGATGTTTTCCAGGTCGCGGACCTGATGGGTCGAAATCACGATCGTCGCATCGTCGGATGTATGGCGCATGATGGCGCTCCGGAACTGCGCCTTGGAAGGGATGTCCAGCCCGTTGGTCGGCTCGTCCAGGAACAGGTACCGGACATTGCACGCGAGCGCGAAAGAAATATAGGTCTTCTTCAACTGCCCGGAGGACATGGCATTCATCTTCTTGTCCGGATCGTTTTCAAATTCAGCCATGACAGTCAGGAATTTGTCGTAATCGAAACGGGGCCAGAACGCCCCCCGGGACCGGGCGAATGCCTTTGCTGTCATGTTCAACGGAGTCACCTCGTCGGCCAGGTAGAACTGGTCGGCAAGGAAATCGGGATCGCGGTCATAAGGATTGACACCGTCGGTAAGGATCTTGCCGGCGTCAACTTTCTTCAGGCCGCAGAGGAGGGTCAGGAGGGTGGTCTTCCCCACTCCGTTCTCACCGAGCAGGCCATAGATCTTCCCTTCTTCGAACTGCAACGAAATGTTCTTCAGGACGGGGAAAGCCCCGTAACTGAAAGCCAGATTGTCAATGCGGATCATATTGTTTTGGTGTGTTAGTTCATTAGTACACTGCAAAGATAGGCACAAATTCGATAACTGCAAACTTTTTTGCAAAAAAATCCCGGAAAAACATGAAAATTTTTCCGGGACAATCGAATCTAAATTCGCAATCTATTGATGTGCAGGACGTAAGAGGTCAAGGACCACTTTGACAGGATTGAAGGTCTCGAGCGGAACTTCGACAAACAACGTGTTCCAGTCGCTCATCGCACCGTTCCACAGGCCCGGAAGTTCCAACGCTTTCAGTTCCCTTCCCTGATAACTCTTGGAACTGATGAAACCGGCATCCTCATCGACATACTTCAACAGATCGAACTTTTCACCCTTATAGTCTTTCAGGCAGCAGACCAGGTCCACCGGATTGAAATGCGTCGCGTGGGCGAGGATCTCCTTGGAACGTGGATCCGAACCGTCGATCTGCACGCTTTCCAGGATCTGGAGGTTGCTGCTGCCGTCCTTGCCTGCGATGATGAACGGACCGCCGCCCGGCTCCCCTTCGTTCTTGACCATGCCGCATACGCGGATCGGACGGTTCAGTTTGCTGCGGAGCAGGGCGACCCTTTCGGCAGGATCGGTCGTCAACGGCAGCTGGATGCAGAGTTCGCGGTCCAGGAAAGATTCCACCTTGTCACAGAGGTGACGGCAGGAAGGCGCCGCCGGATCGGGCTCCGCGTCGAAGGCACGGAGGAAACCGAACAAGGTATCGCGCAGTTCCAGGCATTTCCCCAGCAGGACTTTCTTGTATTTTGCCGTCACCGGGAGGAGGCGCTCGTTGGAAACGTTGTCGATATTCTTGATGGAAACGACCTCCTGCGGGACCTGGTTCAGGTTGTAGATCAGCGCGCCATGTCCGGCGGGACGGAACAGCAGTTCCCCGTTTTCCGTCCGGAACGGATGGTTCTTCGGATCCACGGCGACCGTATCGGTGGCCTTGTCCTGATACGTGAACGTGACATGGTACTTCACGCCATATCGTGCCTCATATTCCGCCTGGACCTCCGCGAGGGCGGCCTCAAACAGCGGACGGTGCTCCGGAGAGATGGTCACGACCAGGTTGGCCGTGCCGTCGGCATTCCGCATATAATCCTGCGCCTCGACCAGATGTTCGGCGAATGCGGTCCTGCATTCAGCAGGATACCGGTGGAAACGGATCACGCCCTTCGGCTTCGAACCATAGCCCAGGCCCTCGTCCAACAGGACTTTCCGTGCCACTTCCTTCCGGTAGCCGGCAGTGTCCTCGGGCTCGCCGAACATTTCCGGCGTATAGAACGCGAAGGACTTGATGGCCGCGGCCAGTTTCGAAACGGCCGCCTTCTCATCCAGATCCTCCCCTTTCTCCAATTGGGCCAGGCCGGAAAAGATGTCCTTGAACATGCGGGAAGCCGCGCCGGAAGCCGGTACGAATTTGCATTTCCCATCCATGGTGGCCTGCTCATAATAAGCGACGGCCGCATCTGCCTTTGCATCGTCCAATACAAGGATACCCCGCTCCGGGGTCGCTGCACCGACGATTTTCATCCATGGAAATCCTTTCTTGAAACGGTCGACCTGCTGCTGGACGGTTTTTACGTCCGATCCGCGGCCTTTGATCTGGTTGACATCTTCTTGGCTGAACATAACAATTGTTTTAGTGTTCCTCAAAGATAACAAGATTCTGCGAGCAAACCAAATGGCAGCGGGCGAAATACGCCTAGTCATCCGTCGTATCCGTCTGCATGAAATAAAACAGGTTTTCATTCAGGACATAATACGGACGGCCAAACGAATCCCGCTCCGAATCCCAGGCGTAATGCCAGCCCAGGTCCGACCGGGAGAGGCCGGAACCGGATGACAGCGAGTAGTTTAGCAAGGTCCCGGTCGTACGCCAGACCATCATCGCGGAATAACTGTATTCCTGCACCGTCGCCATGTTCGGATTCAGGTCGACCGAATAGACCGTTTCTCCCAAGGCATAGGAATGTCCGGGCGCCTTGGCCTCCCGCCAGGAGGACATCAGGGAGGCATCCGACTCAT
>JBGUXJ010000110.1:0-6363 GCA_045222055.1 Candidatus Cryptobacteroides sp. | reverse complement strand
CCGAGATGGCGGGCCAGGCCGGCGAGCGGGGCGCCTTCCATCTCGAAATTGGTGATCCGGTAGTCGCCGAAGCGGAAAGACTCGATTTTCTCCAGCATGTCGGGCATGGCAAGCGGCACACGGACGACACGTCCCTGAGGGCCATAGAATCCCGGAGCGGAGATGGTCACGCCCTTGACCGTGCAGTCCTCGAAACGGCGGATGATCTTGTCGCTGGCCTTCACGAAATACGGAGAAGGAAGGTAAGGATTCCAGTTCATGTGGGCCTTGAACGCTTCTTCGACCTCCGGATCCGTCACCTTCTCGCGGTTGGCGTACCAGTTCATGACGCCGTCGAAGCCGACGGAAATGTGGGAAAGGATGAAGGAACCCAGCGGGATATCTGCGTGAAGGGCGCCGGAAGTGCCGATGCGCAGGATGTTGAGGGTCCGGTGCACGGGATTCACTTCGCGGGTGGCGAAATCGACGTTCGCCAGGGCGTCCAGTTCGGTCATGACGATGTCGATGTTGTCCGGGCCGATGCCATGGGACAGGGCGGTCAGGCGCTTGCCGTTATACTTTCCGGTCACGGAAACGAATTCGCGGGAGGCATGGCGGCATTCGATATCGGTCAGGTATTCCTCAATCATGTCGACACGGCCGGGATCCCCGACCATGATGACGGTGTCGGCCAGTTCTTCCGGCCGGATGTGGATATGGAACGCGGAACCGTCCGCGTTGATGATCAGTTCAGATGCGGGGATTTTCATAACTATGCGGTTCTTAGAAAGCAAATATAGTTTTTTCCGGCCATAATTCCTATTTTTGCAGGACAAATCCATCGTAACATGTGGCAGAGAGCACAAACCTTATACCTCGCAATTTCGACCGTCCTGGTCTTCCTGCTGTTTTTCATGCCGAAAGCCGTTGTCATCAGCTCCGGTAATCCGGTTTCCTTCACCAGCTATATCCCCTACCTGATCCTGCTGATCCTCGTCACGTTCCTCAACGTCCTCGCCCTGACGACCTGGAATTTCCGGATCTTCCAGATGCGCACGGCGACCCTGACGGCCATCCTGACCCTCGCCTTGCAGATCTGGCTGGTGGTGGATTTCATGGCGACCCGCAGTCAGGCCACCTTCAAGGTCTTCGCCATCTTCCCGCTGATCGCCCTGATCTTCGACATCATGGCCATACGCGGCATCTTCGCGGACCAGATGCTCGTCGAGAGTTCCGCCAGTCTGCGGAAATCCCGCCGGGAACGCAGGAAATAACTATTTCGTTGCATTGAACACCGCCAGGACATTGGCGGCATAAGTCTTCGTCACGGGAATCGGTTCCGTGGCATCGCTTTCCAGTTCGACGACATAGCCGTCTTCGCCTTTCCGCAGCACCTTCACCTTGCCCATGTTGACGATGCAGCTTCGGTTGCAGCGCACGAGCGAACTGCCGCCGAAACTCTCCTCGAGGGTACGCAGCCGGCAGCGGAGCATGTACTTGGTCAACAGTCCCTTGCTGTCTGTATACCATACGATGACATAGTTGTCGTTCGCCTCGATATAATAGAGATTATCCAGACTGACGACCAGCTTGAGGACGCCGTTGTTGTCGAACAGGGTGACCTTCTGCTCGTCCTTCGGAGAGATCGGCTGGTCGGACACCACGTTCCGGTAATTCATCAGCCGGATGGTGTTGTTCTTGTCGATGATGGTGAAGTACATGCCGGCGATGATCGCCGGGATGATCAGCGACACGAAGCAATAGACTAGCGCTCCGGAATAGATGTCCAGGAAGGAACGATCCTTCAGGTCAATGATCCCGAAACGGTCCCCCTGTACCGTGAAGATCGCATAGAGCAGGCACACGAGCAGGGATTCCCCGATAATCCAGAGGACGTACTGAAGGTAGGTCATCGGAAGGGCCCGCATCGCATACATGATCCTGCGGCTGAGGATGACCGTCAGCAAACCGATGAGGAAGAAGAACGCCGTGAAGGCGAATGCCTGGGAACCGTCGAGGGCGAACCACGCATTGTGCGAATACGGAATGCTGACAAGCATGAATACCAGCGAGAACAGCGCCGTGAAAGTCACGGACGCGATGATCTGGTATTTCCCCCGGAAATAAGCCGGGAGCTGATTCTTCTTCGGAGCGGTCACTTGCATAGCCACAGGTCTTGCTTGTATCATGCAAAGATAGGTTTTTTTCTTGTCGACGCCATGGATTAAAACCAATTTCACCCCAAATAAGGCGATTTCACCCCTAAAAACGGGCTTAAACCAAATTCCCGACCGATTCGCCACATTAATTTCCCTTTTTCGTGCGCGTGATGTAGTTTTGCACCGTATTTATAATCCTAGACCATATGAAAATTATCGGCACAGGCAGCGCCATCGCCAAAAAGGTCGTCAGCAACGACATGCTGGCCGAATTCCTCGACACCAGCGACGAATGGATCACCCAGCGTACCGGCATCCGGACCCGCCATGTCATCTCGGATGAAGAACTCGCCGACTTGGCGGTCAATGCGGCACAGAACGCCCTGGAGATGTCCGGCCTCAAGCCGTCGGACATCGATTTCCTCGTGTGTTCCAATGTCATGAACGAATACATCACGCCGAATCTGGGAAGCGTCATCGCCCACAAGATGGGGATGCGGTGCCCCAGCATCGATGTCAATGCGGCTTGCCCGGGCTTCATCTTCGCCTTGGACATCGCCGAGAACCGCTGGCTGGCCGGGAAGGCGAACAACGTCCTGATCGTCTGCGCCGAAGAGCCGACCCGCATGTGCGACTGGAAAGACCGCTCCACCTGCGTGCTGTTCGGTGACGGAGCCGGTGCCGTCGTCCTGACCGGCGGAGACAACGTCAAAGGCATCAAACTGAACGCCCAGCCGGACCCGGACAAGATCTGGGAACGCCGTGTCCTGGAGCCGACCCCGTTCATCACCAAGGCGGAGATGAACGTTCCGATGCAGATGAAGGGCCGCGAGGTCTTCCGTTTCGCTGTCAGCGCCTCCACCACCGAAGTCGAGTCCCTGCTGAAAGAGATCGGCATGTCCAAGGACCAGGTGAGTTACTACATGATCCACCAGGCCAACCTGCGCATCATCGACGCCATCAAGAATTACCTGAACGAGCCCGAATCCAAGTTCCCGGTCAACATCTACGATCACGGGAACTCCTCTTCCGCGTCCTGCCCGATCCTGTTGGACGAGTGCAACCGCAAGGGCATGTTCAAGCCGGGCGATGTCTTGGTATTCAGCGCTTTCGGTGCAGGCCTGCTGTCTGCTGCAGCAGTTGTCGAATGGTAAGTCAGGATTTATTGCTATATTTGTAAAATATTAATAACACGAGATAGTTTATATTATGAATAAACGAGTAGTCATTACGGGTATGGGCGTCATCTCCTCCGTGGGAAACGACGTGGAAACTTTCTGGAAGAACCTCAAGGACGGCGTATGCGGCATTGAGTTGATCGATAATTTCCCGACGGACGACCTGCCTGTCAAGATTGCGGGTAAAATCAAGAATTTCAACGCGGAAGAATTCGGCATGGACAAGCCGTTCATCCGCAAGCAGGACCTTTTCACGCAGTATGGCATGGCGGCCGCCTGGCAGGCCATGAAAGATTCCGGCCTGCAGACTGAAGGCGAGGAGCAGAACATCGATCCGTTCCGCCTGGGCGTGTATGTCGGTTCCGGTATCGGCGGCTTCGAGGTCCAGTACCGCGAGACGGCCAAGATGATCGAAGATCCCTCCGGCCGCTGGATCTCCCCGCTTTTCATCCCGACCATGATCTCGAACATCGCGGCGGGCAACATCGCCATCAAGCACAATGCGAAGGGCCCTTGCCTGGACATCGTAACCGCTTGCGCGACTTCTTCCCACTGCATCGGCGAGGCGTTCCGCGCCATCCGTCACGGCTATGCCGACGCCATCATCGCCGGCGGATGCGAGAATGCGACCATTCCGCTGGGTATCGCCGGTTTTGCCAATGCCAAGGCCCTTTCCCGCGCCGAAGATCCGAAATACGCTTCCCTGCCGTTCAACCAGAACCGCCAGGGTTTCGTCATGGGCGACGGCGCCGGTATCCTCATCCTGGAAGACCTGGAGCATGCCAAGGCCCGCGGTGCGAAGATCTACGGTGAGATCGTCGGTTACGGCAACACCTGCGACGCGTATCACGCCACCGCTCCGCGTCCGGACGGCACCACCCAGGCAGCCTGCATGAGACTGGCGCTGGAGGAAGCCGGCTTCGACGAGAAGAAGGACAACCTCTATATCAATGCCCACGGCACGGGCACCCACCTGAACGACCTGACCGAGACGGTCGCCTACAAGATCGCCCTCGGCGATTTCGCGTACAAGGCCCATATTTCCTCGATCAAGTCCATGACCGGACACATGTTCGGCGCCGCCGGTGCCGCCGAGGCCATCGCCACGATCCTTGCCCTGCGTGAAGGCGTCATTCCGCCGACCATCAACCTCGACTGCCCGGATCCGGAGTGCGACCTCGATTACACCCCGAACGTGGCGCTCAAGAGCGACATCACCCTCGGCATCTCCGATTCCCTCGGTTTCGGCGGCCACAACGCCTGTGTCGCCTTCCGTCCCTATTCCGACTAAACCTATCCATAATAAACGTGTACCATGACCGAACTGAACATTGATGACATCAAAAGCTTCCTCCCCCACCGGGAACCGATGCTGCTGATTGAAAAGGCATACATCGACGAAGAGGGCCTCGCCCATTCCGAATACCGGATCAAGGAAGACGAATTCTTTACCCGCGGCCACTTCCCGGGCAACCCGGTCGTTCCGGGCGTGATCCTGTGCGAGATCATGGCGCAGAGCTGCGCCATCCTGGTCAAGGACGAGATTCCGGGCCACATCACCCTGTATGCCGGACTGAACAACGTCCGCTTCAAGGGCGTGGTCAAGCCGGGCGACGTGTGCCATGTCACCGCTTCCCTGGACAACCGCCGCGGCCAGCTGTTCTTCTGCTCCGCGAAACTCGAAGTGAACGGCAAGCTTTGCTGCAAGGGTGAACCTTCCTTCGCCCTCGTTCCGATCGAGTAGTAGATTACATACAAGCGAGAGGCTTCTTCCTCCGACGATCCTCCCCACTTCGTGGGTCCCCTCCCTTTTCGGGAGCCAATGTCGTCTTGAGGGGGAAGCCTCTCGCTTGGTATTAACGACTATTCGTGTGAGGCAAAACGCTGCTCGGCCAGTTTCTCCCACTTGGTGCCGGGACGGCCGTAGTTGGCGTACGGATAGATGCTGATGCCGCCGCGGGGCGTGAAGAAGCCCGTCACTTCGATGTACTTGGGATCCATCAGCTTGATCAGGTCCTTCATGATGGTATTGACCACGTCCTCGTGGAAATCGCCATGGCTGCGGAAACTGAACAGATAGAGTTTCAGGCTCTTGCTCTCGACCATGCGCACGTCCGGGACATAACTGATGCGGATCTCGGCGAAGTCCGGCTGGCCGGTAATCGGGCACAGCGTCGTGAATTCCGGGCAGTTGAAACGCACCCAGTAATCATTCTCCTTGTTCATGTTCTCGAAAGATTCGAGAACTTCCGGCGCATAATTCTCGCTGTACTTGACCTTGGCGCCCAGCGCCTGCAGATCGTCTTTCTTGCGGTCCATCTTTATTCCTCCCCCGCTTCTTTGAGCCGCTCGGCGTTCTCGGCGATCGTCAGCTGGTCGATGCACTCCTGGATGTCGCCGTCCATGAAGACGGGCAGGTTGTACATGGACCAACCGATACGGTGGTCGGTCACACGACCTTGCGGATAGTTGTACGTACGGATCTTGGCGGAACGGTCGCCGGTCGAGACCATGGTCTTACGCTTGGCGGCGATCCCGTCGAGGTATTTCTGGTGCTCCATGTTGTAGAGGCGGGTACGGAGTTCTTCCATGGCACGGTCCAGGTTCTTGAGCTGGGAGCGCTCTTCCTGGCACTGGACGACGATTCCGGACGGGATATGGGTCAGACGGACGGCGGAATACGTCGTGTTGACGCCCTGGCCGCCCGGGCCGGAGGCGCAGAAGAGATCCTTGCGGATGTCGGCGGGATTGAGTTCGATATCGAATTCACCGGCTTCCGGGAATACCGCAACGGAAGCGGCGGAGGTCTGGATGCGGCCCTGGGTCTCGGTCTGCGGGACACGCTGGACACGGTGGACGCCGGACTCATACTTCATGATGCCGTATACGCCTTCATTGGCGCTGGAGAGCTTGAACACGATCTGCTTGTAGCCGCCGGACGTTCCCGGAGACTGGTCGGTGACCTCGAGTTTCCAACCCTTGCTCTCGGCATATTTCGAGTACATGCGGAAGAGGTCGCCGGCGAAAATGGCCGCCTCGTCGCCACC
>JBGUXJ010000109.1:0-2541 GCA_045222055.1 Candidatus Cryptobacteroides sp. | reverse complement strand
CCGCCAGTTGTTCGGTGATACCGTGCAGCAGTGGGCAGCTTCGGCAAGGAGCAGGAATGGTTCTTTCACCTTTCCCAGGTCCAGGAGATTGAGCGCCAGCTTCTCGTATGCACTGCTCACTTTGAGAAGGTCGTTAACCTCGTGATAAGTCCCATAGCGGACGCTGTCATTGATGCGGTTGAGATGCTCTATTTCTTCGCTGATGTAAGCTTTGAGCTGGGAAGGAATCATACGGACCTGGCCTTTGTCGGTCCACGCAACGAGTTGATAAGATTTTGCCATAACAGTGTACAATTTAAAGGTTTGACTTACAGTACCATCGATCTTACATCGGATACTTTCTTGACGACGGAGAGATAGTCTCTGGTGACGGTCTCGCCGTCCTTTTCCACTACGTGGATGTGCGTGACATCGGCCAGGGCGGCAAGCGTCTCGGGACTGATGTTTTTCACGCGGATGCCGGAAAACAGGTCCTGCAGCAGCAGGCCCGTGCCGGAATCGTCGTAGAGGAACATGGAGAGTTCGGGGGCTTCCCCGAGAGAAGGGTTGAAGATGAGTATGAGCTCACCTTCCTTGTTGTTTAAGAAGCTGTACATTTCTCACGTATTTCAAAGAACTTCACCGGCCACCCGGCCGCTCGTGTCAGGGTACAATACACCCCGGGAGTGGACCATCGTCCGGCGTTGTTGAAATACGTGCCTGTTATGGCTTATAGAATGTTCACGTGTGCATAGAATCTGCTTCGGCTGGCAAAGTTACGCTTTAAAGACGGAACAGCAAAGAGAATCTATCACTTATTCGACATTAATTGTAAAACAAATCGGCAGTCGGAAAGGCTGCTTGAAATTATCACAGCAGGCAACGTTGGCCATTTCTGTATGACTGTTCTCGAAGTCCATGTGTGCAATTCTTTCTCGTGTCTCGTGAATATGGCCGCCTATGAGGAAGCGGATGTCGCGCGACTCAACCGCTTTGCGCAGTTCCCTGCTGCCAAGGTCCTGCATGTCCCGCTCGGAAAACCCGATATGCTTGCAGTCGTAAGGAACCGTGTGCGTGAGCAAGAGATCCACTTTCTGTGGAATCTGCGAATACTTCTCCCGCAGGAATTCCTCATTGCTGGAGGAGAAAGCCTTATTGACAAACGGCGTCGGAACCCAGGGCGTACCGTAAATCGTCAGCCCCTTGAATTCCATCCCGCTGTCACACAGATAAATCAGCTTTTTAAGGGCCTCAGGAGCAAACTCCCTGCGCAGCGACTCATTGTTCTTCTCAATCCAGTGGTCGTGATTTCCGGCAATCAGGATGACGTGGTTGCAGTCCTGCCTGTCCACCCACGGAAGAAACTCGTTCTTGAACCAAACACCCTGGGCATACGGGGCCTTGTCCAGCCCGCCCGGGAAGATGTCGCCACATACGACTGCCAGGTCGGCCGCCTGCAACTGTGGCAGATGGCCGTGCAGGTCGGCGATGGCCGATATTGATACTGTTTTAGTCATAGGAGTTTCTTTGTCTTTCTTTCTCTCCACCTCGCCGGAGAATGTTCCTGATAATCGTTCTGAGGAGGGGCATGTGTTCTGTATAGTCCAGGATGCCATTTTCCTTGTCTTTGGGGAGCGTCTTTTGCTTTGCCATAAAAATAAAAAAGAATTTGCAATAAAGACGCGCCGGGCTGGAAAATCTATCACGGTGATAAATTATTTTTTGCGTGATAGATTTCGTCTGACAATCCGTCTTTATATCAGAACGCGCCTATAAGAGCATATCATCTTATCAGTACAATCAGAAATCGTCAGCCAAAGCGGCACCACGGTGGTGCCTGCGGGATGCTGCCGCCTGGTGTGCCATGATGGATGCACGCAAATACGCCCTTGAGGCCATGATGAACGGGATGCCGTTCATCGTCGTTCCAGAGACTCCGGCCTCGAAGAAGCGCTATGAGCGCTATGTGTGGATGGAGAAGGGAGAGGTCTATTTCTCGGACGATGCCGCCCGCGATCAACTGATTGAATTCGGCGAGTGGCCCTGGGAGTTTGATTTCGGCTGGGTCTCGGACGAGCCGTTTGACGACTGATAGATTATGATTACATTTGTATTGAACCACATAGAGGGATTCACACATGGATGAATTAACCAAAGAAAGAATCCTGACTCTTATGTCTGAGCACTTGGGCGTAGAGCGCCCGGAGCTTACGGATGACGCCCCACTGGATGACATGATGGACGAGCTGGACCTCATCGAACTGATTATGGCCTTGGAGGAGGAATTCGGCTTGGAGCTGCCGGATGATATCGAAGAAGTCGTGAACGGCGGAATCAGCCCATTCGAGCAGATCTTCATGGACGGGGCCGACGGCAAACTCAGGGGCAAGTCCGATGAGGAAATCATCGAACTGTTCAAGGAGGCATCCAGGATAGGCTGTAACGAACCGCAAAAAATCACCCTCGGAAAATTCCTTGACATTCTTGACCAGTACCTTCCATGAGGTCCATGCTTAAATACATCACCGCAGAAGAGATGATCGATTGCGCCGAGGCGCAGTT
>JBGUXJ010000108.1:0-5590 GCA_045222055.1 Candidatus Cryptobacteroides sp. | reverse complement strand
GGGGTATTTCTTCGATGGATCGAAGTCCAGCGGCTTGAAGAGGCGGTAGTAGTTGTCGAACTTCCCGTCTGCACTCTTGACGGTACCCAGGTCGACTTCGCAGGAGGCATAGCCGGCAAGCGGGTCGGTTGCTTCGACAAGGATTTCGGAAACCTTGCCGTCCGTCTTGCGGATCAGGCTGACGCTGGGCTTGTTGAAGTTGGAATACGTGTCGAGGAACCAGGTGAGGTCTTCGTTCATGCTGACCGTATGCCAGCCCCGTTCCGGGGTCAGGGCGACCGGCTTGCCGAATTTCGCCTTCTGCAAGGTGTTCTTCTTCGGGAGGGTCAGGTCGATGCGGTAGAGGTGGTTCTCGACAGGGGAGACCTCGGCTGAGGTGTAATAGACTGACTTGCCGTCGTTTGCGACATATTCCACGTCGGCGTCGACGGCCGTCAGGCGCCGGAGGGTCGTGCCGAGGGTGTCGGTCAGGTAGAGGTTCCTGTAGCCGTCCCGGTTGTCGGTGCGGTACAGGAAGAGGTCCGTGCGTCCCTTGATGAAATACAGGTGGTCGAGCGGTTCGATCCAGGCGTCGTTTTCCTCGGTCAGCAGGGTGCGGATGAAGGCACCCGTGGTGGCGGAGTACTGGTTGAGGTGCATGTGGTGCTGGGCGCGGTCGACGACCTGGATGAAGATGTAGCGGTCGTCGGGGGACCAGGTGATGTTGGTCAGGTACCGCTCTTCGGAGAAGTCGGTCACCTGCATGTAGACGGTCCGGGCGGTCTCAAGGTCATAGATGCCGAGACTGATATGCTCGGAGGGCATGCCGTTCATCGGATAGCGGATTTCCCGGAGAGTGCCGGTGCGGGAGGTGATGTCCAGCAGCGGAAAGAGGGTGACGCGGGTTTCATCCTTGCGGTAGAAGGCCAGTTTGTTGCGGCTCGGAGACCAGTAGAAGCCTTCTCCGATGCCCATCTCGTTGCGGCTGACGCTTTCGCCATAGACGATGCCGGGTCCCTCGGAGACGGCGATGGCGACGTCTCGTCCGCCCTGGTGGATGTAGAGACTGCCGTCACGGCTGAAAGCCGAGGTCGCATTCCCGAGGAGGGGGCGTTGCGGACCGGCGGCGGGTGCCGGTTCTCCTTCCTGGGGGTGCGCCTGGGTGAGTTTTCCGTTCTGGATGCCCTGTACAAGGGTTTGTCCGTTCCGGGTGAACCGGAAGGTGTCATTGGCCTCCCAGCGGGCACCGGCGCCGCGGGAATAGCCGACGCCCCGGTAGATGGCTTCTTCCATGGTCAGGATCTTGCCGGACGGGTCTCCGGCGGGATGGACGTCATATACGCCCGGCTGGGCATAGACGGCGGAGCCTGCCAGCAGCAGGCACAGGGTCAGGAATCTTTTCATGTTACTTGGGTTCCGAAACGGAGATGATCTTGTCTACGATGTGTTTCTGCATGCCCCGCCAGGGGAGGGCCCCGAGGTATTCCCTGTAATGGACCTCGACGATCTTGCCGCTGCAGCGCATCAGGGAATCGGCCACAGTCTGGTTCTCGCAGGAGAAGTCAAAGACATAGGAGCCGACGGTGGAATCGACCATGCCCCCGTTCACGCCGCCCCGGAAACCGGCCTGGATGATGCGGCCTTCATAGGTCTTGAATACATAGCCCTTGAGGGTGAACTGGTTGAGTTCACCTGCCTTGACGCCGTCTCCGAAAACGAAATAGAAGCGGACATACACGAAGATGGACAGCGCCACCAGTACGACCAGTGACACCAGTCCGATAATCTTACCTTTGCTTGTCATAGGGTATAGACATTAAAACCGGCGGGCATGGGGCCCGCCGGTACAAAGATAACAAAAAAAACAGACTTCGATATCGAAGTCTGTCGGAGTACTGGGTAGGAGAATCGAACTCCTATTGCGAGATTGAGAATCTCGAGTACTAACCGTTATACGAACCCAGCATATTTCGGGAATGCAAAGGTACGACAATTTTCTGAACTTCCAAATTTTTCGGCAGATTTACGAGAAAAATATCTTACATTTGTAAACTACTATGAAAGCAACTCTTTATTGATATGACCCTCATCAAATCCATTTCCGGTATCCGCGGCACCATCGGTGGCGCACCGGGCGAGGCCCTGACCCCGATCGACATCGTGAAGTTTACCTATGCTTATGCCGTCAAGCTCCGTGAACGCCTGCCCAAGGCGGAAGGAGAGCGCTACAAAGTCGTCGTCGGCAAGGACGCCCGCATGTCCGGAGAAATGGTCGAAAACCTGGTCGTCGGTACGCTGGTCGCCTGCGGTGTCGATGTGGTCAAGGCCGGTTATGCCTCGACGCCGACCACCGAAATGGCCGTGACCTTCGCCAAGGCGGACGGCGGAATCATCCTGACGGCTTCCCATAATCCCCGCCAGTGGAACGCCCTCAAACTGCTCAACGAGAAGGGCGAATTCCTGAATGCGGCGGAAGGCCAGGCCATCCTGGACTGCGCCGCGGCGGAGGATTTCGATTTCAGTCCGGTGGACTGCCTGGGCCATGTCACCGAGCATGATTTCACCGACGAGCACATCCAGGCGGTCATCGACCTGAAGGCCGTCGACGAGGAGGCCATCCGCAACGCCCATTTCAAGGTCGTCCTGGATCCGGTCAATTCCGTCGGCGCCATCATCATGCCGCGTCTGCTGGAGCGCATGGGCGTGGAGTGCATCACCATCAACGGGACGCCGGACGGTAACTTCGCCCACAATCCCGAACCGCTTCCCAAGAACCTGGAGGAACTTTCCGAGACGGTCGTGCGCGAGCATGCCGACCTGGGCATTTCCGTCGATCCGGATGTGGACCGCCTGGCCTTCATCTGCGAGAACGGCGAGCCGTTCGTCGAGGAATACACGCTGGTCAGCGTCGCGGAATACCTGTTTGCCAAGGCGGCGAAACTGGCTGAGGTACAGGGCATTTCCCTGGAAGAGGCGACAGCCCCTTATGCGCCGGTTTCCGTATCCAACCTGTCCTCCTCCCGTGCCCTGCGGGATGTGACGGAGCAGTATGGAGGCCGCTACGAGGCCGCGGCTGTCGGCGAGGTGAACGTGACGACCAAGATGCATGAACGGAATGCCTTGATCGGCGGCGAAGGCAACGGCGGCGTCATCTATCCTGCCAGCCATTACGGCCGCGACGCCATGGTCGGCGTGGGACTGTTCCTCAGCAACCTGGCCTACCGCCAGCTGAAGGTCTCCGAACTCAAGAAGACCTATCCGCAGTACCATATCGCCAAGAACAAGATCGAACTCTCCGACAAGGCCCTGATCGACAAGATCCTGGACAAACTGAAGGAACTGTATGCCAACGAAAATGTCAATACGGTTGACGGCGTGAAGATCAGTTTCGAGTCCACGAAACAGTGGGTCCATCTCCGCAAGTCGAACACCGAGCCGATCATCCGGATCTATGCCGAGGCGCAGACCCCCGAGGAGGCCGAAGCGCTTGCCAACCAGATCATCGTCGTCGCCAAGTCTATCATCGGATAATATGTTCTCGTTCCGCACCACGCCGCTGGAAGACCAGTTGGACAAGGCCTTGCTCAGCGGCAAGGTCGGCTGCTTCTGCACCCAGAACTGCTGGGATACCGTCCATGACCGTTACATGTACCAGTTGTTCCAGGAAAGGGGCAATCTGGAAATCGTGTTCAATCCCCGGGATACGGAACTGACGCCGGGGACCAACCACATCGCCTTCGACCTGGAAGCCATCCGCAACCTGACGGCCGTCGTCGTGGAGATCCAGGATGTCGGATCCCGGTATTTCAATTACACCCGGGATGTGTTCCGGCTGATGGAAATGCTCCGGGACATGGGGGACGAGGCACCGGCGCTGTATATCGTCGACCACATGAATCCCGCCGGCCGGGTAGTGGAAGGATCCATTCCGACCGGGCCGCAGGAGGAATATGTCCCGAAAGTCGCTCACCGTCATGGGCTTACCCTGGGTGAACTGTGCAACCTGTATTATGCCGAGATCGGTGCACGGTTCCCGCTGCATGTCATTTCCGCGCTGGCTACGGAAGCCAATATCCAACTGCTGCCGTGGACGATCGCGCCGGCTTCCGACATTCCGGGCATGTTCACCTGTTACATGTACAGCGGGGGAGCCCTCTGGAACAATACGACCATCACGCCGGCCATCGGAACCGCCCGTCCTTACGAGTATTTCGGCGCTCCGTTCATCAAACCGCAGATGGAAACGATTCCTGTTCCGGAAGGCGTCCTCATGCGTACCTGTTCCTTCACCCCGGCCGCCGGCCGCTATGCCGGCGAACGCTGCCAGGGATACCAGATCATGCTCCTGCCCGGCGCCGAGTACCATTCCTTGCTGCATACGCTCCAACTGATGCGTTTCTTCCTCGGCCGGTATTCGCAGTTTGAACTGGAGGAGGCTTTCTTCCGCAAGCTGGCGGATCCGGTGCTGGCGGATTACCTGCGGGGCGAGATCAGTTTCCAGGATGCGCGGGAACATGTCAAACTGGAGGAGCAGAAGTGGATCCGCAAGGCAAAGCGCTTCAGTTTGTACCCCGATCAGCCGGTTCGGATGAAATAATCCGGAAATTCTTTGGGTTTGCGGGAAAAAGTCTCTATATTTGCAGGCTTTTTGGCAAGAACTATATAGTAAACCAAAATAAACCATTACGTAATGAAAAAAGGAATCCATCCCGAAACCTACCGTCTTGTAGCTTTCAAGGATATGTCGAACGACACCGTGTTCGTGACCCGTTCCTGCGCGACCACGAAGGAAACCCTGATGGTTGACGGCGTTGAGTACCCGCTCGTGAAGCTCGAAATCTCCAACACCTCCCATCCGTTCTACACCGGTAAAGTCAAGCTCGTTGACACCGCCGGCCGCGTCGACAAATTCTATCAGCGCTATAAGAACCGTCAGAAGTAATTTACTTCTTACAGATAGGAAAAAAGAATCCCGCACGAAGCCGTGCGGGATTCTTTTTTGGTGGATGACCGGTCTTAGACCATCAGTGCGCCGACCAGACCGAGGATCGCGTAGAACTCCGGAAGAGCCGCGTAGATCAGGGTGTTGGTGAACACGTTGTGGCCCTGGCTGATACCGACGATACCGTTGGCGCAGACCTGGCCCTGACGGATGGCGGAGAGCAGGCAGACGAGACCGACGCAGGTTCCGATCGCGAAAACGATCATGCCGTTGGCGGCCGGATCGCTCATCTTGGCGAGCATGAGGAAGAAGGCGACGAAGCCGTAGATACCCTGCGTAGCCGGGAGCGCGGAAAGGACCAGGTAGTTACCGGAACCTTCCGGCTTGATCTTCAGGGCGCCTTCTGCTGCGTTGCCAGCCGTCGTGGTGCCGATGACACTTCCGATACCGCCCAGGATCAATACGAGACCCAGGCCGAGATAACCAAGTAAAATGTTGATCATAATGGTGTAATTATTAATTATTTGTTTGTTTTCTGCAAAGGGGTGTAGTTGCGTGCGCTGGTCTCATATCCGGAGTTCTTGAAGAATTCCAGGAAGTTCAGTCGCAGGGGATGGACGAAGGCGCCGAGGGCACACATCGCCAGGTTGAGGGTATGGCCGACGAGCA
>JBGUXJ010000107.1:0-8291 GCA_045222055.1 Candidatus Cryptobacteroides sp. | reverse complement strand
TAAACAAAACTTAGGGATAGCATCCAAAAATCAAGTTATATCAGTCTTTATCAATAAACCCGAGTCAACCAAAATCAGGATAAGTCACGACGGGAACATTTTGAGTGCTTTTTGCTCCCGCTGTCCTAAAAACCAGGACAACGGGAACATTTTGGGCATTATTTGTTCCCGCGGTCCTAAAAACTAGGACGACGGGAACATTTTGAGTGCTTTTTGCTCCCGCTGTCCTAAAAAATGGGACGACGGGAACATTTTGGGCGCTTTTTGCTCCCGTCTATCTTAAATGACAGAGGTGACGGTTCCTGGGGCAACGCCCGGCGGGCGAGCCGGGCCGCTGGGCCCGAGCCCGGCGAAGCCCGCGGGAGCGTAGCCGCCGCGCCCCGTTGTCGCGCGGCGGCGATGCCACCCTTGCTTTTGCCCTTCTACCATATTCCCGATTCATTCCGTGGTAAGAGCAAAGCGGGTGGTACGCAAGTCATTGAAAATCAATGTAAACTGAAATTATGAAGAAGGAAATCGTTCTTCAAAAATCCACTTCCGCCTGAATATCAACCAGTTACGTGCCACCTATTTTCACTTGAATTGCAGGAGATTGCCCACCTGCTGCGCAGGGAGTCCTCCGTTTATTTTACAGAGAGGATCCCGTCGTTTGCACAAGAGGTCACCGCCGCCGCGCGAAACAAGGCGCGGCGACTACAAGTCGGCCGGTGCGGGGGGCTCCGGGCAAAGGCCCTCCTCCCGGCCGCTTGTTGCCCTCTTCTGCAGAAAAACGGTCGCTCAGTGCAGTGCAAGTGCAAAAGTGGCAGAGAAAGTGCGGGTCAGAACCCGGGGATGGCGAGGAGGGCTGTGGGAAGGAGAAGAAGGAGGCCGAGGACCAGGAGGACCAGCACGCCTTTCCAGATCCAGCGGACCCAGTCGGCATAGGGGATGCGGGCCATGGCGAGGGCGGCGACAAGGACGCCCGAGGTGGGGGTGATCATGTTGGTGAAGCCGTCGCCGAACTAGAAGGCCAGGACCATGGCCTGGCGGGAGACGCCGACCATGTCAGAGAACGGCGCCATGATGGGAATGGTGATGGCGGCCTTGGCTGTGGCGCTGGGTATCACGAAGTTAATCAACGCCTGGATGCCGTACATGGCAGATAGCGAGGTGACGGAACCCGTGCCGTCGAGGCCTTCCTGCATGGCGTGAAGCAGGCTGTCGACAATCTTGCCGTCCTGCAGGATCACGATGATTCCGGAGGCGAAGCCCACGACCAGGGCGGCGGACAGGATGTCCTTGGCGCCGGCAATCAGTTCCTCCGCGATCCGGTTGGCAGGGAAGCCGGCGATCAGGCCGGCGACGATGCCCATGGCCAGGAAGAGGCCGGTGATCTCGGGCATGTACCAGTCCCAGCAGGTGACGCCGACGATCAAGGCAATGACCGTCACCAGCAGCACCAAAAGGATCCAGCCCTGCCGCCGGCTCAGCGCACCCGAAGCGCCGGAGCCGGAATCCGAAGCGCCAGAAGCACTCGTGCCCCAGAGGAGAGCGGAGACTCTCCCACAAACGAAGAAGCCAAAACGGTCGAAGAGACCGCAGATTCGGCAGAACCAAGAGGTCTGGCAGTCGAAGCATCGTCCGGGGAAATGGTGCTCGAACGAACCGTGCGGGTGCGGCGGGCGTAGAAGAACACGAAGACCATCAGCAGAATGGTCAGGAAGGCCCAGCAGAAGACGCGGTAGCCCATACCGGAGAAGAGCGGCAGGTCTGCCATGCCCTGGGCGATGCCGATGGTGAACGGGTTCAGGAAGGCGGCGGAAAATCCCACGTTGGAAGCGACATAGACGATCAGCATGCCCATGAAGGCGTCATAGCCCATGGACACCACCAGCGGCACCACGATGCCGATGAACGGAATCGTCTCCTCGCTCATTCCGAAGACGGCGCCGGCCAGCGAGAAAAGCAGCGTCAGAGCCAGCAGCACCAGTTTGTCCCGCTTCCCGACGACCGCGATGAACCGGCTGATCCCCGCCCCGACGGCGCCGGTGGCATTGAGCAGCCAGAACGCACCGCCGACCACGAGGATGAAGACGATGATGCCCGCCTGTTTGACAAAACCATGATAGACAGCCGAAAAGACCTGCCAGGTCTGGGGCGCCGACGGAACGGATTCATAGGAGAGCGGCCCGTCCGGCGCCTTCACATATTGCCCGCCCGGCACGAACCATGTCGCGACGGCGCACAGGGCGATCATCGCGGCAATGATGACATACGTGTTCGGTATCTTCCGGTTCTTTTTCATACCATCG
This sequence comes from Candidatus Cryptobacteroides sp., assembly GCA_045222055.1. GTDB lineage: Bacteria > Bacteroidota > Bacteroidia > Bacteroidales > UBA932 > Cryptobacteroides. The sequence continues at coordinate 6,000 of JBGUXJ010000107.1, read as the reverse complement.
AAGCGTCAGTCAAAGCAACTTCAGTCAAACAGCGTCGGTCAAGTACCACTCAGCCGGCGAAAGGCATCAAAGTACTACTTCGATCTTGGCGGGAAACAGGTAGGACGGATCCTGCCGCTCCCGCAGACTCTGGCGGAGCACCGCCGGCGTCCGCTTGACGGGGCCCTCGAAGAGGACCTTGTCGCCCCGGACCACGCGCACCGGCTTGTCCAGGTCGGCCATGGCATCGCTGAGCCAGATCGTCAGCCGGGAATAATCACACTTCTCGACCGTGACTGTATTGCCCGAACGTGCCACGCGCACTTCCTTGCCGCGGGCGAGTTCGTCCGCCGGAGCGCCGATCCAGTAGAAAGACGGATGCAGGACTTCTTCCTGCCGCCAGACAATCTTGTCCGGCAACGGGTTGCGCCGGTATTTCGCCATCCACGGAACGGATGCCGCATCTTCCAGGTACATCCAGTGCTCCCGTCCCTCAACGATATGGCCCTCATGGACATAGCCCGCCGGATCCTCCGCCTGCAGCGCATCCATTTCCGCAATCCGCTCGGCACAGCGCAGGTTGCGTTCATACGCCGCGTCCAGCGCCCCGCACCAGATCATGAACGGAAGGTTCCGCAGGTTGACCAGGGAGACGTCGCCCGGGTGGCCCGCCATCATGGAGGCCGCCGCCCAGGTATCCGCCATCCGCGGTGCCAGGCGCCAGACACCGTCGCCGCCGGCCGAGTACCCCATCAGATAGACCTTGTCCGGATTGACATCCAGGTGGGCGACGGCCATGCGGATCACCTCCGCGTAGAAGGCGTCGTCCTCCGGACGGAAATGGAGGTCCCAGGTATTGGTGATCGCCCGTGGACAGAGGTACACGCCCTCGTCGGGCTTATAGAGTTTCTGCTGGTTATCCCATTGCTGGTCATTGGCTTCCGGAGTTGTGCCTCCGCCACCGTGCAGGGAAATGTAGAGCGAACGCCCGTCCGCCGGAGCCGGGCCGTAAACGGTCCAGGCCAGTTTCATGGTATATTCGCCCCGGGTCAGGGCCTTCTCGTCGAAGACGGTCTGCGTGGCTTTTGCCACGGAGTCTTTCCACTCCTGGGTCAGTTCCTGCGCATAGGCCTCCGCATCGCCGCGGGTCAGTTCCGGCAGGTTGGCGTAACGGGAACCCGGCTGGGTGCCGGAAGCGCATCCGGCCAGCAAAAGGACGCAAAGCGCCCACAATGAAGTTTTTCGCATGTCAAAAATGTTTACCGGCTTCCGCCTCCGAAACCGCCGCCCGAGAAGCCGCCGCCTCCGCCGAAGGAGGTGTGGCCGCCCTTGCCCGAGATGCTGCCGGCCTGCTGCCGCGCAACCGCCCGGTTGATGGCGGAAGTCGAGATGGAATTGGTCATGTTGATGGTTCGCATCATTACGGTCGGGTCTACGCCGACGGACTGGGAAATCTCCTGGAATTCAGCCGGGAAGAGCCGTTCGAACTGGGCCGCCACCTTGTCGGCGATCCCGTAGAGCTGGGCGAAGACCAGGTAGTCTTTCCAGAGTCCGACCTCTGCGGCACCACGCTCCTTGGACAGGGTGAAATCATCCAGGAAGTTCTTGAATTCCACGACATGGCAGGCCTCGCGGGCGCCGTCCTCGTTGGTGGTCGTCCCCTTGAGGAAATAGCCCTTGTCCTGCATGTATTTCCGTCCCCGTGCCTGGGCCTTTTCCGGCCAGGCCGTGACTTTCTTGAAATTCTTTTCGGACCATTTTTCGAATTCACCGGACTCCAGGAGCAGGTTCGAGCCGCTGGCCTGCAAGGCCATCTGGTACAGGCTGTTCTCTGTCTCGTCGGGGATTTCGATCCCTTCGGGGAAGGCCAGGTTGACCCGCTTGGCTTTCTTCGGATCCGGCTGGACCGACAGTTTCCCGTCCAGGATCCAGCGGAGGAAGAGGGCGCCGATCAGCCCCTTCGAGGAGGTCTTGCCGCCGAAGCGCCAGCCGTTCTCAAGGACATAGTAGGAGGCGAACAGGTCGCCGTCCATCGGCGCTTCGCGGTACCACTCCGTGATCTTGGTCTTGCCGTACATCGACTTCTTGTACTTCTTGCCCATGGCAGTCTGCACGATAGCCCAAATGGAGACGAACATGCCGCCGCCGAAGAACAGGAGGAACAGTGCCACGAAGATTCCCAGAAACGGGTCCTTCTCTCCGTAGGAACTGCCCTCGAGCGCGTCGGCTTTCATCTCGTCGAAGGAAATGTCGCGGGAGACCGTCGGGGTGAACAGGCCCTTCTCGAACCGGACCATCGCAATCAACTGGCTGATGGGGCCGAAGGGCTCGGAGGACTCGGCGATGACCTCGCCGCCTCGGACATTGATGTCCCCGGTGAAGCCGAAGCCCCAGACGCGGGTGTTGTCATAGGTCCATCCCTCCCCGCCGGTGGCGTTGCGGATGGTGACCTTGGCATGCTGCGGCGGGGCGACGAGACCGGGGTTGACGAACATGAAATTGAAGGCGTCGGCGTCCTGCAGGGACTGGACGAGGCCGTCTACGGTAAAGGACGCCGTCCAGACATGATCCCCGTAAGAGCCCTGTCCCCAGCACAGTTCGACGCCGTCACGCTTCTCGACGATACCGCACCGGCCGGCCTTCTCCTCCAGGGAGCGGTCCACGTTCCAGCGGCGGCCCTCGCTGATGTACTCACGACCGTTTTCGCTGACCGTGAGGTCCGTGACCGTCATCGGGCCGAGGTTCTCGATGGGAATGTACCATTCGGTGCCCCGGACGACGGTCGCGTCCCAGACCTGCGTGATACGGGCAGAACCGTCGGCCCGAAGGTCGACGGTAATGTCCACGTCACGGATCTGCTGGGCCGGCAGCGCAAGCGGGAAGGCAAGCGCGGCCAGCAGGAAAAAGATCCGGCGCATGGTCTAGATGACGGGGTATTCCTTCTTGGTGACGTCTTCGGCGAGGTAGTCGCGCTTGGCAAAACCGAGGATACCGGCGACCACGGAACCCGGGAACATCCGGACTTCGTTGTTGAACTTGGTCACGGTGTCGTTGAAGGTCATGCGGGCCAGGCGGACATTCTCCTCATATTTCTCGATGCTCTGCATCGTCTGCTGATAGTTCTGGTTGGCCTTGAGGTCGGGATACTGCTCGGCGACGGCGATGAGTTTGGCGCTGATCTCCTTGAGGGCGGCCTCGTTGGCGTCGATCTCGGCCGCGGTCGGAGACGGGGAGGCCGTGATCTTGCGCTCGGCAATGACTTTCTGGAGGGTCTCGCTTTCATAGGAGGCGTATTCACGGGTGAGTTTCACCAGCGCCTGGAGGGCGTCGTAGCGGCTGACCTGCTGGACATTGATCTGCTTGAGGGCGTTGTTGCACAGTTCATCCGCCTTGACGAGCTTGTTCTGGACGGAAATGACCCAGAGGATCAGAACGGCCGCAACGGCCAGTACGAGAATAAGAACAGTTGACATGGTCTGTTTATTAAATTGGGTTATATGCTTCAAATATACGGAATAATTTGAAGTTTCGCTATCTTTGTTCCAGATACTTACACGTTATGGAAAATGCAATCTGGCGCGTCGGCATCATCGGAGCCGGCCACATCGCGGAGAAAATGGCGGCAACCCTCAAGGGCATGGACGACATGACCTGCCTGGCCGTCGCCTCCCGTTCCCTGGAAAAAGCACAGGCGTTCGCCGGGCCGCGGGACATCCCCCGGGCCTATGGTTCCTATGACGCGTTGCTGGACGATCCCGACGTGGACCTGGTCTACGTCGCCACGCCCCATTCGCATCACTTCGAGGTGACACGCAAGGCCATCGAAAAAGGGAAAGCGTGCCTGGTCGAGAAGGCCTTCATGGCCAATGCCCGGCAGGCGAAGACCATCCTGGACCTTTCCCGCAGCACGGGCGTCTTTGTCGCCGAGGCCATCTGGACGCGCTATCTTCCTGTCGTCCAACTGATCCGGGACATCATCGCCTCGGGCGTCATCGGAAAGGTCCGCACGATTTCCGCCACCCTTTCCTATGAGATTTCCGCCAAGGAACGGATCCAGCGTCCGGAACTGTGCGGCGGCGCCCTGCTGGACATCGGCGTCTACGGGATCAATTTCGTCCGCGCCTATTGCGACAGTCCGATCGTCCGGACGGCGTCCCTCTGCACGAAATTCGACACCGGGACGGACATGTCCGATTCCATTTCCTTCATCATGAAGGACGGAACGGTGGGCCAGGTGCTCTCGTCGGCGGCCGCGCAGGGCGACAACATCGGGGTGATCGCCGGAGAAAAGGCGAACATCTGGGTGGACGACGTCAACAATCCCCAGGTCGTCCGGGTTTATGCCAAGCGCCATGCCTTGCTGGCGGAATACCCTGTCCCCGCCCAAATCACGGGGTTCGAATACCAGTTGCGTGCCTGCCGGGATGCCATTAAGGCCGGCAGGATCGACCCGCCGCAGATGCCCCACGGCGAGATTCTCTATGTCATGCAGGTGATGGACGGACTGCGCCGGGACTGGGGCGTCCGTTTCCCCATGGATTAGAACAACTCCACGGACAGGCCGATGGTCCGCAGCGAAGAGAGGACCCGGTCGGCTTCGGTCCGGTCGTCGAACGGGCCGAGCACGTAGGCCGTTCCTCCATCCGCCGTCTCCTTGGAGAGATCCTTGGAGGTCATGGCGCGGATGGACAGGATGGTGTTGTCACCCAGGGAGTTGCCGTCGGCCGGGGTAATCCGGATCCGGTAGGACGGCCGGGCGTTCTTTTCCGTTTCGCGGGCCTTGGCCACCGGGATGGACGCGCCGTCCAGGAAAGCGACGATGAATGCGTTGCGGAAGCCCTGGCGCTTGACCTTGTTGAGGTTGGCGAGCACGTCCTTGTAGGTGCGGAACACGCCCACGGTATAGGTATAGCGGAGTTGGGTGCTCATCTTCGAGAACACGGGGCTCAGGCCTTTGAGTTGCTTGACGGTAGCCGGGGTCGAGGTGGTGAAGAGCTGAATCTGGTAGACCAGCCCGCCGGGCAGGGTGTTGTCTTCGGCGAAACGGCCTTCCGGCAGGATCATGAAGGAATAGTCGAAGGTCGGCTTGGGCTTGAGGATGTCCATCCGGATGTCGCCGCCCATCTCCTTGCGGGAAAAGGCGTAGCCGGAACTGGCGCCGACGACTTCCCGGTCGGCTTCCCGCTGGACCTTGTCCGGGTCCAGGATCACGCCGCTGGAGAGAAAGTCCATCTCGATCTTCTGCAGTTCGGCGACGGCCTTGGAAAGGGAATCCTGCAGGGCGGTCACACCGGTCTCGCGTTCCAGGATCTGTTCCGCGAGGGCGCGGCGTTCCTCGTCCGTCGCTCCGGAGATCTTGGCGCGGGCTGCGTCGATGGAGCGGCCGGCAGCATAGATGGAGTCGCGTAACTGGCGGACCTGGCGCATCTTTTCGGTGTAGCGGCGGGTGTCGACGTCTTCGTCCACGCCGGCGACGGCTCCGCGGTTGTCAAGCCGGGAAGGGTCATTGTCGGGCATCAGGCGGGACAGGACCTTGACTTCTTCGGGGTCGGAAAGGGCCCTGCGGACCGGCATTCCGTCATATTCGAGGACATAGAGCCAGACGCTGTCGCGGGCACATTCGCGGTTGGAGGCAAAGAGGGAATATTTCCCGTCGGGGGTGTTCATGAACAGGAAATCGTCCGCGGGCGAGGAATACGGAAATCCCAGGTTGACAGGGGTTTCCCAGTCATGGGTCTCGCGGTTCCAGCGGGAAACGTACAAGTCATAGCCGCCCATGCCGTACAGTCCCTTGGAAGAGAAATATAGGGAATTCCCGTCCGGGGAAAGCATGGGGAAGATCTCGTCCGAAGAAGAGGTCAGGGTCTCGTTGATCAGTTCGGGAACGGCCCATACGGTATCCTGCAGGTGGGTCCGGTAGATGTTGTGGATGCCTTCGGCGTCCGCGGCGGAATAGTAGAGTTCGGTCGCGTCCTCAGGAATGTACATGGCGCGGACGGGGCCGTTTCCGTCCAGGGAGTC
>JBGUXJ010000106.1:0-3748 GCA_045222055.1 Candidatus Cryptobacteroides sp. | reverse complement strand
ACCAGGACGGGAATACCGTGAAGTCGGAAGATTTCATCGGGAAAGGCAGGAAAACGATCATTTATTTCTATCCGAAGGACAACACCTCCGGCTGCACGGCCGAGGCCTGTTCATTCCGGGACAACTACGCCGAACTGACAGCCGCCGGCTACAACGTGGTCGGCGTCAGCAAGGACAGCGCGAAATCCCATACCGGATTCCGCGCCAAGTTCGGACTCCCCTTCCGCCTGCTCGCCGACACCAGCCTGCAGATGCTGCAGGACTTCGGTGCCTGGGGCGAAAAGAAAATGTATGGGAAAACCACGATGGGGACGCTCCGCCGGACTTTCATCTTTGATGAGAACGGCATCCTCGAGCGCATCATCGAGAAGGTCGACACCAAGAATGCCGTCGGCCAGGTCTTGAACGGATAGTCCTATGAGCCAGATCGACCAAGTACTCGCGTTCAACCGCGGATTCGTAACTGCAAAGGGCTATGAGGCCCATCTGACAGACAAGTTCCCCGACAAGAAACTGGCTGTCCTCAGCTGCATGGACACACGGCTTTCGGTACTGCTGCAGGAAGCCCTCGGACTCCGGAACGGAGACGCGAAAATCATCAAGAACGCCGGAGCGGTCATCCCCTCTCCATGGGACTCCGCGATGCGCAGCCTGATCGTCGCGGTCTACGAACTGGGCGTCGAGGAAATCATGGTCGTGGCCCATACGACGTGCGGCGCCTGCCATATGCACTTCAGCCACTTCCGCGAAGAAATGCTCCGCCGGGGCATCCCGGAGGCCGCGCTGGAACGGAAAGACGTGGACCTGGACGCATGGCTGGAAGGCTTCCATGACACGGAGGCCTCCGTACGCAGGACCGTCACCGCCATCCGGGAGCATCCGCTCGTCCCTTCCGACGTGACGGTCCGCGGTTTCATCATCGACTCGGCGACCGGAGAACTGACGGAAGTCCTATAGGATCGGGCGCCCGAATAAAGGAAAAGATTTATTATATTTGCGCAAATCTCACCTTCCATGGCAGACGAAAAGATCATTTTCTCGATGAACGGCGTGGGAAAAGTCCTGCCCCATAACAACCGTGTCATCCTGAAAGACATCTACCTGTCTTTCTTCTACGGTGCCAAGATCGGCATCATCGGCCTCAACGGCTCAGGCAAATCCACCCTGCTCAAAATCATCGCCGGCGTCGAGAAATCCTATAAGGGAGAAGTCGTCTGGGCTCCGGGGTACAGCGTCGGATACCTCGAGCAGGAGCCGCAGATGGACCCGGACAAGACCGTTCTCGAAGTCGTACAGGAAGGCGTCCAGGAGGTCATGGACCTCCGCCGCGAATACGACGAGATCTCCATGAAGTTCATGGAGCCCATGGAGGACGACGAGATGAACCGCCTCATCGAGCGACAGGGAGAACTGACCGAAGCCATCGAGCATTGTGACGGCTGGAACATCGAATCCAAGCTCGAAAGAGCCATGGACGCCCTCCAGTGTCCCCCGCCTGACGCTTCCGTCCGCGTCCTCTCCGGCGGCGAACGCCGACGCGTCGCCCTCTGCCGGCTGCTGCTGCGCCAGCCCGACGTCCTGTTGCTCGACGAACCGACCAACCACCTCGACACGGAGAGTATCCAGTGGCTAGAAGCCCATCTCCAGCAATACAAAGGCACCGTCATCGCCGTGACCCACGACCGATACTTCCTGGACAACGTCGCCGGCTGGATCCTCGAACTGGACCGCGGTGAAGGCATCCCGTGGAAGGGCAACTACTCGTCCTGGCTCGACCAGAAGACGAAGCGGCTGGCCATGGAAGAGAAACAGGAGAGCAAGCGTCGCAAGACGCTGGAACGAGAGTTGGAATGGGTCAGGATGGCCCCCAAGGCCCGACAGGCCAAGCAGAAAGCCCGTCTGGGCGCTTATGAGAAACTCGCCTCCGCCGACGCGAAAGAAAAAGAAGCCAACCTCGAGATCTATATCCCGAACGGTCCCCACCTGGGCAACAAGGTCATCCGCTTCAACGATGTCAGCAAGGCCTATGGCGACAAACTCCTCTTCGAGCATCTGACCTTCGAACTTCCGCCCGCCGGCATCGTCGGCGTCATCGGTCCGAACGGCGCCGGCAAGACCACCCTCTTCCGGCTGATCATGGGAATCGAGAAGCCGGACAGCGGTACCATCGAGATCGGCGAGACCGTCAAGATTGCCTATGTCGACCAGCAGCACCGGACCATCGATCCGGACCTGACCGTCTACGAGACCATCGCCGGCAACTCCGAATGGGTCCGTCTCGGAAACCGGGACATCAATGCGCGCGCATGGGTGTCTCGTTTCAATTTCAGCGGCGCCGACCAGGAGAAACTCTGCGGCGTCCTCTCCGGCGGTGAACGCAACCGCCTCCACCTGGCCCTGACACTGAAGGACGAAGGCAATGTCCTCCTCCTGGACGAACCTACCAACGACGTGGATGTCAACACGATCCGCGCACTGGAGGAAGGTCTCGACGGGTTTGCCGGCTGCGCCGTGGTCGTCAGCCACGACCGCTGGTTCCTCGACCGGATCGCCACCCACATCCTGGCGTATGAAGGCGACGGAAAAGTCTATTTCTTCCAGGGCAACTACGCCGAATACGAAGAAAACAAGAAGATGCGCCTCGGCGATGTCGAACCCAAGCGCTTCAAGTATAAGAAACTGATGGAATCCTAGCCCATGCTGACCATTTACTGCAAGAATACCAAGACCTCCCGGAAATATACGGAAGGCACGTCCCTGATGCAGATCCTGGCCGATTTCGAGTTTGAACAGCCGTATCCGATCATCTCCGCCAAGGTCAACAACGTCTCCCAGGGACTGAAGTTCAAGGTCTACCAAAGCAAGGACGTCGAATTCATCGATGCCCGGGAACCCAGTGGCCGGCGGGTCTATTTCCGTTCGCTGTGTTTCCTGCTCTGCAAGGCGGCCTATGACATTTTCGACGACTGCAGGGTCTACATGGAGCATCCCATCTCCGGCGGTTATTTCTGCCACCTGCGCAAGGCGGACGACAGCCCCGTCACCGAGGAAGACCTCGAAAAACTCAAGGAGCGCATGCACGAGATCGTCGCCAAGAACATCCCCTTCCACCGCTACGACGCCACGACCGAAAAGACCATCGAGATGTTCCGCAAGAACGGCCGGGACGACAAGGTCAAGCTCCTGGAAACCAGCGGCGAAGTCTACATGGATTATTACACCCTTGGCGATACGCCCGACTATTACTACGGAAGACTCGTTCCTTCAGCCGGTTACCTCAATGTCTGGGACATCCGGCCCTACTATGACGGCCTCCTCCTCCAACTGCCGGACCCGCACGATCCGTCAAAGCTTACCCCTTTCGTGGAGCAACCCAAGACCTTCGACATGTTCAAGGAAAACCTGCGCTGGAACATCTTCATGGGACTGAGCACGGTCGGAGATGTCAATGAAGCGTGCCAGAAGGGACAGGCCTCCGACCTGATCCGCGTCGCGGAAGCGCTCCAGGAAAAGAAAATCGTCCAGATCGCGGAGGAAATCGACCGTCGCTACCGGGAGTCTCCCATGCGGCTGGTCCTGATCACGGGGCCCTCCTCCAGCGGAAAGACCACTTTCTGCAAGCGTCTCAGCGTCCAGCTGAAGGCCTGCGGCCTCCGTCCGATCTCCGTCTCGACCGACGACTATTTCGTCAACCGTCTCGATACCCCGCGCCTGCCGGACGGCAGCTTCGACTTCGACAATTTCGACA
>JBGUXJ010000105.1:0-9428 GCA_045222055.1 Candidatus Cryptobacteroides sp. | reverse complement strand
TAGAAACGGCGAAAGGCCTGGAATCGTAATGATCCTCCTTGTTGTCGTGATTAATTTTGCGCTGGGCATGCAATCCCTTCGGGAGATATTGATCCTGAATATTCCTTTAGTTTTGATGGAAATGCTCCATGCCGGCCGCAGACTCTATCAGAAAGAATCATTGCCGTCCGTCATCCTTGGGAATGCCAGCGGCCTATGGTTCACGGTGGCCCTCCTTGCCATAGAACTGGCGGGATTCGTCTTTATGAAATCCCTGGATGTCCTTTCGACTCCGATTATCGGAGAACTCGCAATCGATTTTCATCCTTCTGTACTTGCCGCAAACATCTGGGCCTCCACCAAGAACATTCTTCGGATTTCAGGCATGGCCATTGCCATGGACGGTCTTCGCTATCTTCCGCTATCGCTTTGCGCATTTGCCATTGCCATGGACGTCATATGGGTCCTTTTCCGGATTATCCGGACCAATGATGGGTCCGCATTGGCGAAGGCCGTCATATTCTGCGCCCTCAGTGTCCTCTGCGTTTTTGTCATCGGCGTATTCCTCATGCGGACAAGGGATATCTACTATTTCACTTATTGGCTTCTGGCAGCCCTCAGCATTGCCTATACGATTGAGAAGTTTGATTGGAATAAATGGTTTATCCCCTCTCTGGCTACCATCTGCCTGATCAATTTCTACTTCAGTTTTGTCCCGGATTTCAAAGTTTATCATAAAGACAGCGCCCGCCTGCAGGCATTTACAGAGGAATTGATCGAACAGGAGAATGTTCGAGTCCTGTATACCTCTTCCCGTCCGATCTTTGCCGCAGCCTCACATGATCATATCGTTTCGCAGTCGTTTTGGCTGGATGTCCCCATGGAAAGTGGATACCCGCTGACCGTATTCCCCAGTGACAAGCACACTGTGATCTACGACGACGCACATTACGAAGGCGCTCTGTTCTGCTTCTCGAGCGATTATCTCATTTATTTGAAAAATGCTCCGGAAGAATACCGGAATTACCTGCTGAATCATTTGGAATACGTAGACTCCTTCAAACTGAGTTCCGGAGAAAGATTTGAAATCTACCGCCCGCTTGGACGGATTTTATCATACATGGATTTATAGGTAAAAACCCATTCTCCATTGACTGCGATTACCAAAATCCAATAATTGGGTTTTGGTAATCGCTTTTTAATGAACGTCATTTGGCTTTCCGGATAGGAATGCTTACATTTGTCTGATAGAACAAACATTAAACTATGACCATTGCCGTAGATTTTGACGGGACGATCGTCGAGCATAAGTATCCTGCCATCGGAAAAGAGAAACCTTTCGCCATCGAAACGCTGAAACGCCTGCAGTTCGAGGGGCACCGGCTGATTCTCTTCACCTCTCGAGACGGGAAGTTGCTGGAGGATGCGCTGAAGTTCTGCAAGAGCCGCGGGCTGGAGTTCTTCGCCGTAAACGGGAACGAGCCGGCGGGCGCCTTGTTCGCAGACCGTTCGAAACTCTCCGGCAAGGTCGTGGCGGATGTCTATATCGACGACAAGAACCTGGGCGGACTCCCCGACTGGGACCAGATTTACGAAATCATCACCAACACCAAGCCGTCGACGCCCCACCGGCACAAACGTCCCTGGTACAAGCGCATCTTCCGCAGAAAGAAGAGATAATCCATGAAAAACCCCGACCTGTATAAACTGCGCAGCGACTGCTCTCTGATGGAGCTGCGGGGGCGGTATCTGCTGATTCTGCCCGGCGGAAAGACATTGCAGGTCAATGAGAGTTTCGCATGGCTCTGGGGCATCGCATCGAAAGGTTTGTTTTCCGTCAAGAGTCTGACCGAGGCCATCCTGGCCGAATATGAATCCACGCCCGAGGAGGCGGCGGAGCAGGTCCGCCAGACGCTTGCGCTCTGGCAGGAACTGGGCGCAATCGCAGAATAATCATGCAGCCATCCGATAACATAGCACAGGCCCTGTTTTTCCTGGTGCGCAGCGCGTTGGGACTTCCCTGCCCGGAAAGTCCGGTGGTTCCCCAAGGCATTGTCCCGGATTGGGATTCATTTACGGAGGCCGACTGGCAGGCAATCCTGGATCTGGCCCGGAAGCAGACCGTTACAGGACTGCTTTTCAGGGGTGTAGCAAAACTGCCCGCAGAGGTACAGGTGCCGGATTCGCTGGTCTTCCCCCTGATGCAAGAAGCGGACAAGGTCCGCAAGCAGAGCCGACTGGTTGCCCGGACGGCAGCGGAAGTCGTATCCTTTTTCGAAGGAAGAAGCCTGCATCCGATCATCCTGAAAGGCCCGTCCGTCGCGGCGTTCTATCCGGAACCGGACCTGCGGGAGAGCGGCGACATCGACGTGTATTTTATCGAAAAAGAATTTGGGAAATCGGTCCACTGCATCCGGGAACGGCTGCAGAAAGAGGGACAGTCCGAATCGCTGACCATCCTTCCGGACGGAAGTGTACATTATAAATGGAACGGCATTGACATCGACCAGCATACGCAATATTTCGACCTGCAGGCTTCCGAAGGCCTGCCGCCTGTTCCTTCACCCGAAGCCACGCTGCTGATGCTCTCCGCCCACATTCTCAAGCATTGCATGGGTGCCGGCATCGGCCTGCGCCAGCTCTGCGACATGGCCATGGCCTACCAGACCCTCCCCTACGACCGGAACCGGCTTCTGCTCTGCTACGAGGCCACCGGCACCGGCGAATGGAACAAACTGCTGGCCAGTTTCCTCGTCCGCTATCTGGGCGTATCCCGGACACCTTACACATCAGCCATTAAGAGCCAGACGCCCGGGACCGTGAGTCCGGAGCTTCCGGATCCCGCTCCCCTGCTGGACATCGTCCTCGGCGGCGGCAATTTCGGCCACCACGAAACCTCCCGCGAGAAAGCCCTCCAGGCCGGTCCTCTCCAGCGCAAGCTCGACACCGCCCGCCGCTTCCTCGGCCGGCTTCCCTTCTCGATCCGATATGGTCCCCGGCAGCTCGCCCATTACCTCAAGGAGCTCATCAAAGGCAACCTTTCATAGGAAATGTAACACACTGACAAGCAAAGTTTTAGCCTATCTTCATGCTGTAATACTACTACATGACGATAGACTAAAATCGTACAAATCAGGCGATTACATTTCTCGCTTCGTGTGCGGCGAGCAAAGGGAAAGGCGGAAGCCCCTGACCCGCTCGTCAGACGTCATCCAGGCGGAAAGCGGTATTGCTAGCGCATCCGCACCGTCGGGGCGTTCTGGATGGTAAAATGCCCGTCCTGATTGACGCAGTACTGCAGGCGGGTGTTGCGGGGAATGAGTTTGATGGTGAAGGTCTCGGAAGTCCCTTCCACATCGATCCGAAGCGCTTTTTCGCTTTCGTCCAGCGTCAGGCCGAATTCCTTCTCTTCCGCATAATACCGTCCCGTCCGGGACTTGGCTTCCTGCTGGGCATAGAACATCGCCCACAGCAGCCGGTACGCCTCCATATCCATGTCAAGTTCCGGATCCGAAGCCCTGCGAGAGCCCACCGGTGCATCCACGAAATGGACGAAACCCCAGCGCTCGGGCATGTGCATGTTGATCTCGCCTGTCGGGCTCCAGACCCAGTTCTCCTCCGCTTCCTTCTTCAGCCACTCTACGCGGGAGAAATTGACCCGCCAGTACGGAAGGGAGGCAGCGTCGGTGAAGCCCCACATCAGGCTGGCGCGCGGGATGGCCGCCTCGACCGTCCAGTACTTGTCCGTGTCGGAGGACTTCCCGACCGTACCCTTGCAATAGACCTCCAGTTTCAGTCCCTTGCAGTCCCAGGGGCTGAAGAAGTTGCCGCCGCTGCGGTAAGGTTTGTCCATGATCAGGTCCAGCAACGTCTCACGGACGTTAGTCTCGATTTCGAAATAATTGATGCCGTCACCATCGGGATCGATGAAGATCTCGAAGTCATTCTGCTTCCAGATGATGGTATCTCGCTGCTTGAGGTTGCCGACGATGTTGTCCTCCTCAAGCGTAGCTCCGATGTAGAGATACTCATCATCCCACAGCATCTTGACGCGGGTGTCCTTGGACGGAGCCGGGAACCCGGGACCGCTGATGTCCACGAACTTTTCAGAATCCGCGGCTCGTTTCCAGTCCGTTTCCTTGAGTTTTCCGTCGACCTTGATCTTGTTCCGGACCCGGTAGGTATTATAGACGCGCGGCTCGGTCAACCGGGCGGCATATTTCGCAGTCAGCGACTGCCCGGAGGCGGTCGCTGACGCGAATAGAGCAATTAATAGTAAGAATTTACGCATAATTCAGATTCTTCGCTTCGCTCAGAATGACACTAAAGGTCGATCAACCGACATTGAGTGTCTCCGAACAAAAGCTCCTGTATTAACTGACAAACTGGTCCTTATTTGACAAACTGGTCCTTCAGGCGGGCGATCTTGTCATCCGCATCGTCACCGGCCGCGCCGAAGTAGAACTTGATCTTCGGTTCGGTACCGGAAGGACGGACGGAAACGACGTCGCCGGCTTCGCTGAAGAACTGCAGGACATTGGAGGACGGAAGTCCGGTCGCTTCGGTATCGAGGTAGTCCACGACCTTGACGACCTTGCTGCCGGCGAGTTCGGCCGGAGCGGTGGCACGCATGTCCTTCATAATCTGCTGGATTTCCTCGGCGCCGGTCTTCCCCTTGCGGACCAGGGAGACAAGGCCTTCCTTGCGGTAGCCATACTCCTTGTAGATCTTCTGGAGAAGCTGGTAGAGAGTCAGGCCCTGGTCGGCGGCCCAGGCCGCGCATTCGGCAACCATGCAGCAGGAGATCGGAGCATCCTTGTCACGGACAAATTCGCCGACGTTGAAGCCGTAACTCTCCTCGCCGCCGCAGATGAACTCGCCCTTGCCTTCGTTCCGACGGACGACATCGGCGATGAACTTGAATCCGGTCAGGACATTGTAGCACTTGACGCCGAAGCTCTTGGCTATCTCCGCGATGAGTTCGGTGGTCACGATGGTCTTGACGATGTACTTGGTGTCATCGAGCTTGCCGAGTTCCTTCCAACGGGTCAGGATGTAGTAGGTCAGCATGGCGCCGGTCTGGTTGCCGTTGAAGAGGACGATCTTGCCGTCGTTGTCCCGCACGGCGATGCCCACGCGGTCGGCATCCGGGTCGGTGGCGAGGACGATGTCGGCCCCTTCGCGGTCGGCCACGTCGATGGCCATCTTCAGGGCGCTGGCTTCCTCCGGGTTCGGGGACTTGACAGTCGGGAAGTTACCGTCGCTGACATCCTGCTCGGGGACATGGTAGACATTCTTGAATCCAAGACGGTCGAGGGCCTCGGGGACAATGCGGACACCGCTGCCGTGGATCGGGGTATAGACGATCTTGAGGTCGGCGTGACGGGCGCGGGATTCCGGGCTGAGCATGAGACCGAGGACATCGTGGAAGTATTTGTCATCCATTTCCTTGCCCATGAGTTCGATGCCGCCGCAGTCCTCCTTGGGAACGAACTTGACCTGGGAAGGATCGGTGATCTTGGCCACTTCGGCGACGATTTCCTTGTCGACCGGAGAGGTGATCTGGGCACCGTCGCTCCAGAAGACCTTGTAGCCGTTGTATTCCTTCGGGTTGTGGGAGGCCGTGATCATGACACCGGCATTGGCGCCCTTGCTGCGTACGGAATAACTCAGGAGCGGAATCGGGCGGATGTTGTCCCACAGATAGACATGGATGCCGTTGGCGGAAAGGACGTCGGCCGTGATGCGGGCGAATTCCTTGCTGTTGTTGCGGCTGTCGTAGGAGATGCAGACGCTCAGCGGGCCTTCGATCCGGGCCTTCATATAGTTCGCGAGGCCCTGCGTGGCCATGCCGACGGTGTATTTGTTCATGCGGTTGGTGCCAACGCCCATGATGCCGCGCAATCCGCCGGTACCGAATTCCAGGTTGCGGTAGAAAGCATCCTCAAAACCGACAGGATCGTTGTTCCTGAGTTCGAGGACCTGACATTTGGTTTGCGGATCGAAATCTCCGTCGAGCCAGCTCTGGGCTACTTCTTTGTAATCACGTGCCATAGTGTTATTATTTGGTTTATTGTTTCCGGGCGGTCGCTAGTCCCAATGGACCCCATTCATGCAAATGTAATAAATTCCCTTCATATATGGACGGCATCTCCGGCTTTTCGAACGGAAAATGTTTGCCGGGAAGAATCTGCTGCGTATCTTTGTAATGACTATGGGAGAATTTGAGCAATTCCTGCTGGACCATGCCTCGGACGACACAAGCCGCCTGCTGCTGGGGCGCTCCAAATGGCCCTCGATCGACATGGACCTGGCCGTCCACACGATCGAAGGACGTCGGCGCATCCTCACCAAAGTCCCACAGTGGTACGGAATCCCCGCGCTTCGCTACCCTACCCGACTCTGTACCGAACAGTGCAGCAGCGCCGCCACCGCGCGCTACAAGGCATCTCTCGCCGCACGGATCCTGGCACAATCTCTCACCTTGTCCTACACATCCCATGACACCCCCAGCACACAGTCTGAAACCCCTACCGGGGGCGCTAAAGACCGTTCCTGCACCGGGGGCGCCGCACTTGACACGGTCAGGGGCACTGAGGGCCGTTCCTGCACCGGAAGCAGTGGCTTTGTGAGCAGCGGGGGCACTGAAGGGCTGAACTGCACCCGAAGGGGTCGGATCGCTGACCTGACGGGAGGCCTGGGCGTTGATGCATGGGCATTCGCGTCCGTTGCCGCTGAGGTGCTGCACAACGAGATGGATCCAGCGCTCTCCGAAGCCGTCCGTCACAATTTCAAGGTGCTGGGGCTGGAGAATGTCACCTTCCGGAATGCCTGCGTCGAACCCGGAACGAAACTGCCAGAGAATGCCGTTCCTGGAGCTGGACAGCCATCAGACAGTTTTGTACGCAGCACTATAGCCAAGATCCTGGACGGATTCCAACCGGACCTGGTTTTCATGGACCCTGCCCGGCGCGCATCGGACGGACACAAGGTCTTCCGCTTGGAGGACTGTCAGCCAGATGTCCTGCAACTTCTTCCGGAATTGTCCGCATATAGCCGCCATCTCCTGCTCAAGATATCCCCAATGGCAGATATCACCCTGATCGTCAAACAGTTGAGCAGTCCCAAATACGCGGTCCGGGAAGTCCATGTCATCGGAGCGGAAGGAGAATGCAAGGAACTGCTGCTCTGGTCGGAGCGCGGATGGACCGGTGCGTGTACCTTGCATGTCAGCGAAATCCATGATGCCGATGGTACGGCCTCAACCCTGACATTCCCCCTGGATGCAGAAACATCTGCCACCCCGGTCTATGCCCAGACGATCGGCCTGGCCGACGCCCTGCTGTTCGAACCCGGGAAAGCGCTCTCCAAGGCCGGCCTGTTCAATACCCTCTCCGACCGTTTCGGTCTCCCGAAACTCAGCCGCCACACCCACCTGTACCTGCTGCCGCCCTCAAACGCCACCTCCGAACAATTCATCCTCGCGGAGTCGTATGGTGGAAATGAGAACCGTGACGGATCCTGTGAGAGACATGAAGAACCGAATCTGACTTCGATCTGCGATTTCGGAAAAGTGTTCCGGATCCTGGAAGTCCATGAACTTTCCGGCAAGACCTTGAAAATCATCGGTAAGACCTGGCCGCAGGCAGAAGTCACCGCCCGCGACATTCCTCTCTCCAGCGATGACCTGCGCCGCCGCCTCGGCGTCCGTCCCGGCGGCGACATCCACATCTTTGGCTGCCGCATCGCCGGCAATCCCCGCCTGCTGATTACTCGGACTATTCATCCATAATGTCAGTAACGTCCTAGTTTTAGGGACGTTACTGACATTTCAGGCCTTATTTGCAAGTAACCCCCATTCAAATGGGACGTTACTGACACTTCCAATGATATTTGCACGCGCTATTTCCCCAGTAACTGAAGAGATAGGCGCATTTTCGGCGGTTTTTGCTCCCGTCCTACCTCATAAGTGAGGCGACGGGCGCATCTCCGGCGGTTTTTGCTCCCGTCCTACCCTATAAGCGGACGACGGGCGCATTTCCGGCGGTTTTTGCTCCCGTCCTACCCCATAAGTGAGGCGACGGGCGCATTTCCGGCGGTTTTTGCTCCCGTCCTACCTCAATAGTGAGTCAGCGTGAGCAGGGTACTGTGTGAGGATGCATGAAAAGAAAAGGAGTCGAAGGTCGAGCAGAGAGGAACTGAGAGGAGCAAAGAAGAACTTAAGAAAGATGTTGAGAATAGATATTAAGAATAATTATTGAGAATAGATGTTAGGATAGATGTTGAGAATAGATGTCAGGATAGACGTTGAAGATAGTCGTTGAGGACATCGAAAAAACAGGAGAATGCAGTTGGAAGGCCATAACCGGATGAGCCGGGGCGATACTCAGCCGCAGCAGACAAGTTCTCCGCAGAGCGGAGGACGCAGGATGCGAGAATGGACTGAGCCCCGGCTCCCTTCCGGTCATGGCCCAAAACTAACCGTCACAACTGAGCTAAATATGAGAGTTATCACCGAACTCGTTCAGTCGTCAATTACCCGTTTTCGAACTGAACGCAAAGCACAAGCGATATCTGAATTGAATATGTAACCGTTACTCGGACTTCAGGTATTTGAGCCAGAACTCGCGGTTGGCCTGCTGGAAGTGCGTGCCCTGGTAGCCACGGTACCCGTGCATGCCGTCGGGGTAGATCATGAACTCGAACTTCTTGCCGTGCTTGTGCAGTTCGTCGATGAGCTGCAAGGTGTTCTGGAAATGGACATTGTCATCACCGGTTCCGTGGGTGATCTTCAGCATGACCGGTTCGACCGCCTGGGCGGCGGCATCTGCAGCAGCACCACCATCACCAGCGGCCGTAGTATAGACCACCGGATAGTTGACGGCATGGCTGACAGCGCGGGTGCGGGCATACCCCTCAGGGTTGTTCTGCGGCGTGTCCATGAAACGCTCGGTATAGTGGGTGTCGTACAGGCTCCAGTCATAGACTCCGCCGCCGGCGATACCATAGTGGAACTGCTCGGAATGGTCCATGACCAGCAGCGCCGTCATCGTTCCCCCGAAAGAGAAGCCCTCGACGCCGATCTTGTCCGCCCGGACATACGGCAGGCTCTGCAGCCATTTGGCCCATTCGACGAAATCCTCCACCTCGACCTGGTCCAACTGGCGGTAAATCTGGTCCAGCCCCAGCCGGCCGTTATGGCCCGAGGCACGGCAGTCCGCCGTTATCTGGATGATGCCGTGGTCAGACCACCACTGGCTGGTTTCGGAAGGACGACGCCAGTTGTCCCGCACCTGCGGAGTATCCGGCCCGCCGTAGATGTCCATATGGACAGGATACTTGAGAGAAGGATCGAAATCCTTCGGATACACGATCGCTGCCGGCAGCACCAGTCCGTCATGCGTCGTCAGCGTAATCATCTGAGGCAAAGCATAGTCTGATGCACGATA
>JBGUXJ010000104.1:0-17547 GCA_045222055.1 Candidatus Cryptobacteroides sp. | reverse complement strand
ATCTCCGTTGTGCATGATGTCCCCGTAGCCGAGTTGATTCTGGCTCTTTTCATTCAGGACCAGGACGGAATGCTCGTCATACAGGGTTGCAATGGTTTCCGGGTTGAAGTGGTCGCCATGCTCATGGGTGATGAAGATGAAGGCCGCCTTGCCGAAATCGGTGGCATAGTCGGTCGTATTGCCGCCTAACTGGCCCACCGGGTCGCATTGGATGGTGACATCCTTGAAAGAGATGGCGATCGATCCATGCTTGATCAGATTGATGGCAACTTCGCCATGTTTGGTCTTGAAGGTCTCCACTGCATACTTCCCGTTTCCGGGAACGATGGTCTTGGCGCCGCACGCCGCAGCCAGGGTTACAACTACCATGACTGCCAATAATTTACCAAATTTCATAATGAATACGTGTTGGATCCCATTTATCTTTTACTTGCTGTTCGCCGTCCGGCACGCCGACCGGGATGACGCAATAAGGAACGACCGTTGCCGGGAGATGCAGGGCATCCTTGACCGGCATGTAACGGGCTTTGTAAGGATAGCAGGCGGTCCAGCAGGCGCCCAGGCCCATGGATTCGGCTGCGAGGAGGATGTTCTCGGTCACGGCGCCCATGTCATCGCGCCAGGTGCCGTTGGGCATCGTCACGGGATCGCCGCCGTCGCGGGGCGTACGGGTGACGGTCGTGTCGGCACAGACGACGAGGACGGCCGCGGATGCATTGTACATCCTGAGATTGAAATTCGCCTCCCCGAAGATGGCTTCATACTTGGAAGGGTCCTGCAGGACGACGAAACTCCAGGGGCGGATGTCCGAGCCGGAGGGGGCGGCCATGCCCGCCTTGAGCATCGTTTCAATCTGCTCCTGCGTGAGTTTCTGGTCCGTATAGGCACGCACACTCTTGCGGGAGAGGATGTTCTCCAGCACCGTGTCGGCTTTCGGGGCCTCCTTCGGGGAGCAGGAGACCAGCAGGGCCAGAAAGGCCGTCAGGACGGCCAGGGGTCTGATTTGTCGCATATCCGTTATCGTTTGCGTTTGTAGGTTTCCACCTCGGGATTCTTGGCACCTTGCTCCACGATGACCAGTTCGTCGTCGGTCAGGGAGATGATTGCATAGATATCCGGTTTCTTCGAACTCAGTTCTTTCTTGAGTTCCTTCTTCATCGTATTGACCAAGAAAACTTTCAGCACGCCGGGAAGGTTGCTCTCGGCCACGTCCACCTTGGCGGTCTTCGGGGTGTTCTGGATGGTCAGGGTCTCCCCTTCGCGTTTCCAGGTACCGCTGACGGAATACACGATCCTGAAATGGAAGTCATCCGCGCCGTCTCCGATGGTCATGGTCACGTTTCCGTTCTGGGAGCATGTGCCGTTCGCCGACAGATTCATCTCCCCCGTCATGTTCATGGAGGATTTCATGCCGTCTTTCGTCTCATCCATCGCTTCGGAGATGGTCCAGACGCCGGCCAGTTCCTGGGCGGTGGCGGGCAATGCCAGAAGGGACGCCACCAACAGAATCAAGAATCTTTTCATTTCACTATTATCTGGTCCATTCAGTGATTATGTCGCGTAATTCGCTAAACCTTACAAAAATAGAAAAAATCCCCGACTTTCCTACACAAAAAAACGCCTCCGGAAAACCGAAGGCGTTGAAAGGGTGGATGATGGGGCTCGAACCCACGACACTCGGAACCACAATCCGATGCTCTACCAACTGAACTACATCCACCATTTTGGGAATGCAAAGGTAGGGATTTTTTATGGATTTCCAAGTGGAGGGATTATTTTTTTATGTAAAATTCAAATTGTCCGGAATTCTCCGTATCTTTGTAAACTGGAGGGAAAGGAAGTTCCTCCAAATCCATCGAGACAGAAACACAAATATTAAACGATATCGAATGGCACGTGAAATTAAATTCTCCCTTGTCTATAGGGATATGTGGCAGAGTTCCGGCAAATATGTCCCCCGCGTAGACCAGTTGGTCGAAGTCGCTCCGGCGATCATCGACATGGGCTGCTTCGACCGTGTGGAGACCAATGGCGGTGCCTTTGAGCAAGTCAACCTCCTCTTCGGCGAGAATCCGAACGTGGCGGTCCGCCAGTGGACGGCGCCCTTCCACAAAGCCGGCATCGAGACCCACATGCTGGAGCGTGGCCTGAACGCCCTCCGCATGAACCCGGTCCCGAAAGATGTCCGCGACCTGATGTTCAAGGTGAAGAAAAAGCAGGGGACCGACATCGCCCGTTCCTTCTGCGGCCTGAACGACCACCGCAACCTCCGCGGCTCCGTCGAAGGCGCCAAGAAAGGCGGCATGATCTCCCAGGTCGCCCTCTCCATCACCCACTCCCCCGTCCACACGGTCGCCTATTACATGGGTATCGTTGACAAGGTCGTCGAATACGGCTGCGATGAAATCTGCCTGAAGGACATGGCCGGCATCGGCCGTCCGACCGTCCTCGCCGAACTCGTCGCCGACATCAAGAAGAAATATCCCCACATCAAGGTCCAGTACCACGGCCATACCGGTCCCGGTTTCTCCGCCGCCTCCATGCTGGAAGTCGCCCGCGCCGGTGCGGACTACCTCGACGTCGCCGTCGAACCCCTCTCCTGGGGCAAGGTCCATCCCGACGTGATCACCATCCGCGAAATGATGAAGGCCGACGGTTTCCTCGTCAAGGACCTCAACATGGACGCCTACATGGAAGTCCGCCGTCTCACCCAGAAATTCATCGACGACTTCCTGGGCTACTGGATCAACCCGTCCAACGCCAAGATGACCTCCCTGCTGGTCGGTTGCGGCCTGCCGGGCGGCATGATGGGCTCCATGATGGCCGACCTCAAGGGATTCCAGGGTGCGATCAACGCCGCACAGCGCGCGCACGGCCGTCCCGAAATGAGTCTTGACACCCTGATGGTCAAACTCTTCGAGGAAGTGGAATACGTATGGCCGCGCCTTGGTTATCCGCCGCTCGTGACTCCGTTCAGCCAGTATGTCAAGAACACGGCCCTGATGAACCTGTTCAACATGCTCAACGACAAGCCGCGCTGGACCACCATCGACAAAGACACCTGGGGCATGATCCTCGGCAACATGGGTCAGCTCCCTGGCCCTCTCGCTCCGGAAATCGTCGAACTCGCCAAGGAAAAAGGCCTCGAATTCTCCACCGGCAACCCGCAGGACAACTATCCGGACGAACTCCCGAAGTTCCGCCAGATGATGAAGGAAGAGGGATGGGACGTCGGCCAGGACGAGGAAGAACTGTTCGAGTTCGCCATGCACGAGCGTCAGTACCGCGACTACAAGAGCGGCATCGCCAAGCAGCGGTTCAACGCCGAACTGGAAGACTTCAAGAAGAAGGCAGGCGCCCCGATCATCGTGAAACGCCCGGTCGTCGAGATGCCGAAATTCTCCATCGACGAATACCTCGCCAAGTATCCGAAGGCCACTCCGGTCCAGGCTCCGGCCAAGGGCCAGCTCATGTGGCAGCTGGATGTCGACGACGCCTCCGCCGCTCCGGTCGTCGGAACGGCCGCGAAGGCCGGCAAGGCCGTCGGCTATGTCCAGACCCACTATGGACTGGAAGAACTGACCGCCGCCGTTGACGGACACATCGTCGCGGTCCTCGGCAAGCAGGGAGAGACGGTCGCCAAGGGCGAAATCGTCGCGTTCATCCAGTAAGGGATTCCCGCAGAATGTACGGTCCGGCAGTTTTTCCACTGCCGGATCTTTTTTTGTCCCCGCCTGTCCGACAGCGCTTTCCGGCACATCCGTTTCCCAAAAGACAGAAACGTTTGCACTTTTTCACAAACGTTTGATTTTGAATATATTAAATCATTCCCTACCTTTGTCTCGACGGGCCTTGGGACGGCCATGGAACAGAAAGGAAGAAAGATGAGAATCAAGGAATGGAGCCGCGAGGAGCGGCCGAGGGAAAGACTGCTGGAGAAAGGAGCCGCCACGCTGACCAACGCGGAACTGCTGGCCATCCTGCTGCAGTCAGGGACAGGAAAACGGAACGTGGTGGAAGTCGCACAGGAACTGCTGCACGAGGAAGGCGGGACCCTGACCGCCCTCTCCGCCATGGAACCCGCCGCCATGCAGCAGGTCTGCGGAATCGGGCAGGGAAAGGCGGCCATCGTCGCCGCCGCCTTCGAACTGGGACGCCGCATGTTGCAGGAGAAGTCCCGTTTCGACGGCATCAGCATCACGCATGCAGGCATGATCTACCAGCGCATGATCCCGCGGCTCAAGGGGCTGGACCACGAGGAATGCTGGGCGCTCTACCTCAACCGGGCCAACTTCCTGGTCTTCCAGGAACGGCTTTCCAGCGGCGGGGACGCCGCGGTCTCCTTCGACCGGAGCGCCCTGATCCGGCATGCCCTGGACAAACACTGTCCCAACGTCGTCCTCGTCCACAACCATCCGTCCGGGAGTCCCCGGCCCGGACGCAGCGACATCCAGGAGACACAACAGCTTAAAAAAGCGCTGAACAGTTTGGGGCTCAGTCTGTTGGACCATATCATCGTCTGCGACGACCGGTTTTACAGTTTTTCCGATGAAAGGATCTACCTGGCCGGGGAGATTGGATAATCCGGAATTTCTTTCTACATTTGTTTTCCGGAACCCCTATTCCCTGCGATAGTCATGAAAGTCATCAACCTCGGCGAGACCAACTCGGTCCTCAACTCCTACATCGCGCAGATGCGCGACAAGTCGGTCCAGAAAGACAAGATGCGTTTCCGCGCCAACCTGGAGCGCGTGGGTTACATCTTTGCCTATGAAATCAGCAAGACCCTCGCTTACAGCACCAAGGAAGTGGTGACCCCGCTGGGCATCGCCAGCATCCCGACCTATGACAGCCCGCTGGTCGTCGCGACCATCCTGCGGGCCGGCCTGCCGCTGCACAAGGGAATCCTGGAGATGTTCGACACCGCCGAGAACGCTTTCGTCGCCGCCTACCGGAAATATGACCGGGGAGATGATTTCCATATCCAGATCGAATATGCCTCCGCCCCGAAACTGGACGGCAAGATCCTGATTCTCGCGGATGCCATGCTCGCCACGGGCGCATCCATCGAAATCACCTACAACAAACTCTGCGAAGACGGCATCCCTGCCCACACGCACCTTGTCTGCCCCATCTCCAGCGTCTATGCCGTCGAATACTTGCAGAAGCACCTGATGACCGACGACATCACGCTCTGGACCGCGGGCATGGACGAGGAACTCACCAGCCAAAGCTACATCGTCCCGGGTCTGGGAGACGCGGGCGACCTCGCATTCGGCGACAAGCTTTAAGCCAACTGACAGATCAGCGTCGCGGAGGTGCAGGACAGCACCTTCACGTCAAGATAGTCCCCGGCGCGGTGTTCCGTGTCCGGGAAAACGCACATCTTGCCGCCTGAGTTGCGGCCGCAGAGTTCGGAAGGATTGCGCTTGGACGGGCCTTCGACCAGGATCCGGAAGGTCTTTCCCACATCCCGGCGGTTGCTCTCGAGACTCAGTTCGTTCTGGAGAGCGATAATCTCGTTGAGACGGCGGGTCTTGACCTCGGGCGGGATGTCATCCGGATAATTGCGCGCCGCCAGGGTTCCCGGCCGCTCGGAATACTGGAACATGAACGCGGCGTCGTAACCGACTTCGCGCATGATCGACAGGGTGTCCTGGTGGTCCTGCTCGGTCTCGCCGCAGAAACCGGCGATGATGTCGGTCGAAATCGTGCAGTCCGGCATCACGCTGCGGATCTTGGCGACCCGCTCCAGGTACCATTCCCGCGTATAGCGGCGGCGCATCTTGACCAGCATCGCGTCGCTGCCGCTCTGGACGGGGAGGTGGATGCTCCGGCAGATGTTCGCATGCCGGCCCATGGTCTCGATCAGCTTGTCACTGATGTCCTTGGGATGGGAGGTGGAATACCGCACGCGCATTTCGGGGCTGATCAGGGCGACCTGCTCCAGCAGGTCCGCGAAATCCACGACCTTCCCGTCGGCATCCTTCCAATAATAGGAATCTACGTTCTGGCCCAGGAGGGTCACTTCCTTGTATCCGGCGGCGAAGACGTCGCAGGCCTCCCGGACGATGGTACGGGGGTCGCGGGAGCGCTCGGCGCCGCGGGTATAAGGAACGACGCAATAGGAGCAGACGTTGTTGCATCCGCGCATGATCGAGATGAAGGCGGACACGCCGTTCCGGTCGATCCGGACCGGGCGGATGTCGCCGTAGGTCTCTTCATGGGAGAGAAGGACATTGATCTGCGGATGGTCCGGGGTCACGTCACGCAGCAGCTGCGGCAGGGTCCGGTAGGCGTCGGGGCCGGCGACCAGGTCCACCTTCCGGCTGTCCAGCAAGGCGTCCTTGAGGCGCTCCGCCATGCAGCCGACGATCCCGACGATCACCTCCGGCCGGCCTTTCTTCTGCTGGCGGAAGACTTCGATCCGTCCCCAGATGCGCTGTTCGGCGTTGTCGCGCACCGAGCAGGTGTTGGCCAGGATCACATCGGCTTCATCCATGTTTTCCGTCCGGTCATATCCGTGGTCCGCCAGGATGGAGAAGATCACTTCGGTGTCGTTCACGTTCATCTGGCAGCCATAGGTCTCAATGTACAATTTCCTTGTTCCCATGTCTTTGGCACGGCCCTTGATTCCAAACCGCGGGGCAAAGGTAGTATTTTTCGAGGAATATCCGTATCTTTGCCTTTTAGAGAAACTGCTGACATGCTTAGATTCAAACGCATCCTGCCGATCGTCGCGACCGTCCTGACCCTTTGTCTGGCCGGCTGCAACCGCGTTGAGCAGATCAAGAACATCCAGATGACCTCCTGGGCGCTGGAGTCGGTCACGCCCGTCGGGTTGCGTGGGTTGGAGGCGGAACTGGCCGTCGGCATCGAGAACCCGGCCATGCAGTTCACCCTCGAGGACATCGAGGGCGTCCTCTTCTACAAAGGCACCGAATTCGTCGTGTATACGGCCGATCCGATTACCGTAAAGGGCAAGAGCGCCGCGGTATATCCGCTTACCTGCGCCGCCCACCTCGGCGGGGAATTCTCGCTGCTGGGAGCGCTCGGATTGCTCCGGAACTATGACCTGGCGGATTTCACCACGGATATCCAGGCCCGGGTCCGGCTGAAGAGCGGTGTTTCCAAAAAACTGACATTCAAGGACATCCCGATCAAGGAACTCGTAGAATAACATGAAAAAGACGCTTCTTTTCCTCATAGCCCTGCTCATGGCAGGCATGGCTTCCGCCCAGAACCAGGCCACCCAGACCCGAGACTCGCTGGTGTACCGGCCGGCCGCCACGGTGGACTCCACCCTGACCGGCAAGTCGATCTTCAACCTGATGCCGTCCAAGGCGAAAGGCGCCAAGGCCGACGTCAAGGTCAACCAGTCCCAGGCCATCATCGACGGGGTCCGCAAGCATATCGCAGCCAATCCTTCCCGGACCATGTCGGGCTACCGCGTCCGCATTTATTTCGACAACAGCCAGAACTCCCGCGGCGCTTCCGAGGCGGCCCTGAACCGCTTCGTGGCCCTGCACCACGGCATCCCGGCCTACCGCAGTTACCAGAACCCGTTCTTCAAGGTGACGGTCGGCGATTTCCGGACCAAGTCGGAAGCCATGGAACTGCTCCAGAAAATCAAGAACGAGTTCCCGACCGCCTTCGTCCTCAAGGAGAACATCAATTATCCCCCGGCAGACCGCCAGCGGACCTATATCGTGGATACCGTCCGCGTCACACGCCCTGTCGCCCGGTAGCCTATGATCGAGCAGAAACTCACCCTCAAGCAACAGCAGAAACTCTCTCCGCTGCAGATCCAGACCATCAAGCTCATCGAGCTGCCGGTCCAGGAGCTGGAGCAGCGTATCCGCAAGGAACTGGAAGAGAATCCTGTGCTTGACGATACGCCCCAGGAGAACAAGGACGACGAAGCGCCGCGCGACGTCTCCCTCTCCGAAATCAACGAGGACGATCCCACGCCCGCATACAAATATAAGATCAACAACTACGGCAAGGACGAACGGCCGCAGTACAATACCTTCTCCGTCAAACAGAGTTTCACCCAGAGCCTGATGGAACAGATGGGGTTCCGCAACCTCACCAAGCATCAGCAGCAGATCGCGACTTTCCTGATCGGCAGCCTGGACGATGACGGCTACCTGCGCCGGGACATCGAGAGCCTGGTGGACGACATGGCCTTCCGCGCCAACATCGAGACCAACGAGGAGGAGGTCCTGGACATGCTGAAGATGATCCAGGAATTCGAGCCGGCGGGTGTCGGTGCGCGGGACCTGCGGGAATGTCTGCTGATCCAGCTCAAAGGCCTGAAACAGACCGAGGACGTACAGGACGCGACCGCCATCCTGACCGACTATTTCCAGGAATTCTCCAACCGCCACTTCCAGAAAGTCATGGCCCGGCTCGGCCTCAGCGAGCAGCGCATGAAGGCCGCCATGGCCCGGATCGTCAAGCTGAATCCCGCCCCGGGCGGCCAGGTGGACGATTCTTACAACGACCAGGCCCAGCAGATCGTGCCGGATTTCGTCCTGGATTATGAAGACGGACAACTGAACCTGTCCATGCCGCGCTTCTCCATCCCGGAGATCCGCGTGAACCGGAAGTACGCCGACCTGCTGATGGAAGCCGCGAACTCCTCCGAGCGCCAGAAAAAAGAGGCCGCCACGTTCGTCAAGCAGAAGATGGATTCGGCGAAATGGTTCGTGGAAGCCCTCAAGCAGCGGCACAACACCCTGCAGAACACCATGCAGGCCATCATCGACTACCAGCACGACTATTTCATCGACGGAGACGAGGCCAACCTGCGCCCCATGGTCCTCAAGGACATCGCGGAGAAGACCGGCTTCGACATCTCGACCATCTCGCGCGTCGTCAACTCCAAGTATATCGAGACCCATTTCGGCATCTTCCCGCTGAAATATTTCTTCTCCGAAGGCCTTGAAAACCAGGAGGGAGAGGAAGTCTCCACCCGCGAACTCAAGAAGGTCCTGCAGGAATGTGTGGACAATGAGGACAAGCACAAGCCGCTGACCGACGACCAGCTCGTCTCCGAGATGGAGAAACGGGGCTACAAGGTCGCCCGCCGCACCATCGCCAAATACCGGGACCAGCTGGGCATCGCCAAGGCGCGTCTCCGCAAAGAACTCTAGACCATGACCAAGGAAATCCATCTGGCAGGCGGCTGTTTCTGGGGAGCCCAGCGCTACCTGCAGCTCATCCCGGGCGTCACCTTCACCGAGACCGGTTTCGCCAACGGCGACACCCCGGATCCCACCTACAAGGAAGTCTATACCGACACCACCGGCTATGCCGAAACGGTCCGCGTGCAGTACGACCCGGCCGTCGTCTCACTGAAGTTCCTGCTGGAGATGTATTTCAAGGCCATCGACCCGCTCAGTCTCAACAAGCAGGGCCACGACGAAGGCACCCGCTACCGGACCGGCATCTACTGGTCCGACCCGGCCGACGAACCCATTGTCCGGGAAGTCGCCGCCGCCATCGCCGCATCCGTCGGCGCCCCGCTGGCGGTCGAACTGGAACCGCTCCGCAATTTCTACGCGGCCGACGAATACCACCAGGACTACCTGGTCAAGAACCCCGGCGGCTACTGCCACCTGTCCCCCGCCCTGTTCGAACTGGCCCGCAACGCCCGGGAATCCCGCGATTCGTAACTAATTAATTACCAAATATATCCTTGATTAACCCTCATCAAAACGGTGAGGGTTAATCATATATTCTCTTGTCTGTCAACACTATACAAAACACGTCATTTCACCGTCTTTCCGAGTCCTGTATTCCATGGTCTGAAAGTGAAGAAAACAAGCAAATGGGACCTGTTGGTAACTTTGTGGAAAATTTTGGAAGAATGTGGAACAAAGTGGAAAATTTTTTCTAACTTTGTGCCCAGCGTGAAAGAAAGAAGTTAATTAATCTGAAGAGGACATGGTCATCTCGACATTCATCGGCGACTGCCCCGCAAAAATTGACGACAAAGGGAGAGTGGTTTTCCCTTCGTCGCTCAAGGCGCAGGTACCCGCTGAATGCGGGATGCAATTTGTCCTCCACAAGGACATCTACAGGAAATGCCTGGAAATGTACACCTTCGAAGAGTGGCAGGCCCAGGCGGAATCCATCAAGAGCAAACTGGATCTTATCTTCAATCCCGATCACGCTGACTTCTGGAGCAAGTATATGGAAGACAGCGCCATCGTGGTCCCTGACCCGAAACTTGGCCGTCTTTCCATCCCGCGCAACCTTCAGGAGGGTGCAGGATTAACCAAGGAGGTGGTGTTCGCCGGCAAGGGTTACAAGATCGAGATCTGGGACAAGGAGACCTACGAGGCCTCCCGGATGTCCACGGAACGGTATCGCGCCCTGGCCAAGGAACTGTCTCAGCAGAGATAGGAGAAAGGCCGATGTCAGAATACCACATCCCGGTGCTGCTCGAAGAGAGCGTTTCCGCACTGATTCAAAATCCTTCCGGACTATACATCGATGCCACATTCGGAGGCGGTGGACACACCGCCGAAATACTTTCACGCTTACATGGCAATGGTCGTGTCCTCGCCTTCGATCGTGACATCGACGCACTGGCCAACCGCCCGGACGATCCGCGGCTGATCCTGGTGCATAACAACTTCCGCTATGTCCACAACTATGTGCTTTATCACGCACATACGGACGGAACGCCGGAAAAGGCGGACGGAATCCTGGCCGACCTGGGGGTATCCTCCCATCAGTTCGACACCGCGGAACGCGGCTTTTCCTTCCGCTTCGACGCGCCCCTGGACATGCGGATGAACGCTGGCTCCGGCATGACCGCGGCCGACCTGGTCAACACCTATGACGCCGAAGCCCTGGAAAAGGTCCTACGGCTCTATGGAGAAGTGGACAACCCGCGCAAGATGGCCAGGCTGATCACGGCCGCCCGCGAGCTGAAAAGCATCCGCACCACTTCGGAACTCGACGAGGTGCTGGCACCCTGCCTGCCGAAATACGCGGAGCACAAGGTGTTGGCGAAAGTCTACCAGGCCCTCCGCATCGAGGTCAACCAGGAGATGAAATCCCTGGAGAAATTCCTCGAAGGCGCGGCGGAAAGCCTCATGGAAGGCGGCCGGCTGGTCGTGATCACCTACCATTCCCTCGAAGACCGGATGGTGAAGAATTTCATCAAGACCGGCAACATCGCGGGCGAAGAACAGAAAGACCTGTACGGCCGCACCGCCGCGCCGCTGCAGGCCGTGAACCGCAAGCCCATCCTCCCCCGGGAGGAAGAGATCGCGTACAACACGCGGGCCCGGAGCGCCAAGCTCCGCATCGCCCGGCGGGTCAGTCCCGAAAACCGATAGGACAACATGAGAAAGGCACTCGAAATAATCAAGAACAGCGTCTGGGCGATCCTGCACGGAGAATTCCTCCTGCGGCTTCGCATCGACAAGTTCTTCCCGCACATCCTGTGGACGTTCCTGCTCTTCTGGGGCATGATCCTCTCCGGGATGATGGTGCAGAAGACCCTCGTCAAGGTCGAAAAGAACAAGAGCGTCCTTTCCGAAATGAAGATTTACCACGCCCAGAAGACCGTGCAGATCGCCCGGCTGGGGCGGCTCAGCACGGTGGAGCAACTGCTGGAAGATAACGGCTCCGACGTTACTCTGCCGGAAAAACCGGCCGACGTCATCCGCAAATAAGACAGGAACATGGAGGAGAACCAGAACAAGAAGAAAAGCGACCGGGTGGTACGTTCCCTGTACCTCCTGTACCTGGGGTATATCCTCGGGGCGATTCTCGTGCTCCTCCGGATCGTCCAGCTCCAGCTGACCTATCAGCCGGACGAGAAGATCGCCGACCTGTTCCACCCGCGCAACATCAAGCAGCAGCTTGACCCGGACCGCGGTTCCATCCTCGCGCATGACGGGCGCCTCATCGCCATGTCCACGCCGATGTACCAGGTCTACATGGACTGCGCCGTCCAGAAGGCGGAATACCGCAGCATGAAGGACCAGGAGAAAGGGAAACGGCTGGAAGAACTCT
Source organism: Candidatus Cryptobacteroides sp. (assembly GCA_045222055.1). Taxonomy (GTDB): domain Bacteria; phylum Bacteroidota; class Bacteroidia; order Bacteroidales; family UBA932; genus Cryptobacteroides. Next base: position 5,508 of record JBGUXJ010000104.1, on the reverse strand, counting down.
GGCGCAGGAAAGTGGACACCCTCGCCATCGGCCTGCATGACATCTACGGGGACAAGTCCGCCGCAGAATACCGCAAACTCATCCTCGACGGGCGCGACGCGGGACGCCGCTACGTCCGCATCGGCCGCCAGATCGACCATGGAACCTTGCAGAAAGTCAAGGCGCTGTGCCTGTTCCGGGACGGCCAGAATACCGGCGGCATGATGACCGAGAAAATCGACACCCGCCAGTATCCCTACGAGAGCCTGGCCCGCCGTACCGTGGGCTATGTCAAGGACAACAGCCGCACCGGTGCAGAAGGCATCACCAACGTGGGCATCGAAGGACGCTTCGACTACGTCCTCCACGGAAAGGAAGGTTTCAAATGGATGAAATATACCGACGGGCGGGAACTGATCCAGAACTACGACAGCGCCTATGTCGCCCCGGTCGACGGTTTCGACGTCCGGACGACCCTGGACATCGACATCCAGGACATCGCCGACCGCTCGCTGCGGGCGCGGATCGAAGAGTTCGACCCGTCCGGCAAGGCGGTGGAGGGCGGCTGTGTCATCGTCATGGACGTGGCGACCGGCGCCATCCGGGCCATGGTCAACCTGCTGCGCGACCCGCAGACGGGCCGTCTCGGCGAGACCATCAACTTCGCCGTCGAACGTGCCGGCGAGCCGGGTTCCGTCTTCAAGGCCTCTACCCTGATGAGCCTGCTCGAAGACGGGAAAGTCAAGCTCAGCACCAACGTGCCGACCAACCACGGTATCTTCCGGGTAGGCCGGACCGCCTTCCCGCAGGATTCCTACATCACCACCCATGAGGCCCAGACCCACCTGGACTCCATCACTGTGCTGCGCGGATTCGAGATTTCCTCGAACTATGTCTTCCGCCGCCTGGCCATCGAGAACTATGGCAACCGGCCGCAGACCATGCTCGACAAACTCTACAGTTACAAGTTGGGAGAGGCCTGGGATTTCGACCTGGACCGCTTCCCCGCCCCGACATTGCCCCGTCCGGACGGACGCGGCAATGTCAGCCTGTCCGACCTCGGTTCCGTCGCCATCGGCTATTCCGTGACCGAAACCCCGCTGCATGTCGCCGCCTTCTATAACGCCATCGCGAACCGGGGCAAGATGATGAAACCGTACCTGGTCGAAAGCATCGAGAGCCACGGTGCCGTCAAGGAAAAACGCGGTCCCAGCGTACTGGGCGGCCTGGTCTGCTCGCGCGAGACCGCCGACTCCCTCGCTTTCGCCCTGCGGCACGTCGTCATGAACGGTACCGCCCGGGCCGCCGTCGGAGGCGCCAAGATGCCCGTCGCCGGCAAGACCGGAACGGCACGTATCGTCCTCGAGCCGGAAGAGCGCATGGGCAGCCGCAATCCGTACGAGGACGCCCTCGGACACCGCAAATACCAGGCGACTTTCGTCGGATTCTATCCGGCGGACGCCCCGAAATATACGACCATCGTGGTCGCCTACACCCGCGTCGGCGGCGGACTGCTCTACGGCAGCGGCATTCCGGCGAAGACCTTCCGGGACATCGTCGACCATATCTATGCCATCGACATGGACTATGGCGAAGTCCTGGACAGCAAGTCCCCGATGCCGGAGATGACCCTTCCCGAGCGGGAGGCCGTCGCGGAAGGCATCGTGCCGGATGTCAGGGGCCTCGGCGTCATGGATGCGGTCTATGAGATTGAAAACCGCGGCTGGAAATGCGTCTGGCATGGCACCGGCCATGTCCGCAGCCAGAGCCCGGCGGCCGGCGTGAGACTCGCCGAAGGAAACACTGTAACACTGGAATTGAAATGATCCTGAAAGACATCATAGAGAATGTGGGCGTCGTCGCCGTCAAGGGACGGACGGACATCCCGGTCAGCTCCCTTTGCAGCGATTCGCGCAAGGTGAAGGAAGGCTCGTTGTTCGTGGCCGTGAAAGGCTACGCCAGCGACGGACACGCCTATATCGCGCAGGCCCTGCGCAGCGGAGCCGCGGCCATCGCCTACGAAGACGCTTCCGCCCTGTCCGGACTCGGCCCGGAGGCGGAGAAGGCGACCTTCGTGCAGGTGGAGTCCTCCCGCCTGGCGGTCGCCCTGATGGCCGACAACTTCTACGGACATCCGTCCCGCAAACTGACCCTCGTGGGCATCACCGGCACGAACGGGAAGACCACGACCGTCACCCTGCTGTACAACCTGTTCATGGGACTGGGCTACAACTGCGGCCTGCTGTCCACCATCGCCAACTTTGTGGGAACCAAGCGTCTGGAGACCAGCAACACCACCGCCGACCCGATCACCATCAACGCCCTGCTCTCCGAGATGGTCGCGGACGGATGCGGATACTGCTTCATGGAAGTCAGTTCCATCGGCGTCGAGCAGGACCGTGTCGCCGGCCTGCGGTTTAAGGCGGGGATCTTCTCCAACCTGACCCACGACCACCTCGACTACCACAAGACCTTCGCGGAATACCTGCGTTGCAAGAAACTTTTCTTCGACAACCTCCCGGCCGACGCGTACGCCATCGTCAACATCGACGACAAGCATGGCCGCGTCATGGTCCAGAACACACAGGCGAAGGTCGTCACCTACTCCTGCAGGAGCCTGGCGGACCACACCTGCCGGATCATGGAAGAAAGTTTCGACGGCATGCAGCTGCGCATCGACGGCCAGGAGACCTGGACGCGCCTGATCGGCCAGCATAATGCCTATAACATCCTGGCCATCTATACGACCGCCATCCTGGTCGGCGCCTCGCAGGAAGAGGCCCTCATCGCCATCAGCAAACTCGAGTCCGCCTGCGGCCGCCTCGAGACCCTGCGCGGCCCGAAGGACCTGAGCGTGGTCATCGACTATGCCCACACCCCGGACGCCATGGAGAATGTCCTGAAGACACTGCGTGACATCGCGCCGGACAAGGAACTGATCTGCCTGTTCGGCTGCGGCGGCGACCGCGACAAGACCAAGCGGCCCGAGATGGCCAAGGTGGCCGAGGCATACGCCGACCGGATCTTCGTCACGTCCGACAACAGCCGGACGGAGAAGACCGAGGACATCCTCGAAGACATCAAGGCGGGCTTCGGCCCCCGCGGGCTGGCGAAGAGTTTCTTCATCGCCGACCGGCGCGAGGCGATCCGCACCGCGATCCTGCTGGCCCCGCAGGGCGCCACGATCCTGCTCGCCGGCAAAGGACATGAGACCTACCAGATTATCGGCACCGAGCACCGCCACTTTGACGAGCGCGAGGTCGTCGCTGACGTGTTTAAAACAATAAATTCCTAGACCACAATGATATACCATCTTTTCCAGGCACTCAAGGATTTCGACATACCCGGACAGGGGCTGATGAACTACCTGTCGTTCCGCGCCATGATGGCAACCGTCACCGCCATGCTGGTGGCCTTGCTGGCCGGAAAGCGGATCATCCGCTGGCTCCAGCGCCAGCAGATCGGCGAAACCGTCCGGGATCTCGGACTGGCCGACCAGGTCCAGAAAAAAGGCACCCCCACCATGGGCGGCGTCATCATCATCCTGTCCCTGCTGTGCGGCGTGCTCCTGTGGTGCGATCTGACCAACATCTACGTCCTGCTCCTGCTGCTGAGCACCGTCTGGTGCGGAGCGCTGGGCTTTACCGATGACTATATCAAGGTTTTCAAGCACGACAAGAACGGTCTCAGCGAACATGCGAAACTCGCCGGCCAGGTGATCCTGGGCTTCATCGTCGGACTGACCGTCTGGATGAGCGACGACATCGTCGTCCGCGAGAAAGTGTCCTCCGAAGTCAGCACGGCGACGGAACTGACCGTAGATTCCGAACCGGTCATCACGACGGGCGCTTTCCAGGAAGAGGATGTGGTCAAAAGCACCAAGACGACCATCCCGTTCGTCAAGCGCCATGAATTCGACTACAAATGGCTCAGTCCCTTCAAAGGCGCGATGGGCTGGTACACGAAGTGGGCGATCTACGTGCTGATGATCGTGCTGGTCATCACCGCGTGCTCCAACGGCACCAACCTGACCGACGGCCTGGACGGACTGGCGGCCGGCACCTCGGCGATCGTCGGGGTGGTCATCGGCATCCTGGCCTGGCTGGGCGGCAACCTGATCGATTCTAACTATTTAAATATTATGTACATCCCGGGGTCGGGAGAGGTCGCCATCTTCATGTCCGCCTTCGTCGGCGCACTGATCGGCTTCCTCTGGTACAATTCCTTCCCGGCCCAGGTATTCATGGGTGACACGGGCAGCCTGACGATCGGCGGCGTCATCGGCGTCGCCGCCGTCCTGATCCGCAAGGAACTGCTGCTCCCGCTGCTGTGCGGCATCTTCTTCGTGGAGAGCCTGTCCGTCCTGCTGCAGCGCACCTGGTTCAAGATCACGAAGAAACGCACCGGGGAAGGTGCCCGCATCTGGAGCATGACCCCGCTGCACCACCATTATCAGGACAAGAAAGAGCCGGATGGCATCATCCTGATCCACAAACCGGTGCCCCCGCACCATGAGGTCAAGATCGTGACCCGTTTCTGGATCGTCGGGATCATCCTGGCAGTAGCGACACTGGCATTATTGAAGGTAAGATAAGCGGATATGGCAAGAATTGTTGAATTGGGCGGCGCCGAAAGTGGAGTGGGCGCAGCCGTTCTGGCAAAAGTGAAAGGATTCGACGAGTTCCTCTCGGACAAGGGGAAGATTGCGGACAAGTATGTCGAGATGCTCGAGAAATGGGAGATTCCCTTCGAGCAGGGCCAGCATACGGAGTCCCTCATCCTCAATGCGGACGAGGTCATCAAGAGTCCCGGCATCCCCTCGACGGTCCCGATGGTCCGCAAGATCGAGGACGCCGGCATCGGCATCATATCCGAAATCGAGTTCGCCGGCCGGTATGACCGTGCGAAGAAGATCTGCGTGACCGGATCCAACGGAAAGACCACCACGACCTCGCTGATCTACTACCTGTTCCAGCAGGCCGGGCTGAACGTCGGCCTCGGCGGCAACATCGGCATGAGTTACGCCTACCAGGTCGCCACCGAGCACCATGACTATTATGTACTGGAAATCAGCAGTTTCCAACTTGACAACTGCTACGCCTTCCGTCCGGACATCGCCGTCATCACCAACATCACACCGGACCATCTCGACCGGTATGACTACAAGATGGAGAACTACGTCCGCAGCAAGTTCCGCATCATCCGCAACCTCCGTCCGGAAGACTGCTTCATCTTCGATTCCGACGACGAGATTACCGTGGGCCACCTCGACAAGATCCTGACCCAGGCCAAGCTGCTTCCCTTCACCCAGAAGACGGAAGTGGAGCAGGGTGCCTTCCTCAAGGAGGACAAGATCGTGGTCCGCTACGAGAAAGACGAATGCGACCTCTACCTGGAGGAACTCGCCCTCGGCGGCAAGCACAACATCTACAACTCGATGGCCGCCGCCCTGGCCGCCAAGGCCTCCGGCATCGACAATGAGGTGATCCGCAATTCCCTGGCCACCTTCCAGCCCATCGAGCACCGCCT
>JBGUXJ010000103.1:0-4255 GCA_045222055.1 Candidatus Cryptobacteroides sp. | reverse complement strand
GGAGACGCAGATGTACGTAGGTTACTATTTGTCCTATGGGGGGAATGGTGTTTCATCCTGCTTCGGAAATGGACAGAATGACACCCTCTGTGCTCCGTCCGGGAGCGGACGATATGTCCTGATGGCATCCTACATGCAGTCGGAGGAATTATGGGAAGATCGGACGCTGGCATCCGGCATCATGCGCGGAGGAGTCTTCCTCAATGTATCCGAAGAGAAGAACTGGATCCTGTCCCTGTCGTATGACACGGACAGTGCCGGCCAGAGACGGACGGTATCAGATGTCGCCTATTATGACGGACTGGGATATCCGGAGCAGGATGTCCTTGTACGGGCATCGGGGAGCGGGCTGAAAGACCTTGTCACGCCGCATGGGCTGGACCATCTGCTTCGGGAGCCGGACTCTTTCCTTCCTTATGCGGTAACCTGTGACGGAGCCTGTCAGGAGAATGCCCTTGCTGCACAGAGACTCTTCCACTCGGACACCTGTGCCGCGGCACATACGACCCTGGAGGCGTCGTCGGCCGGACGGGTCGTGTGGACCCGGAAACCCGGGCAGGACTATGCACAGGGAAACAAAAGAGTATCCTATGACTACGGGACCAACACGGCCGGGTCTGTCTATATCCTGACGGTGGCGGCCGACGGCAGCTTCAGCGTGAATGGATACTATCCGGCTGGAAGCCTGGTCCGGACCAGGGTGACGGACGAGGACGGCGGTGCCGTGGAGACGTACGCGGACCTGTCCGGACAACTGGTCCTGGAAAGACGTCAGATATCGGCATCGGAATGGGCGGAGACATATTATGCCTATGATGGCCTGGGCCGCCTTCGCCGGGTCATCAGCCCGGAAGGATCGGCGATGCTGGAGAACAACACGACGTATACCGCACCGGACGATCTCTTCGCCGAGTTCCCGGACGAGCCCATGCAGAGGCGCAGTTATGCCTATGAGTATGACGGCCGCGGGCTGTTGACGAAGAAGTGGATTCCCGGCGTGGAAGTCCAGACGTTCACCTACAACGATGCCGGTCAGTTGGTATCCAGCCAGGACGGCAATCAGCGTGCCGGCGGGAAACACCGGACGTATATGTATGACGGTCTGGACCGTTTGGTGGAAGAGTACCTGAAAGCGGGTAATGACTCCACGTTGCTGCGACAGTATGTATACGATTCGTATCCTTCCGGAATGACATCCGATCTGGCGTTCTCGGCGATAACGGAGGTGACGTCTGTGGGCGGGGTAAGCCTGAAGGACAACCGTACGACGGGCCTGCTCTGCTACGAGAAGGTAAATGTCCTCGGAACGGCGAACCATGTGGAACGGGCGCATTACTATGACCGGTACGGGAATGTCATCCAGACGGTGGAGAAGTATCCCGGAGGCGGGGTGCTGCGCACCAGTTCGCGTTACAGCCTTGGCGGGAACGTGCTGGCCACCGATTGCCGCTATACGAAGAACAATACGACGTACACGCTTGCGGGGAACAACACGTACGATACCCGCGGCCGGATCCTCTCGGCCACCTCGACGCTGAACGGCAGTACGACGATGAGCGCGGCGTACGCCTACGACGACCTGGGCCGCCTGGTAAAGACCACCTACGGAAACGGCGTTACCGACTCGCTGTCCTATGACCTCCGCGGCTGGCGGATCGCCCAGACCGTGAAGAAGGGAAACACGGATATCTTCTCCTCGGTATTGCGGTACAACACGGCCGGATATGGTGCCAATGCCTGTTGGAACGGCAACATCGCCTCGCAGGGTTGGGCGCACGGGAACGCCGTGCAGCAGAACCAGGGATACCTGTACGACAGGATGTCCCGCCTGACCCGAGTCGAAAACGGAGATGTCCAGGGCTGGCCTTACGCGCAGGAGTATGTCTTTGACCGGAATACGAACCTGACGGTAAAATATGATCTGGATGAGGACGATGAAGAAGTAGACATGGACGAGTTTCCGGTGGAGGGGAACCAGTGCACCGATTATTACAACTACGACGCAAACGGGAACCTGACCTCCTCAAGCGATGGCTGGACGGTGACGTACAACTTGCTGAACCTGCCGGCCAGCGCAACGAAAGGGACGGGTGCCGATGCCATGGTGTCTTCGTGGACGTATCTGGCCGACGGAACCAAGATCGGTGCCCATCACAGTTGGCGGGAGGAGTTCGATCCGTCCATCGGTCCGGGCTTTCCCGAGGAGCCGGCCCCTGGTCCAGATCCGGATCCCGGATCTGGCGAAGTTCCTTCGGGTCCGAATGCGCTGCAAGACCCAATGTATGCCATCGTGGTTAAGGACTATATCTATGCCGGACCGTTCCGTCTGGTTCAGGAGATGTTCCCTGCCAGCATAACGCTGGAGAGCGTTGCCACGGTGGGTGGCCGGATTGTGAAGAACGGGAATAACCTGCAGCAGCGTTACTACATCACGGACCATCTGGGCTCAACAAGAGTCGTTCTCAACAATGCCGGAACGGTCATGGAGAGGTACAATTACTATCCTTATGGTGAGATAGTTCCCGTTTCCGTTGCATCTTCGGGAAATACTGACTATCTTTACACCGGGAAGGAATCCCAGAACATTTATCCCGTTATTATGAAAGGAAAAGTTTTCTTCTTTGAATGGTTCTTTCCATCATTGTTCCGATCTTTCGCTGCCTTTGTTTTATTCTTTGGCTTCTGCTGCGGTTTGCTCTATTCGTCGGAGTTCTATAAGGATATGAGTTATAACACGCTCATTTCGACTGAGAGAATAGAATATATCATCGATTCAATAGCTATAGTGAATACAAACAAACCCGAATATGCTAAAAGAGAAGAGACCTACTGGAGAATTAAACGGCAGAGAGGAGATGGCGATGCATACGTAGTTTTGTATTTGGACAAATCAAACATAGTAGCCTATTTCTCAATTATTGAAGAAGAAAATGGAACAAAGATCATTCCTGCTGAAGTTCTACGGAATCCGGGTAAAGGACGGATATCATGGATTGGCGATTTTGCTAGAGGGGGAGTATCTTTCCGTAAAGCCCATCAGATGGAAAAGGATTTTGAACGCGTTGTATTTAAAAATAACGACATTCCTTTTGTGAAGATGAAGCCCCTCTCGTATTCTTTAGCGCATTTGATGATGTATCCTCTCAGTGGAATGTGGTGGCATTCGTTCTTGTTTATTTTCATAATAGTTTTCTTCTGGATGTACTTCAAACGCTCAAAGCGTTGGAAACAGGAGAAGTAGTTTATTTGCGATCCAGAATCGCTCTATGGCTAAACTTATGTAGCAAAATTGTAAATTGACATACGTTTTCAGATGAAGGGGAATACTTTGATTGTGATAGGGATTATCTCTAAATGAGACCTGCCGTTCAAAAAAACTTGAATGTATGCGAGAAAAAACAGACCTTTGCAGTGACGAAAAATGTAAGCCAATAATTCCTATGAACAAAAATGGATGTCTAACTATTGTAGTGGCGTTACTAATACTCGGTATTGTTTCTTGTTTTCTTCTTGCATATTATTTGGAAAGAGGTCAATTGGAGTCACCGAAGTCAAATACTTTCTATTATATCCCCCAAAATGATATATTTGTTAAAATAGAAGAATTGTCCGGATTTGGTTGGCGGATTGTCTTTGCGGATTCTTTAAATCAATTAGTGGGGATAACGGATGAATATGCTGATTGGATAATGTATTATGAAGACGCTTTTGATGATAGCTTTATTATAACAGAAAAACCAAATCTACAAATAATCTATCCAGATAGAGAGAATAAAAAGACAATAAAACTCCATTCTTACTCGTACTCATTTGTGGATAAACAGAGCTATTTTGCAGAGTTAGACGATTTGATTAGCGCTTTTGATGTATATATTAAAGCTCTTCCTCGAAAATCAGAACAGAAAAAACATGTTGTTGTAACGGTAAAAGATTCCAATAATAGTATTCTTTTAGATACCATTCCTAATAATTGTTTGCCCAACTATTCTCGCTTCATGAAGAAGTTTTAGTGATTATTAGTTATGGATGGCTTGTTTTTTCTCTCCGATATGCCCAAGATTGTCCTGCTGGAAGGCGGATTCTTTACTCCGTCCGACCATGCGTATCATTTCCAGGTGACGGACCGTCAGGGGAATGTGCGGCTGGTGACCGGTGCCGGCGGCACGGTGGAGCAGAGTTACGACTATCATCCTTATGGCGAGGAGTTTTCCGCGCAGGCCCTTACCGGTCCGGCCAATGTCTGGCGCTATGGCGG
>JBGUXJ010000102.1:0-6040 GCA_045222055.1 Candidatus Cryptobacteroides sp. | reverse complement strand
CTGGAATTTCTGAATCTTTTGCATATCGGAAAATTTATGATTACGTGAATAATATGGGCACGAAAGGAAAGAAATTCATTTTCCTATTCTATTTTTCATTGAAAATCTCAATATGTGTTTGATAATCAAACAAATAATCGCGCAGATAAACTTCAATTATTTATGAAGTAATTCTGCCGGCATTCCTCCCCTGAGATATCCGGGCAGGTTGATGAAAGGTTTCACGAGCGATATCTTCCAGACGCGCCTCTCACCCCAACAGTCAATCTCGGTGATGGATTCCGGGAGGATGACGCTCCGAAGGTTCGCGCAGCCGATGAAAGCATTCTCTTCAATGAAAGTGATTCCTTCCGGGATGACGACTTCGAGAAGATCCGTACGGTCGGCAAACAGATGACTGCTGATAACCGTATCATTGGTGAGGAGGAGTTCTTCGGAATCCTGGGTACGGAGAACAATCCCCTTTGTGTCTTTTGTAATCTTTAGTGCCATGGAATTTCTTCTTTTACCAATTATCATTTTCGACATCAAATGGGATTAAAGAGAAGAAAATGCATGACGGAAGTTGCCAGATAATTCCTATAACACTGATAATCAATCAGAAGAATAATTATTTTATCTTCATGATTTTTTGAAGTATATTTGCAAATAAAAGGAGAACTGAAATGGAACAAAGTCTCTATATCCGTATTTTCAAGACCGTAATCAAACTCGGCTATTCGGGGAGTGCCACCCGCCCGGCCACCATTTACGAATTCTATTTTTCCAGCATTCCCAAATGCGCGCGGTGGCTCGGGGTTTCCTACAACGCCGTAAAATACTGCCTCCGCGGAGACTACTCGCTCTGCGAAGGCTACAGGATGGAATATGTAAAGAAAAAGCCGGACGAACGGGACTACTTCATCGACCCGGACAAGTACCGCAATCCTGACTTGACGTTCAAGACCGGAGAAAGTTTCCGGACTGCCGGCAAAAAAAGCGTCCGGGAAATCAAGGTTTCGTACGTGGAATAAAGAAAACCCCTCTTAGTCAATTGATTAAGAGGGGTTTCTCGTACCCCCGCTCGGAATCGAACCGGGACCGTCAGAACCGGAATCTGAAATTCTATCCTTTAAACTACAGGGGCAAAAGGGACTGCAAATATACACATTTCCCACAATCCTGCAAAATCTTTATTAAATCTTACCGGGAACCGAGATAGATGAAAAACATGCCCAGCAGCACCAGCAGCATGTCCAGGGCCTTGTACTTCAGGTTCTTTTCCTTGAAGACGAGGGCGCCGAAAATGAAACTGACGACGACGCTGCTGCGCCGGATCATGGAGACGACAGAGATCAGGGCCTCGGGATCAGACAGGGCTTGCATGTACACGTAATCTGCCGCACATAGAAAAACGCTGATCATCGGAATGGTAAGTCTCCAGCGGAGCGGGACCGTGCCAGGACGGCCGTCGGGGCCGGTTTTACGATACAGCGGGAGCCAGAGCACCAGCACCATGATCCCCATCATGAGGCATTGGTAAAGGTTGTACCACGAAAGGACCTGCAAGCGGTCCAGCGCCGCGCCGGATGGGGACATCAGGAACCGGTCGTACAAGCCGCTGGCCGCACCGATCAGGGCGGAAAGGACCAGGCAGGCGACCCAGCGGTCACGCCGGAAATCCACGCCCTCGCGACGGCCGCTCCGACCCAGCAGGAAGAAGGAAAGGATGGCCAGCACGACGCCGGTCCACTGCAGGCCGTTGAGGCGTTCACCGAATACCAGCATGGCGCCGACGAGCACCAGCACGGGACGGGTCGCATTGACCGGACCGACGATCGTCAGCGGAAGGTGCTTCATCGCGAAATAGCCTGCCAGCCAGGAACTCAACACGATGCAGGATTTCAGCAGGATGTATCCCTGGACCTGCCAGCCGCCCCATCCGGTCCGGATCGCGAAAGGTAGCAGGATCAGACTGGAAAACAGTGTATTGAGAAAGAGCACGGGGACGACGGCATTGTCCTTCAAGGATGCCTTCTTGAAGGAGTCGTAAAAGCCGAGCAAAACGGCGGATATCATGGCCTGCGCCCACCACATGGTCTGTCCGGATTGTCAGAACGGCCGCAAAGGTAGGAAATTCCCCCCAAATACAGCCATTTCACAACATTTTTATAAACCTTGACAGGGACGGGCACGTTTTGGGCGGTTTTTGCGCCCGCCCCCAGGTCGAGAGCAGGGACGGGCACGTTTCGGGTCGTTTTTGTGCCCGTTCCCAAGCGGAGAGCGATTCCCCCCTCCGAGCTGAGAGCGGTTCCCTCCGGGCGGAGGACGGACGGGGAAGAGCAGATGGAAGAGGACTGAGGGCGGGACGGGTGTCAACCAGGGGGCATCTTCACCCGGGCGATGCAAGAATACATATATTTTAGGGAATTCCCTCTGAATCGGGTGGGATTGCCGATTAATTTGATTATATTTGTGGACTGGACGGAAGATACATATCCTGCTTATCCTTTACGAAGTAAAGATTTATGAAAAAAGCCTACGTTTTCCCTGGTCAGGGCTCGCAATTCCCGGGCATGGCCAAAGATTTATACGAAAACAATCCCAAAGCAAAAGAAATGCTCGAGCGGGCCAATGAAGTCCTGGGTTTCCGCATTACCGACATCATGTTCGAAGGAACCCCCGAGGACCTGAAGGCCACCAAGGTGACCCAGCCCGCTGTCTTCCTGCATTCGGTCGTCCTGGCCGCCTGCTATGAAAACTTCACCCCTGACATGGTCGCTGGCCATTCCCTCGGCGAATTCTCCGCCCTGGCCGCCGCCGGTGCCATTGCATTCGAAGATGCCCTGCGCCTGGTCGCTGTCCGCGCCGGCGCCATGCAGAAATGCTGCGAGGCCGTTCCCGGTACCATGGCCGCGATTATCGGCCTGCCGAACGAGACCGTCGAGCAGATCTGCGAAGCGGTCGAAGGTACGGTCGTCGCCGCCAACTACAACTCCGACGGCCAGGTCGTGATCTCCGGTGCCAAGGAGGCGGTCGAAGCCGCCTGCGCCAAGGCGAAGGAAGCCGGTGCCAAGCGGGCCCTCCCGCTGGCCGTCAGCGGCGCTTTCCACTCCCCCCTCATGGAACCTGCACGGGTCGAACTCGCCCAGGCCATCGAGCAGACCGTCTTCAATGCTCCGAAATGCCCGGTCTATCAGAACGTCACCGCCCAGGCGGAAACTGATCCGGAAACCATCAAGGCCAACCTCCTCAAACAGCTGACCTCCCCGGTTCGCTGGACCCAGAGCGTCAAGGCCATGGTCGCCGACGGCGCCGGTTACTTCATGGAGATCGGCCCGGGAGCCGTACTGCAGGGTCTCATCAAACGGACGGCCGGAAGCGAAGTGACCATCGAAGGACTCACGACGCTCTAAAAAAGCCGATGCACATTATCGCGAATAACCTCCGACACATCCAAGGTCATTCAAAGCCAATACACAATATCACATAAAACCTTTAACACATTATGGCTAAAGAAAAGAAATTCATCACCTGTGACGGTAACACCGCGGTTGCGAACATCGCATATCTCTTCAGTGAGCACGCCGCGATCTACCCTATCACACCATCCTCTCCGATGGCTGAGAACATCGACGAGTGGGCCGCACACGGTAAGAAAAACCTCTGGGGCGAGACCGTAAAGGTCACCGAAATGCAGAGTGAAGCCGGTGCATCCGGCACCGTCCACGGCTCCCTCCAGGCTGGCGTACTCACCACGACCTACACCGCTTCCCAGGGTTTGCTTCTCATGATTCCGAACATGTACAAGATCGCCGGCGAAATGCTTCCGGCCGTCTTCCACGTGTCCGCCCGTACCCTTGCGACGCATGCGCTGTCCATCTTCGGTGACCACCAGGATGTCATGGCCTGCCGCCAGACCGGCTTCGCCCTCCTCGCTTCCGGCTCCGTCCAGGAAGCACAGGACCTCGCCGCCGTCGCCCACCTTGCCGCCATCAAGAGCAGCATTCCGTTCCTCCACTTCTTCGACGGTTTCCGTACTTCCCACGAAATCCAGAAGATCGAGGCCCTCGACGAGGATGCCCTCCGCGACATGGTCAGCACCAAGGCCCTCGAGAACTTCCGCCAGCGCGCGCTCTCCCCGGATGCACCTGTCACCCGCGGTACCGCCCAGAACGGCGACGTCTATTTCCAGGCCTGCGAGTCCCGCAACCAGTACTATGACGCCGTTCCGGACATCGTCGCCCGCTACATGGGCGAGATCAGCGAACTGACCGGCCGCGAATACCGTCCGTTCACCTACTACGGTGCGGAAGATGCCGAGAACATCATCGTCGCCATGGGTTCCGTGACCGAAACCGTCAAGGAGACCATCGACTACCTCGCCGAGCGCGGACGCAAGTACGGCCTCATCACCTGCCATCTCTATCGTCCGTTCTCCGAGAAATACTTCCTCAAGGTCCTCCCGAAGAGCGTCAAGCGCATCGCCGTGCTCGACCGCACCAAGGAGCCGGGCGCCCTCGGCGAGCCGCTCTTCCTTGACATCAAGACCCTCTTCCAGGGCAAGGGCAAGCAGCCGCTCGTGATCGGCGGCCGTTACGGTCTCTCCTCCAAGGATACGACCCCGGCGCAGATCATCGCCGTCTTCGACAACCTCGAGGCCCGTGAGCCGAAGGCCGACTTCACCATCGGCATCGTCGATGACGTGACCTTCAAGTCCCTGCCTATCAAGAGCGAAGTCTCCATCGTGAAGCCGGGCACCACCGAGTGCAAGTTCTACGGCCTCGGCAGCGACGGTACCGTCGGCGCCAACAAGAACACCATCAAGATCATCGGCAGCCATACCAACAAATATTGCCAGGCGTACTTCGACTACGACTCCAAGAAGTCCGGCGGCTACACCTGCTCCCACCTCCGCTTCGGCGACCTCCCGATCAAGGCTCCGTACCTGGTCTCCACTCCGGACTTCGTGGCCTGCCACGTCCCGTCCTACCTGACCAAGTACGATGTCCTGAAGGGCATCAAGGACGGCGGCAGCCTCCTGCTCAACAGCCTCTGGGATGAGGAAGAGACCATCAAGCGCATCCCGGACAACGTCAAGGCGGTCATCGGCCGGAAGCACATCAAGCTCTACATTATCAACGCCACGAAGATCGCCGCGGAGATCGGCCTCGGCGGAAGGACCAACACCATCCTCCAGAGCGCCTTCTTCAAGATCACCGGCATCCTCCCGTACGAAGACGCCGTCAAGTACATGAAGGACGCCATCGTCAAGAGCTATGGAAAGAAGGGCGAGAACGTCGTCAACATGAACTATGCGGCCGTCGACCGCGGTGGCGAATACACCGAGGTCCAGGTCCCTGCCGAATGGGCCGAGATCACCGCGAAGTTCGAGAACCCGAACAAGGACCGCTTCGCTCCCGAGTTCGTCAAGAAGGTGGCCGACATCGTCAACGCCCAGGCGGGTGACACCCTCCCGGTCAGTTCCTTCATGCCGTACGCCGACGGTACGATGCCGGCCGGCACCTCCGCCTACGAGAAGCGCGGCGTCGCCGTCGCGGTTCCTTCCTGGATCCCGGACAACTGTATCCAGTGCAACACCTGCGCCTTCGTCTGCCCGCACGCCGCGATCCGTCCGTACCTCCTGACCGAGGAAGAGGCGGCAGCCGCTCCGGCCAGTCTGAAGATGAAGCAGGGCAACGCCATGCTCAAGGAATACAAGTTCGCCCTCGCCACCTCCGTGGACGACTGCACCGGCTGCGGCAACTGCGTCGATGTCTGCCCTGCCAAGGAGAAAGCCCTGGTCATGGTCCCGTTCGAGGGCCAGCAGGCCGAGCAGGACAACTTCAACTACCTGCACAGCAAGATCGGATACAAGGAGAATGCGGTCAACAAGGCGGCCAACGTCAAGAACGCCCAGTTCGCCCAGCCGCTCTTCGAGTTCTCCGGTGCCTGCGCCGGCTGCGGCGAGACTCCGTACATCAAGAACATCACCCAGCTCTTCGGCGACCACATGATGATCGCGAACGCGACGGGTTGCTCCTCCATCTACGGCGCCTCC
>JBGUXJ010000101.1:0-6415 GCA_045222055.1 Candidatus Cryptobacteroides sp. | reverse complement strand
ATTTCAGGGCGACGAGGTCCAGCCATCCGCAGCGGCGGGGACGTCCGGTGACGGCACCGAACTCATAGCCCAGCTGGCGGAGACGCTCGCCGGTCTCGTCGAACAGTTCGGTCGGGAACGGACCGCTGCCCACGCGGGTGCAGTATGCCTTGAAGATACCGTAGACATGGCCTACGCGGGAGGGCGCGATGCCCAGACCCGTGCAGACACCGCCGACGGTGGTGTTGGAGGACGTGACAAACGGATAGGAACCGAAGTCGATGTCCAGCATGGAGCCCTGGGCTCCTTCCGCCAGCATCGGCTTACTGTCCAGCCAGTTATTGACGAAATACTCGCAGTCGATCAGTTGATAGGTCCGGAGGAATCCGATCGCATCCATCCAGTCCGCCTCATCCTTTTCCGGGTCGCAGTCGAACTTGAGGTCCGCGAGCAGGCCGAGATGGCGCTTCTTGAGCTTGTCGAAACGGGCCTGGAAATCCGGGGCCAGGATATCGCCGACCCGCAGGCCGTGGCGGCCGATCTTGTCCGTGTAGGTCGGTCCGATGCCTTTCAGGGTGGAGCCGATCTTACCTTTGCCGGCGGCGGCTTCGAGCGCCGCATCCAGCAGGCGGTGGGTCGGAAGGATCAGGTGGGCCTTCTTGGAGATGCACAGTTTGCTGCGGGTGTCGATGCCCATGCTCTCCAGATTGCGGCATTCTTCCCGAAAGGTGACCGGGTCGAGGACTACGCCGCTGCCGATGACATTGGTGGAACCTTCCCGGAAAATGCCGGAAGGAATGCTGCGCACAACGAATTTCTTGCCTTCGAAGTGCAGGGAGTGACCTGCGTTCGGTCCGCCCTGGAACCGGGCTACGGCCGGGTAGCGGGCAGCGAGCACATCGACGATTTTTCCTTTTCCTTCATCGCCCCATTGGAGGCCGAGTACGACATCAAGTTTCATGGCAGGGATATTCTAGAACGGGAGATCATCTTCGGGACCCTCGGCAGGAGCCTGGGGCGCCGCCGGCTGCTGGGGCTGCTGGTAAGGTTGCTGGAAGTTCTGGCGGGGCTGCTGGTAAGCACCCGGATTGTCATAGCCCTGCGGGGCGCCCGGATTGTCGGTGCGCTTGCCGAGGAGTTGGATGACGTCGGCGACGATTTCGGTGGTGAAGCGCTTGGCTCCCGTCTGGTCGGTCCAGGAACGGGTCCTCAGGCGGCCTTCCACATAGAGCTGGGTGCCTTTCTTGACGAAACGTTCCATCGTGTCGGCGAGGCCTCGCCAGGCGACAATGTTGTGCCATTCGGTGTTTTCATGCTGCTCGCCGTTGCGGTCTCTGTACCGCTCGGAAGTAGCAAGGGGGAAAGTGGCGACCTTGGCATTGGCGCCATTGGGGGAATTTCCTTCAAGGTAACGGATTTCGGGATCTTTGCCAACGTTACCGATCAACATGACTTTGTTCAGTGACATGGTTCGTACATTTTAACAACATTGCAATTTACGAATTTTCCGGACACTGGACAAATAATCTTGACAGATTTCATTCGGCCCGCCCGCTGTCAGCGGATCGCTTCCTCGAGGGCCATGATGTCGGCCGGAACTCCCGTCATAAGGCCGTATCCCGTAAGCGCCTGATACAGGAGCCATCGGATTCCCGGGACATACCGGGCACCCGCCGCGTCCAGTTTCTCCCGGACCGGCCCCGAGAACGCCGGTGTCTTGTAATTGGCTTCCAGAATGATTTTTCCGGGACCGTCTTCACCCTTGAAATGGGCTTCCTCCAGTTCTTCGACGGCCGGGACCGACCCCGGCAACGTATAGATGACCAGGTCACATTCCTGCACGGCGGCCTTGAAATCGCTCATCGGGACAGGGATGAATCCGTATTCGGGGAATTCCGCCGCCAGTGTCTGCGCCTTCTCGTGCGTCCGGTTCATCAGGGCGGTGGCGAAGCCCATCTCCGCCGCGGCGACCGCCGCCGCCCGGCCGGCTCCGCCGACACCTACGACCAGCGCCTGCGGCTTGTATCCGTAGCGCTCCTCCAGGTTTTCGCGGAGGAACTGGTGGAC
Source organism: Candidatus Cryptobacteroides sp. (assembly GCA_045222055.1). Taxonomy (GTDB): domain Bacteria; phylum Bacteroidota; class Bacteroidia; order Bacteroidales; family UBA932; genus Cryptobacteroides. The sequence goes on along the minus strand of JBGUXJ010000101.1, from coordinate 4,369 downwards.
TTTGACGTGACCGCGTTCCCCATAGACACCGTAGCACTGGTCGACCACGCCGGGGAAGCAGGCCTCCGCGACGCTGAGGATGATCCCCGTGAAGTCCGAATTGTGGAACATGAGCCCTTCCGGCGTCTTGACCACCAGGTTGGTCGCCCGGATCTTGAAGCAGGGCCCGGAGATCCCGGCATATCCGTCCCGCGCCAGCTGCAGCCCCTGCGCAAATGCATCCTGCTTGAAGGGCGCCGTGACATTCACGGCCTGGTATTCCTCGAGGAACCGTTTCCAGAGCGGCAGGAATTCCGTTCCGTCCAGCAGGTCGTACGGGAAACGTCCGTCATACGCCGCCCGGAACAGTTCCGGACTGCGGGACCCGGAGATTTCCGAGCCGATCAAGCCGTAGCGTTTCTTCTCTTCCATGGCAAGAGGGGTTAAACGGTGCTGTTCCGCTGCCGGACCGCCTCGAAGAGGAGGATCGCCGCGGAAACGGACACGTTGAGGGAGTCGAGCTGCCCGAGCATCGGGATGCGGATATGGGCGTCCGCCGCCTTCCGCCAGATGTCCGTCAGCCCGGTGGATTCCGTGCCCATGACGATGGCCGTCCCGCCCGTCATGTCGGTGTCGTAATACCACTCCGAATCCTGCAGCTGGGCCGTATAGATCCGGATGCCGTGTGCCTTGAGCCAGCCAATGGCCTCTTCTGAGGAACAGACCGCGATCTGCCGTGTAAAGACCGATCCGATTGAGGAGCGGATCAAGTTGGGATTGTACAGGTCCGTCGCCGGATCGCACACGATCACGGCATCCGCACCCGCGGCATCCGCGCTGCGCAGCACCGCCCCGAGGTTCCCCGGTTTCTCCACCGATTCCAGCACCACGACCAGCGGCTTTTCGGACAACTGCAGGTCCTCCAGCCGACGCTCTTTCGCATACACTTCCGCGATGACCCCTTCCGTCCCTTCCCGGTACGCCACCTTCTCATATACCGCCCGGCTCACCTCGATGACCGCGGCGCCGGCGATGACACCTTCCGAAGGACGTGCCACCCGCGGCACGGAAGCGGGGGAACCGTCGAAGACGGTGGGGTCGAGCGAAGCGAGACTCCTGAGGAGGGTGTCATCGTCGGCGCCTGAATGATCGGAGAGGATATCCGGACAGATGAAAACCGTGCGGACCCGGAACCCGGCCCGGAGGCAGTGTTCCAGTTCCCGGCGGCCCTCCACGACAAAAAGACCCTTCTCGCGCCGCAGGCGAGATTTCTCCTGCAACGCGAGAAGTTCCTTGATCTTGGGATTCTGAGCCGATGTGATGACCTCGCGTCCCATAGGCCGTTTATTCGGCGGATTCCTCTTCCTTCCGGACTACTTTCTCCGGCCGCATCTGCGGGAAGAACAGCACATCCTGGATGGTCGTCTGGCCCGTCATGAACATCGTCAGACGGTCGATGCCCATGCCCAGTCCAGAAGTCGGCGGCATGCCGTACTCGAGTGCACGCACGAAGTCATAGTCGATGAACATCGCCTCGTCGTCGCCGCCCGCCTTCAGTTTTGCCTGCTCCTCGAAGCGCTCCAGCTGGTCCACCGGGTCATTCAGTTCGGAATAGGCATTCGCCAGTTCCTTGCCGCAGACAAACAGTTCGAACCGCTCTGTCAGCGCCGGATTCGTCCGGTGACGCTTGGTCAGCGGGGACATCTCTACCGGATAATCGATGACGAACGTCGGCTGCACGAAATTCTTCTCGCAATACTCGCCGAAGATCGCATCGATCAGCTTGCCCACACCCATGGACGGGGTGAACTCCACATTCAGTTTCTTGCAAGTCTCCCGAAGTTCGTCGACGCCCATGCCGGCGACATCCACGCCCGCATATTCCTTGATGGCGTCCAGGATGCCGATCCGGCGGTACGGAGCCTTGAACTCCACCTCGTTGCCGCCGATCATCACCTTCGTGGAGCCGTTGACCGCTACCGCGATCTTCTCCAGCATCTTCTCGACGAAGGCCATCATCCAGATGTAATCCTTGTACGCCACATAGATCTCCATGCAAGTGAACTCCGGATTGTGCGTCTTGTCCATTCCCTCGTTGCGGAAATCTTTCGCGAACTCATATACACCGCTGAATCCGCCTACGATCAGGCGCTTCAGGTACAGTTCATTGGCGATACGCATGTACAGCGGAATGTCCAGCGCATTGTGATGCGTGATGAACGGACGAGCCGTGGCGCCGCCCGGAATCGCCTGCAGGATCGGTGTCTCGACTTCCAGGCAGCCCGCCTCGTTGAAGTAGTCACGCATGGTCTGGACGATCTTCGCCCGCTTGACGAACACATCCTTGACCTGCGGGTTGACGATCAGGTCGACATACCGCTGGCGGTAGCGGAGCTCCGGGTCGGAGAAGCCGTCATGGACGGTACCGTCCGCATCGGTCTTGACGATCGGAAGCACCTTCAGCGACTTGCTGAGCACGGTGAGTTCCTTGGCGTGGACCGAAAGCTGTCCGGTCTGGGTGATGAAGGCAAAGCCCTTGATACCCACGATGTCGCCGATGTCGAGAAGTTTCTTGAAGACGGTATTGTACATCGTCTTGTCTTCCCCCGGGCAGATCTCGTCCCGCTTGACATAGACCTGGATACGCCCGCTTTCGTCCTGGAGTTCCATGAACGAAGCCGCACCCATGATCCGGCGCGACATGATACGTCCCGCCAGGCAGACGTCCTGGAAATTGCCTTCCTCCGGCTTGTAGCCGTCGAGGATCTGCCGTGCGGTCGTGTCGACCGGGTAAAGGGCTGCCGGATATGGATTGATGCCCAGTTCCCTGAGCTTGTTCATGGATTCCCTTCTCTGAATCTCCTGCTCACTGAGTTGCTGCTGTATGGCCATAATGCTCTTTTCTTTATAATCGTGCAAAAATAACACTTAAATTCGATTTTTGGAATTTTATGGCTATCTTTGTAGATATGTCAAAAGAAAGGAAATGGCTCGTCAAGGAGGTCGGTGACCCGGAAGCGGTCGCCCGTCTCAGTGCGGAACTCGGTATCGATTCCGTGCTGGCCACCTTGCTGGTCCAACGGGGCATCCGTACTTTTGAACAGGCCCGTGCCTTCTTCCGCCCCAGTCTGGAGTCGCTCCATGACCCCTTCCTGATGAAGGACATGGACAAGGCGGTGGCCCGTCTCCGGAAAGCGGTGGAAGGGAAGGAGAAAATCCTGGTCTACGGCGATTACGATGTCGACGGGACGACGGCCGTCTCGCTGGTCTATTCCTTCCTCGGTCGCTTCACCAAGAAACTCGACTATTACATCCCGGACCGTTACGACGAGGGCTACGGCCTGTCTATCAAGGCTTTGGACTGGGCCGCGGAAAACGGTTTCAACCTGATCATCACCCTCGACTGCGGCATCAAGGCCATCGACAAGGTCCGCTATGCCGCTTCCAAGGGCATGGATGTGATCATCTGCGACCACCATCTTCCCGAGGACGAGATCCCGGCCGCCGTGGCCGTGCTCGACCCCAAGCGGGAGGACTGCCATTATCCTTTCGACGACCTTTGCGGCTGCGGCGTCGGTTTCAAGCTGGTCCAGGCGTATGCCCAGGTCATGGACATCCCTTTCGCCGAGTTGGAGCACTTGCTCGACCTGCTGGTCGTCAGCATCGCGTCCGACCTGGTCAGCGTGACGGGGGAGAACCGCGTCCTTTCCCATTTCGGGCTGAAACGGCTCAATGAAAAGCCCCGCAAGGGACTGCAGGCGATCATCGCCCTCTCCAACCTGGAACCGGACCACGTGACCATCGACGACATCGTCTTCAAGATCGGCCCGCGCATCAACGCCGCCGGCCGCATGGAATCCGGACGGCTCGCCGTGGAACTCCTGACGGCCGCCGATGACCGGACCGCCGCCCGCATCGCCTCCCAGATCAACGACAACAACAACGAGCGCAAGAGCATCGACCGGGAAATCACCCGGGAAGCCCTTGAAATGGTCCAGAACGGCAAATGCCTGGCCTGCCAGAACGCCACGATCGTATATAACCCCGAATGGAACAAGGGCGTGGTCGGTATCGTCGCTTCCCGGCTGGTCGAGGCCTTCTACAAGCCGACCTTCGTCCTGACCAAGTCCAACGGATTCGTGACCGGCTCCGCCCGGAGCGTCCGCGGGTTCGACCTGTACGACTCGATCGAGCGCTGCGCCGACCTGCTCGAAAACTTCGGCGGACATATCTATGCCGCCGGCCTGACCTTGAAGGAAGAGAACCTCCCCGAATTCGCCCGACGCATCGAGGCCTATGTCTCCGAGCACCTCACGACGGAGATGAGCACCCCGGTGGTGGATGTGGATTCGCGCCTGGACTTTTCCCAGATCACTCCGAAGTTCTTCCG
>JBGUXJ010000100.1:0-6194 GCA_045222055.1 Candidatus Cryptobacteroides sp. | reverse complement strand
AGAAGTCATCTTCCTTAATGGCGTCCGTCTTCGGTCCGATGCCTGGTGCACGGACCCGAAGAAGATCCGTCGTATGTCGCCCGGAATACAGAATGGACTCATTGAACTGATGGCCGAACTGGCCGCATAAATACTTGAAAAATGGCAAAAGAACTATCATTCATCCTTGGCGGAGCCACTTTCTCCGCCGCTCCGGTGAAACTGGAGCGAAAGAAGGTCTATGGCTGGAGTACCCTGGTCGCCACGGACCGGGAGGGAAACCCGTGTACCGCCGCCTATCTCTCCCCGGAAGATGCCCTGATGATTCCGGCAGGTGCCGCCAAAATGGCCACTGTTGACGAGAGCGGTCATATCGTCAGGAAAACCGACCTGACATCCTTTGGTGCCGACGGAAATGTCCTGGAAACGGTTCCGTCCTCCTTCGACGGTTCCATCGGTCTGGACCGCAAGGTCTTGGAAGAAGAGTTTCTGGACCATGAGTGGGCTTCGGTCTACCAACTGCAATGCCCGGAACTGGCTGCGGCCGTGGGAAAGGAAATCTATGCATTCCCATTCAGTTACAGCGGGGGAACCACCCTGCATGACGGCTTCCTTCTGAACTGCCCGACCGGGCTTTTCCTCTTTGCCGGGACCAAGGTGGAATTTCCTCTGGTATCATTGGGCGAAGAGGCCGTGATCGATGACCTGGAGGAAGAGACCGTCGAAGACCTGGACGACCTGGATTTCAGTATGATTTAACAGACAAACGTTATGAGAAAATTCAATATTTCCAATGCCGAGAGACGTGACGCCGAAGTGGCGTTCGAGAACAAGTCTTCCAAGGTGAAGACATGCTGCAGGACCGCTGCCGGAGAGGAAACTCACTCCGAAAAACGCCTCCGCAGTACGATGGAGACCGAGCCGGGCGTGCTCGTGGAGCACTTTGCAGACGCTCTGCCCGAGGCCCTTATCGCCGAAGATCCAGAGATTGACATGGAGCGCGTGGGACTCCGGCTGGAGGGACTCAAGAAGGTCTATCTCACCTCAGACGGAAAGGTTGCTTATGGCGTAACCCTTTCCGAACATGTCTTCAATCCGGACGGTACGGAAAAGGAAGTCCGTCCGGAGTCCGCGACCTTCGGAAACATCGCCGTCGACGGCATGCCTGTCCGCTGGACCGGCAAGATGATGCCCAAGGCCGATGCCCTCCGGCGTTTCGTCTTCAAGAAAGGCTATCAGCTCCGCCATGTGAACGGTCTTACCTTTGATTTTCTCCAGGCAATGGCCAAGAAACTGGCGGAGACCGGCGCGATGATGCTCGTCGGCGGAGGTGCGAAGGGCGTAGGCCCTCTCGTGATGAACACGGGCGGAACCCCTTACCGTGCCTTCCTCGAAGGCCGCGTCCAGGGCGACAGTTATGCCCTGATCCTCAGACTTACCAACCTCGAACTCAAATCCCTTTAAGCCATGGAAATCACCAAGTCACTCAGCCAGACGGCCATAGACTACAAGAAAAACGTTGCGGGCAAGTTCATGCTCGTGGAGGGTTCCAAGATGCGCAGCCGTATCGCCGGAAACGAATTCTACGTCACCCGCAAGATCGACGGACACCTCCAGGTCCTATTCTACAAAGAGGGAGATACGCTCCTGCTCAACTCCCGCGGCATCGACAAGGCCGGCCATCTCTCCTGCATGGACGAAGCGGCCCGGTTGCTGAAAGCAGCCGGCGTGAAAGAAGCCGTCGTAGCCGCCGAACTCTACATGCCCTGTGAAGGAGGCCGTCCGCGCTGCGCCGACGTCCCCGCCGCCCTCGCCGATCCTGCGAAGCGTGACCTGCTTCGTCTCGCTCCCTTCGACCTTGTCTCCCTGGACGGCAGGTCTTATGCCGGAAGCCCGTACGGGGAGACCTACAAGGCACTTTCCGACATCTTCAAGTCCGACGCTGCCTGCCCGGTGCAGATGATGCGTGCATCTTCCCTGGACGAGGTACAGGCCATCTATGACGAATGGGTGGAGTGCGAAGGCGCCGAAGGGCTCGTCATCCACTCCGACTGCGGTATCGTCAGCAAGGTCAAGCCCCGCCACAGCATCGACGCGGCCATTGTGGGCTATACGGCCGGTGACAGCGGCATCCGTGACCTGATGCTGGCCGTCCGTCGCGAGGACGGCGCTTTCCAGGTCTTTGCCGTCGGCTCCGGGAGTCTGTCGGAGGATGACCGCAGGTCCCTGGCAGCGCGTCTCTCCCAGATGCATGTCGAGTCCTGCTACGTCCTCACCGACTCCCGGGGGATCGCCTACCAGATGGTCCGTCCGGAGATAGTCTGGGAGGTGAGCGTCATCGAACTTGTCGCCCGCGGCAATGACGACAAGGTCCGTACGAACGCCCTGGTCCGCTTCGAGGACGGCCGGTGGATGCATGAGGGAATGACCCCGGGCGTGTCTTCCCTAGGCCTAAGCTTCATCCGCGAGAGGTCCGACAAGACTCCGTCCGAAACAGACATTCGTATCAGCCAGCTCACCGATCTCTGCCCCTTCGAAGAAGTAAAGGGTCCTTCCGGTCCGCTGGAGGCCAGCACCCTCCTGGACCGCCGCGTCTACCGCAAGATTTCCGGCGACAAGGTGATGCTCCACAAGTTCCTCATCTGGAAGACCAACAAGGAGTCTACCGGCCGTTATCCGGCCTACATCTTCTACCATACCGATTACAGCAGCGGCCGCAAGGATATCCTCAAGCGCGACATGGCCTATGCTCCGGACGAGGCCGGCATCCGCAGCATCTTCGAGGAGGAGATCCTCTCCAATGTAAAGAAGGGTTGGGAGGCCGTTGCGTGATGGATAGACTGGTGCTGACGATGACCGTGGAGGTCCCCGTGTCGCGTTTTTATGGCTATCAGGAAAGAGGAGTGCTGATGTCCGATGCGCTCGAGTACTGTGATGAATTATGGCTTGACGGTCAGATTGTCCCATGGTCCGGCTTGGGAAATCTCATGCCGGGAACGCCTGTCCATGTGTTCAAGTACATCCTCAAGCCGGGCATTGACTATATCCCTGCGCGGGCATTTGCTAATGCGCCCTCAGAAATGAAGATCCGCTCCATTACCCTTCCCGAAGGCCTGAAGACGCTGAAAAACAGTTGCTTCTACCGTTGCCACTTCACGGGAAACCTCATCCTTCCGGATTCATTGGTAAGGATCTGTGCCGATGCGCTCGACTGCACCGTCGACGGAGTCTTCCGTCTTCCCGCCAAAGTCAAACACATAAGTTCCCTGCCGGTGAGCGAGAGAACAAAAGACGAAATTATCCTCCCGGAGGGCCTGGTCAGTTATACCCCTGAAAGAATCATTACCGATCATCTCCATATTCCGTCCACCCTAAAATTCTGTCATCCTAGATATTATTCTTACAGCTGGCAGGTAAAGAGCATAACTCTGGACCCGGACAATAAGTATCTCCTCGTCAAGGAAGACACGCTGGTGAGCCTGCTGGATGAGAAACGGGCGAAACTCAAAAAGATGAAGGAGCTGTCCTGGAATGCCATGCTGGATTCGGCCTTTGAGGGAAGCGGGCTGGAAAGAAAGCAGCAGTATGATGGGAAAACCCTTTCTGTCAAGCTCACGGAAAACAGGAACATATACTTTCGACTCGGAGAAAGCATGACCCCTGCAAAGGCGCAGCAGGCTGCCGATATCGCCGGGCGTTTCAAGGAATTGGCGGATTTTTTTTCGCAACAAGCCGAAAAGGTCGAGTTTGGAAGAATATGGTTCGAACACCAGAGGAAAAAAAACCTGTTCTGTTATGCGTTCAAAAGTGACGCAGTCGATATTGAACTGTCCGTGGAAGGAACGAATGATAAGGTGAGGGAGACATTCATCCTGTCAACAAGGGTTTTCTCCATGGTCACCTTCCAGATTGAGAGGATTGAGAAAAAATACGGCCGTAAACATTTACACTTTACCATTAATTAACAATGCCTATCTATATTGATTCCTCAGAACTCGGGCAGGTCCTTGCCAGAACGCCGGCCGCCCAGAACATCATGCTTACCGGCCGCCACGGCATCGGCAAGTCACAGATCCTGACCCGCTATTTCGAATCCCGTGGGATGAAGGTCGTGCCCCTCTTTCTGGGACAGATGTCCGACCCGGGTGATCTCATCGGCCTTCCGACCAAGAACTCCGAAACCGGAAAGACCGATTTCATGCCGCCCTATTGGTTTCCGACGGACGGGAAACCCGTCGTCCTGTTCCTGGACGAACTTAACCGCGCACGTCCGGAAGTCCTTCAGACCATCATGGACCTGGCGCTGAACCGCAAACTGGCGGGACGCTCGCTACCGGAAGGAAGCCGCCTCATCTCCGCTGTCAATGACGGCGAGGAGTACCAGCTGACCGATCTGGATCCGGCACTGGTCTCGCGCTTCAATGTCTATGCGTTCCGTCCGTCGGTGCAGGATTGGCTGTTATGGGCGGAGAAGGCCGGGCTGGACAAGCGGGTAACCAGTTTCATATCGGCCCATCAGGAATGGCTGGATACAGAAGTCGGCGGAGTCGGCGATGCCGACACCGGGCTTGAGAAAACGCCCGACCGCCGCGCATGGGAGAAGGTTTCCGCTGCGATTGCATCGGAGCAGGAACTGGATGCCGTCTATAAGAAGATCATATCCGGCATCGTCGGGGTCAAGGCCGCATCCGCTTTCTTCCAGCATCTTTCGGCCGACAATCTTGTGAGCGCCGAGGATGTACTTCTTCGCTTTTCCAAATGTGAGAAGAAACTGCTTGGTTATGAGATTCATCAACTGGCAAAAGTCAATGAATCCATTTTCCGTTACCTGGAGAACCAAGAGCTCAAGTCCCGGAAAACGGCAGCCAAAAACCTGACGGCCTACATCGATCTCCTCGGCGCCAGGAAAGAGTCGCTGGCCCACTTCGCATCCATCTTCAACGAAGGAAAATTCAAGAAGGCGGTCGCCTTCATCGTGATGGATGCCGGGTCGGTTTACAAGAAAATGACCAGTTTCATCAGCGCGATCTGAGATGGAAGCGATTGACAGGATGACAGACATCTGGTTCCTCACGGAACCGGCGCTCTTCGGGGCGTTCTGTACCCATAAGTTGATGGAAAACAAGCATCTGGACTGCCCGGTTCGGGTAGGGGAGGGACGGATTGAATATAATCCTCATCCCCTGACGGGAATGTCTTACAATGCAGTGGAAGAACTATTCCGCATCGAGATGATCCGTATTCTCCTGCTCCATCCCTATTCCCGGAAACCGGAAGGCTGCTCCCCGGGAGCGGTTCTTTTGGGAAGTGACATGGCCGTTGCCACCAGCTATCCGCTCCCTGGTCTCGTAACGCCGTCCATGATGGGACTCCCGGAAGGAGAATACTATGAATGGTATGCCAAAAGCATGCAATCAAAGACGTCGCAGGGCGATGATGAAGGCAATGGGCAAGAAGAGAAAGATGCTGATGCGACGGGACTCTGGCAGGAAGATGCCTGGATGGCGGAGGAAGTGAAAAACGTGGCCGAGAACCTTTCATCCTGGGGGTCGCTGCCGATGGACCTCGTGGAACAGATTCAAGCGACCCTCAAACCCAAGCTGGACTATCGCAAGGTCCTCTCCGGATTCCGCTCCAGTGTCCTGTGCTCCAAACGACGCCTCACCCGTATGCGTCCCAACCGACGGAGCGGATTCCAGTATATGGGAAGCATCCGGCAGCTCAAGACCAACTACCTGGTGGCGGTCGACGTGAGCGGATCCATCACGGAGGAGGACCTGCGGTATTTCTTCTCCACCATCAACCGCTTTTTCAAGTACGGGGTGGAAAAGATCGACGTGCTCACTTTTGACACGGCCCTGGGAGAGCCCGTCACGCTTTCGAAGGCAAAGGCGGAATTCCAGGTCAAGGGGCGAGGCGGAACCAATTTCCAGCCGGTGATCGATTATATGGCGGATCATTCCGAATACGACGGACTCATCATTTTTACGGACGGTGATGCCGCAGAACCGAAAGTGCCCGACAGGCTCAAGGGGCGGCTTCTATGGATACTGAGAAGCGAAAAGGAGTACGAAAGACACGGCAAATGGATGAGAAGGTCCGGCCGGGCTTGTTATATCGAAAAACGTTAATATCATGGCAAATTATTGTATTACAAAGTATTGGGTCGAGGGAGACAAGAAAGTCCTCGACAAGTTGGCCGCCCTGATCGGGGA
>JBGUXJ010000099.1:0-12974 GCA_045222055.1 Candidatus Cryptobacteroides sp. | reverse complement strand
GAACAGCACGCCGTGGATGTTGTCGCCGCTGCGTACGATTCCCGCCCGGTAGACGGCGGGAACGACCGACTCGACCCCCTGCAGGGATCCCAGGGGTTCCGCCCAGGGGGCCTGCAGGGAAACGGGATCGGTCTCGCCCACGTAATTCAGGTCCGGGGGCGTGAGCTGGATATCCCCGGAGATGGCCGAAATCCCCTGCCGCAGTTCCTTCCGGAACCCGGCGGAGATGGCGACGGCCAGGATCATGACAAGAAAGGAGACCGCGATCGAAACGACCGCGATCTTCCCTTCGAATCGGATACGACGCGATATGAACCGCGGCGCGTTCATTACCAGATATGGACCCGCTCGGATTCCGGACGCCACATCGGCTCACCCTCCTTGATGCCGAAAGCATCGAAGAATTCGCCGAAGTTGCGGATGGAAACATTGACGCGGTTCACAGCCAGGGAGTGGACGTCCATATTGGTCAGACGGGCCTTCTCCTGGTCGGTGATGTTCTGGGCCCAGATGGCACCGTAGGACAGCCAGAAGCGCTGCTCCGGCGTCAGGCCGTCGATCAGGCCCGGACGGTTGTCCTTGATGGCGTTCTGCATGGCGGTCCAGGCGATGCTGATGCCGCCGTGGTCGCCGATGTTCTCACCCATGGTGTAGGCGCCGTTGGCATGTACGCCCGGAAGGACTTCGACCGCGTCGAACTGCGCACCGAGGAGGGCGGCCTTCTCATTGAACTTGGCCTTGTCCTCATCGGTCCACCAGTTGACCATGTTGCCTTCTGCGTCGAACATGCTGCCCTGGTCGTCGAAACCATGGCTCATCTCGTGGCCGATGACCACGCCGATGCCGCCGTAGTTGACCGCCTCGTCAGCGTTCGGATCGAAGAACGGCTTCTGCAGGATGGCTGCCGGGAAGCAGATCTCGTTGGTGGTCGGGTTGTAGTAGGCGTTGACCGTCGGCGGCGTCATGCCCCACTCGGACTTGGCGGTCGGCTTGCCGAGCTTGGACAGGTTGTCAGCCGTGTACCAGGCGCTGGCGGCGCGCAGGTTCTCGTAGTAGGTCTTGTCCGGATCGATGTCCAGGGTGCTGTAATCCTTCCACTTGTCCGGATAGCCGATCTTCACGGTGAAGGCGGCCAGTTTCTCGCGGGCCTTGGCCTTGGTGGCGTCGCTCATCCAGTCGAGACCGTCGATGTGCTCGCCGAGAGCGGTGCGGAGGTTCTCAACCAGCTTGACCATCTTCTCCTTGGAAGAAGCCGGGAAGTACTTGTTGACATACATCTCGCCGACGGCCTCGCCGAGCAGGCTGTTCGGAACGGCCATGGCACGCTTCCAGCGCGGGCGCTGCTCCTGGGCACCGGCCATCTGGTGGCTGAAGAACTCCCAGTTGGCGGTATAGAAGTCATCGCTCAGGGCGCCGCAGGAACCGCTGACGAAAGAGGCGAGCAGGTAGGCCTTGAGACTCTCGAGGTCACAATTCTTGAAGATGGCGTCCAGTCCGTCGAAATAGGAAGGCTGCTGGACGATCACTTTCTCCTGGGCGGGAATATTCAACTCCTGCATGGTCAGGTCGAAGTGCAGGTTCGGCCAGTTCTTGAAAATCTGGTCGGTGGACATCGGGTTGTAGATGGCGTTCATGTCGCGGTTCTTCTCCCGCGGCCAGAAAATCTGGGCCATGGCATCTTCGACGGCCATGTCCTTTTCCGCCAGTTCTTCGGCATTCTCCAGTCCAGCAAGACCGAGGACCTTTACGAGGAAGGCCTTGTAGCCGGCCTTGAGTTCGGCGTTCTTGGGATCGAGATAGTAGTCGCGGTCACCCATGCCCAGGCCGCCCTGGCCCATGTAGAGGATCTGCATGTTGCTGTCCATCAGGTCGGCCTCGACGCCGGCGCCATAGAAGCCGCCTTCGCCGACCTTATTCATGCGGCCGAGCAGACGGGCGAGGTCTTCCTTGGAGGAGACGGCCTGGATCTCGGCGATGTACGGCTTGATCGGCTCGGCACCCAGGCTGTTGCGGGTCAGGGAGTCGAGGGCCATCTTATAGAGGTCGGAAATCTTCTGGTCGACGGTACCCTTCTCAGCGTTCATCTTCGCCATCTCGGCAAAGAGGTCGTTGAGCTGGATCTGGGTATTCTCGGCGATGGCGTCGAAGGAACCATAGCGGGAATACTCGGCCGGAAGCGGATGGGACTTCTGCCAACCGCCGGTGGCATACTGATAGAAATCCTGGCCCGGGGTCACGGTCGTATCGAGGTAACCCAGATCGAGGGCAGGGAGTTTTTCCTGCTGCTTCTGGCCGCAGGAAGCGAGGAGCATGGCCGATGCCATGAACATGATATAAGCTTTTTTCATCTTGAAAAATGATTGAGTTTCAAGTATAGGTTGCGAAGATAGGAATTTTTGCGATATTTGTACTCTAATTCACTGCCAAATATGGCCAGACTGACCTTCAAGAATATCATAATCCGCTATGGCGTCGCCACTTTCGGCCTGATCCTGGTGGCATTCGGCGTAGCGCTTTCCCTGAAATCCAACCTCGGCACCGCACCGGTCTCCTGCCCACCCGCCGTCCTCAACCTCAAATGGGGCGCCATCAGCGTGGGCACGTTCACCTGGATGATGCACATCGTATTCATCCTGACGCAGATGGTCCTGCTCGGCCGGAAATTCAAGGTCGAATACCTCATGCAGATTCCCGCCGCTTTCGTCTTCGGCTATCTGTGCGACGCGGCCATCTGGGCCGTCCAGGGCCTCCCTGCCGCCACCTACGCCATGCGCATGCTGCTCTGCCTGGTCAGCGTCGTGCTGACCGCCGTGGGCATCCACATCGAAGTCATCGCGGGTGCCTGGATCCTGGCCGGCGACAAACTGACGGCCGTCATCTCCGACGTGACCGGATCCAAGTTCAGCAATGTCAAGATCGTCATCGACGTCGTGCTCGTCCTGCTGTCCGCCGGCTTCGCCTGGTTCGCTTTCCGCAACTTCTTCGGAGACGGCGTGGACATCGTGATCCGGGAAGGCACCCTGATCCTGGCCATCCTCACGGGGCTCTGCATGAAACTGACCGATCCGCTCATGGACCGGATCTTCCTCCCGATCCTGAAGAAAGCCGATGAATAAGGCCCTCCGGTTCGTAAAGGAATGGATGCTGCCGCTGGCCATGGTCACCGGCGCTTCCCTCTACCTCCTGTACCATTTCATCCCCGCCCTGCGGCCGCTGGGGCCCGTTCTCCGTCCCATCGCCACGGAAGGCCAGCGCTGGGTCATCGCCATCCTGCTGTTCTTCCAGTTCGTCAAGACCTCCCCGCATGACCTCAGACTCCGTCGCTGGCACCTGTGGGTGCTGCTGTTCCAATGCCTGTCTTTCGTCATCTTCGGCCTGGCCGCGGCCCACACCGAACCCGGAGACACGCGCATTTTGCTGGAATGTGCCATGCTGTGCTTCATATGCCCCACGGCATCGGCAGCCGGCGTGATCACCGACCGGCTCGGCGGCAACCTGCACGGCACCGTGACCTACCTGCTGCTGAGCAACACCGCCGCGACGCTGCTGATCCCGACCGTCATCCCGATGGTCAATCCTTCCTCGACGCTCGGCTTCTGGCAGTATGTCTTCTCCCTGGCCGCACGCATTTTCCCGCTGCTGCTCGGTCCCTGCTTCCTGGCCTGGATCATCCGCTACACGACGAAAAAACTCCAGCGCACGCTCATGCGCTGGAGTTCCAACTCTTTCTATGTCTGGGGCATCGGGCTGACGTTGGCGATCCTGCTTTCCACCAAGGCCTTACTCCACAGCCACCTGGGCATCGGGGCCATCCTCTGCATCATCCTCGTGTCCCTCGCCTGCACCGCCGTCCAGTTCCTGTTCGGCCGGAAATCAGCCCATGGACGAGTGGACAAGGTCACCGCCGGACAGGCCCTCGGCCAGAAGAACACCGGCTTCCTGATCTGGCTCGGCTATACCTACATGACCCCGGTCACCTCCATCGCCGGCGGCCTCTACGCCATCTTCCAGAACCTCTTCAACTCCTGGGAGTTATATCAGCACGGCCACGGCCGGGAGGTGTAGTTACTTTTTCCCGTTGAGATACTCGAGCCGGGCCTTGGCGGCCGCCTTGTCGGTATCGGTCTCGCCGTACCGGACGAGCATCGGCAGGTATTTCTTCTCAAGCTTGACGTCCTTGGCATTGCGGGCCAGCAGGACGCAGTTGCGGATGGCAGTAATGTCGTCCTTCTTGATTTTCAGGACTTTGTTGTAATACTTGAGGGCGGTCTTGTTGTCATGCTGGGCCACCAGGAAGTAGGAACCCATGTTGTCCAGGAACAGGACATTGTCCGGCTCATAGTCCAGCATCTTGAGCGACAGGTCGCGGAAAGCGTCGTAGCAGCGCGGGGTCGCATACCGGAAGAAGGTGAAGCAATATTCCTGGATGGCGGCGTCGAAATACTCCCTGTCGACCGTGATGCCCGGATACTGCCATTTCGGCTTTTGGGAGGCGTTGTAGTCGATCAGGGACTTCAGGTCGGACAAGGCCATGTCCGGGCTCTCCTTTTCATACGCGACCAGGGCCGCGACCTTGTTGAAACGGAGGTCCAGGCGGTCCGGGGCCAGTTGGATCGCACGCTCGATCTGGCGGATGCCTTCTCCGAACAATTCATCGTCGAAGAAAGTTTCCTGGAAATAGTTAACGTCATTGCCGAGACTGTCCTTCAGGGCCAGGGCTGGCTGCTGCCCCAGGAAGCGGGACTGGCTGCGCGTAACCACTTCGACCCGCTGGGACTTGTCGAAGCAATACAGGAAACGGGCCTGGAGCATGTCCAGGTCTTCCGGGAAGTCGGCTTCCCATTTGTCCAGCAGTGTCTCGACGCCCAGGCCGGAAGCCCCGACGCGGGAAACCATCGTTTCGTAGCGTTTCGCATATTGTTCCGCCGTCTGGGTCTGCGCCATCGCCGTGAAGGCGGCGGCCAGAAGGGCGGCTGTCAGGAGTATTCTTTTCATAACTTGTTGATATCCTTTCTAATTCTTCTTTCCCGAGGATACAGGTTGTTGCAACGGGTCCCCAGGTTTTTGGCCGGTCCGAGCGGATGACCCTGATACATCAGGATCAGCATCCCCAACGGGGCTTCCGGCAGGAGTAGGGCATCGCCATGCAGGTAACGGAGCGCCGTGGGCCTGTCCACTTCAAAATGCGGACCGGGAAGGGTCACCACCGGGAAATCCACCCGGTATTCCTGGATGAAATCCCCCTTGTAGGGCCGGGCGGCCTGGGCGGTTTTCCGCAGGGCGGCGGCGTACTGGCCTTCGCCCGGGACAAGACCCGGCAGGAGGGCATAGCCATGTTCCGTCCGCAGCACCCCGGCGATGTCTCCGGGATCAAGAATCTCCGCACCCAGTTCCGAAGCGATCCAGGCGACGTTTTCATCATTCTCCTTTCGGTTGAACGTACAGGTCGAATAGATCAGCAGGCCGCCTTCCTTCAGACTGGGCCATACGTCGGAAAGGATCCGGCGCTGCCGGGCGGCACAGAAGTCCACGGTCTGCGGAGACCAGTCTGCGACGGCCTTTTCATCCTTGCGGAACATGCCCTCGCCGGAACAAGGGACATCCGCCACGATGGCGTCGAACACGGGATGGGCAGGGAAAGCGGACGGGTCGCGAGACAGGACGCCCACCCAGGGATCTCCCCAGACGGCGACATTCTCCCGCAGCACCCGGAAACGGCCCCGCATCACCTCATTGGCCACCAGCGTGAAAGGCTCGTCGCTGAGTGCGCGCAGCGAGGCCGCCAAGTCGGTGGTTTTCCCGCCGGGGGCCGCGCACAGGTCGAGCACCAGCCGCGTCTCCGGTCCGGCCGTGCGCCGGAACAGTTCGCCCACGAACATGGCCGAAGAGTCCTGCACATAATAACAGCCGGCATGGAACAGCGGGTCGGAAGTGAAAGACGGGCGCTCGGGCAGGAGCCAACCGTAAGGGCTCCACGGAACGGGTTTCGCCCCGGCGAACGGACACGCGTCGAGTTTGGAGGGATTGAGGCGGATGGATACGGACGGAGAGGAGCCCAGGGCATCGAGCACGATGCGGCAGTTCTCTTCCCCGACGGCTTCCGTCAGCAGGCGTATGAACGCAGGATTATACATGCATGTCCTTGAACATGTCCGGATCGATGCCTTCCGGCATCCGGCCTTCGGAGGCGGCCGCCATGCCGTCGACCATCTTGTCGAGCGCTTCCTTGATCTTGCCGCCGATCAGCATCTTCATCATGAAATTCAGGTCCGCGGCAACATTGATATGGAATTCGGTCTTGTCCGGATCGCCGCCCGCCGCGTCGAAGAAGAAATCGACGTTGAAGCGGAACGGAGCACCGTCGTCGACCAGGGAGATCCGGGAATACGGGAGGCGGGTCGCCACCCGGACGCCGATGTTGAACCCCTGGACGGTCGCATGGAGCGTATCATAATCGGCTACGATATCCTTGCGCTTCTCCTCCGGCAGATACTGGAGGAAGTTCCGCATGTCCACGAAGGCCATGTAGAGTTGATAGGGCGGCCGGCTCACGACCGCAGTCTTGCTTTGATATTCAGTCATTTCCTTTTTCTATTTATTCCAGGTGGACGGGGATTCCCGCCAGGCGCGGAGGGCCTTGAAGCCTTCCTCGCCGATATAGTTCCTGTCCCGCGCCACCTCTGTCAGGGCGCCATAGTCGGACAGGGTCGTCAGGGTCACGCCTGCCTCCCGGAAAGCGTCCGCCGCTGCCTGGAACTGATACGTAAAAATCGCCACCATGCCCAGCACATCCGCGCCCGCCTTGCGAAGCGCATCGACCGCGGCCAGGCTGCTCATGCCGGTCGAGACCAGGTCTTCGATGACCACGACCTTCCGGCCGGGTTCGAGGACACCTTCGATCTGCGAGCCGGTGCCATGGTCCTTCGGCTTCGGACGGACATAGACAAAAGGCTTGCCAAGCCGGTCCGCCGCCAGGATTCCGTGGGCGATGGCACCCGTCGCGACACCCGCGACGATCTCCGCTTCCGGATACAGCCGGTCCGCCTCGTCGGCAAGGGCCTGCGCTACAAAAGAGCGCACCTCCGGAGAGGACAGGATCCGCCGGTTGTCGCAGTAGATCGGCGAATGCCAGCCGGACGCCCAGGTGAACGGCTCGTCGGGACGGAGGAGGACGGCGCCGAGATCCATCAGATACCCAGCCAGCAATCTGTCAACTTGTCCAGTCATAATCGGGATTTTTGCGTTATCTTTGCAAAGATAAGTGTTTTTTGCCGAAGTCATGCACAAGATCTATTTCGAGAAACGCAGCATTGCGATCTGCACCCCGGGAGAGGCGGCGCTCGCCGATCCGAACTCCGTGGAATTCCACCTGGGGGACAAACTCGACATCCATGCGCTGGTGGGCCTGTTCGAAGCCTCCGCCACCCTGAGCCGCATCTACATCCCCTCGGACGACACCGATGCGACCTACCGGCGGGTCTGCTCCGAATTCAAGGAAGTCAACGCGGCCGGCGGGCTCGTGTCCAACCGCCGGGGCGACTACCTGCTGATCAAGCGGGACGGCCTGTGGGACCTGCCGAAAGGCCACCAGGAAGCCGGCGAGGACATCCGGGTCACGGCCATCCGCGAGGTCCAGGAAGAGACCGGCGTGGACGCCCTGCAGCTGCGGGACCTGATCTGCATCACCGACCACTGCTACCGGCGCGGCGGCGTCTGGCACCTCAAGCATACCTGGTGGTATGACATGCTCTACACCAAGCCGGTCGATTTGACGCCCCAGACGGAAGAAGACATCGCCAAGGCCGCCTGGGTGGCCAAATCCAGCCTCCCTCCCTTCCTGAAAAACACCTATCCTTCCATCGTCGAAGTCTTCCGCGAAGCGAAAGTATAGCGCTTCCTGCGATTTTTTCCGGCCCCTGGTGAAACATAATTCATCGGGGGCCGTATAATAATAGGTTGTCGCTCCTTTCGCGGCACCCTTATAGACGTTATGAAACTTTCCCAGTTCAACTTCAACCTGACCAAGGACAAGATCGCCTCCGAACCCCCGAGATGGCGAGACGAATGCCGGCTGATGGTCCTCAACCGCAAGACCGGCGAAATCGAGCACAAGCTTTTCAAGGACATCATCCAGTACTTCGGCAAGGACGACACCTTCGTCCTCAACGACACCAAGGTTTTCCCCGCCCGTCTCTACGGCAACAAGGAAAAAACCGGCGCCGACATCGAAGTCTTCCTCCTCCGCGAACTCAACAAGGAACAGCGCCTGTGGGATGTCATCGTGGATCCGGCCCGCAAGATCCGCATCGGCAACAAACTGTATTTCGGCGAGGACGAGAGTCTGGTGGCTGAGGTCATCGACAACACAACCTCCCGCGGCCGTACCCTCCGCTTCCTCTTCGACGGTTCCTACGAGGAATTCAAGGAAGCGCTCTTCGCCCTCGGCGAGACCCCCATCCTGCCTTGGGTCAAGGAGAAGGTCACCCCGGAAGACCGGGAGAATTTCCAGACGATCTTCGCCGCGCATGAAGGAGCCGTCTCCGCCCCGGCGGCCGGCCTGCACTTCAGCCGCGAACTCTTCAACCGAATGATCCTCAAGGATATCCGCAAAACCTTCATCACCGTGCACATGGGCCTCGGTCACTTCCGCAAGGTCGATGTCGAAGACCTGTCCAAGCACAAGATGGATTCCGAGCGGCTGATCATCAGCCAGGAAAGCGCCGACCTGATCAACAAGACCAAGCGCAGCGGGCATCAGGTGCTCGCCGTCGGTGCCACCGTCATGCGCGGACTCGAAACGTATGTCACCACCAACGACGAAGTCAACGCCTACGACGGATGGACCAACAAGTTCATTTTCCCGCCGTACCGTTTCGCCATCCCGACGGCCATCGTTTCCAACTTCCACCTGCCTTGCTCGACCATGCTGATGTCCGTCGCCGCTTTCGGCGGATACGAAGCCGTCATGCACGCCTACGAAGTCGCCCTGCAGGAAGGATACAAGTTCGGTCCGTACGGTGACGCCCTGCTGATTCTGTAATCCCGGGCGATAAAAAAGCCCTACCTTTTTAAGATTCATGTAAAAGTGGCCGGTCCCGAGCAAGTCCGGCCGCTTTTTTTGTCCGCGCCGCACTATCTTCGCGGACAAAAATGGAACCCATTTCCGAAGAAAAGGCGGCCTGGTGCGCCCTCAACACGATTTTCGGCTTCGAGCCCCTCGCCGGGCACCGGATCGCCGATGCACTCGGCGGTCCCGCCGACATATTCAAATTGTCTTTCCAGGAGCGACGGGACGTGACCGGCCCGTCCCGGTACCTCTCCCAACTGACACCGGAGGCGCTGGAGGAAGCCGCCCGCTGCCTGGAGCGGATCCGGGAAGACGGATACCGGTTCATCGGCTACGGCGAGGAGGACTACCCCGCCTTGCTGCGGGAATGTGAAGACCCGCCGCTGGGCCTGTACATCCGCAGCGACTCCCCGCTGCCGGTCTTGTTCGACGACCGCCCGGCGATCGCGGTCGTCGGGACCCGGGACATCAGCCCCTATGGTACGGAATGGTGCCAGCGGATCGTCATGGCGCTCGCCCGGTGCCGCCGCAAGCCCCGGATCGTCAGCGGACTCGCGCTCGGGACCGACGGCATCGCCCACCGGACGGCCCTCGAATGCGGACTGGCCACCGTCGGGGTCATGGCCACCGGCATCGACGGGGTTTATCCTTTCCGTCACAGTGCGCTCGCCGATGACATGGCGGCCGCCCCGGGAAGCGGGCTGGTCACCGACTACCCGCCCGGCACCGCTCCGCTGGCCCTTCATTTCATCCGGCGCAACCGCATCATCGCAGGCCTCTGCAACGCCACCCTCCTGATCGAATCCAAAGCGAGGGGCGGCGGACTGATCACGGCCCGGCTGGCCGCCTCCTATGACCGGACCGTACTCGCCCTCCCCGGACGGATCGACGACCGCCGTTCCGCCGGATGCAATCACCTGATCCGTGCCCAGATAGCCGAACCGATCACGGATTTGGACCACCTCGCGGAGCAACTGGGCCTCAGGGCAGGCGAACCCCTGAAAAAACGAGATCTCGCCGGAGAAATCCGAACCCTCTACGAAGGCGTGCTTCCTCCGGAACAGGTCCGCCGGCTCGCCGGGATGGCCCGCCTCATCCAGGAGAACCGGGGCATTCCGCTGGAGGAAATCGCCCGCAGGACAGGATCGGACTGGCCGGATGCGGCCGCCGACGCCGGCATCCTGCAGGCAGACGGGTTTATTTGCATGGACCTGCTCCAGAACTGTACAATCAAGCCGAAAAATATGTAAATTTGCAAGACATGCCTACATTCATCGACACCCATACCCACTTTTACGACGAGGCCTTCCAGCAGGATGCCGAAGCGGCCATCGCACGTGCCCGGGAAGCCGGTGTCGCCAAGATGATCCAGCCGGACGTGGACAGCCGTGAACGGGAGGCCCTCTTCTCCTTGTCGGAACGGCATCCCGGCGTGCTCTTTTCCATGGCCGGGCTCTATCCGGGTTCGGTGGAAGCGGACTGGGAACAGGAAATCGCCGCCCTGGAACCGTGGCTGTCGAAGGACATCGTGGCGATCGGGGAAATCGGCCTGGATTATCACTGGTCAACCGATTTCGTGAAGGAGCAGAAACGGGCGCTGGCGGTCCAGTTGGAACTGGCAGACCGGCTCGGCCTTCCGGTCAACATCCACCTGCGGGATGCGACGGAAGACTTCCTGTCCGTCCTGCATGAATGCCGGCACCTGGCCCTCCGGGGCAACATGCACGCCTATAGCGGCAGTTACGAGACTTTCCTCCGGCTGCAGGACTATGGCGACTGGTCCCTGGGCATCGGCGGCGTGGTGACCTACAAGAACTCCCGCCTGGCCGACGTCGTCCGGAAAGTGCCGCTGGACCGGATCCTGCTGGAGACCGACTCCCCCTACCTCCCTCCGGTTCCGCACCGGGGCGAACGCAATGAAAGCGCCTACATTCCCTTGATTGCGGCCAAGTTGGCCGAGTGCAAGGGCATCAGCATAGAAGAGGTCGCGGAAGCGACCACCCGCAACGCAGAAAAACTATTCCGTATATGACCCCTACAGAACTGACGAAATCGTCCTTGCTGCTCATCTACACCGGCGGGACCATCGGCATGAAGGAAGACCCCGGCGACCAGACGCTCAAGCCCTTCGACTTCAGCCAGATCCTCGACGAAGTCCCGGAGATCCGCAAGTTCGCCTTCCGGATCGATTCCTACACCTTCGACCCGCTGATCGACTCGTCCGACGTCGAGCCGGGGATGTGGCAGCGGCTCGCCGAACTGATCTATGACCGGTATGACGACTATGACGGGTTCATCGTCCTGCACGGAACGGACACCATGTCCTACTCCGCCTCCGCCCTGAGTTTCATGCTAGACGGGCTGACCAAACCGGTCGTGTTCACCGGGAGCCAGCTGCCGATCGGCGTCCCGCGTACCGACGGGAAGGAGAATCTCATCTCCGCGGTCGAGATCGCTTCCGCAAGGGATGCCGAGGGACATGCCCTCGTGCCGGAGGTCTGCGTCTGCTTCGACTCGCTGCTGATGCGGGGCAACCGGAGCACGAAGGTCAACGCCGAAGTCTTCCGCGCCTTCCAGAGCCCGAACTTCCCGGCGCTGGCCGAAGCCGGCATCAGCATCCGCTACAACAAGGAAGCCATCCGCAAACCGCTGGACTGGTACCAGAACCTGTCCATCAACACGAAACTGGACACCCGTGTATCGATCCTGAAGATCCATCCCGGCATCACCGCCCCGCTCATGCGGACGGTCCTCTGCTCCCCCGAGACCCGCGCCGTCATCCTGGAGACCTACGGAGCCGGGAACGCCCCAACCGCACCGTGGTTCATCGACATCGTCCGGGAGGCCTGCGCGATGGGCAAGGTCGTCGTCAACGTGACGCAGTGCCTGGCCGGATCGGTCAACATGGACCTGTACGCGACCGGAAAAGCGCTGCAGGACGCCGGCGTCATCAACGGTTATGACTCCACGACGGAAAGCGCCCTGGCGAAACTGTTTTTCCTCATGGGCAAGAGCAGTGACAACCGCTGGGTGGCGGCCATGATGAGCCGGAACCTGAAAGGTGAAATCAGTAAATAAATTATTGCCGTTTGAAAATAATTTGCTAAATTGCACCGAATTTGACGGCGGACCTAATCCGACCCTGAAAAGCAGAAACTAGTATATTTAACTCTAATACAATTTATTATTTCAAACACACAAAAACAATTATGAAAAAGTTTTTCATGTTTTTGGCAGTTGCCGGTCTCATGACCCTTACTGCAAGCATTGTCTCCGCACAGGATGCCGATCAGGCCGCCCCTGCTGCAACTGAGCAGGTTGCCAACCCTCAGGATCTTTTCGCCGGTTCCGGTGAGGAAGTTCCGCTGCACCAGGCCCTCAAGACCAAGTTCATCGAAGGTGGCGCTGGCTTCATGTCCCTGATCATCATCTGCTTGATCATCGGTCTCGCCCTCGTTATCGAGCGCATCCTCTACCTGACCTTTGCCAAGACCAACACCAAGAAACTCCTCGCCAGTGTCGAGAAGGCGCTTGAGGAAGGCGGTATCGAGAAGGCCAAGGAAGTCTGCCGCAACACCCGCGGTCCTGTCGCCAGCATCTTCTATCAGGGTCTCCTCCGCTACGACCAGGGCCTTGACACCGTCGAGAAGAGCATCGTCTCCTACGGCTCCGTCCAGATGAGCAACCTCGAAAGCGGTCTGAGCTGGATCTCCCTGTTCATCGCCATCGCCCCGTCCCTGGGATTCCTTGGTACCGTTATCGGTATGATCCAGGCCTTCGACGCCATCCAGGCTGCCGGTGATATTTCCCCGAACGTCGTTGCTGGCGGTATGAAGGTCGCCCTTATCACCACCGTCGCCGGTCTTATCGTTGCGATTATCCTCCAGATTTTCTACAACTATATCCT
>JBGUXJ010000098.1:0-25721 GCA_045222055.1 Candidatus Cryptobacteroides sp. | reverse complement strand
AACGAAACGATCCGGACCGGCCGGTCAGCCTCCGTTTCCTCAAGATGGAGACCCGGCTCGGCGAAATCGGCCTCGACGCCTATCTGGAAAGGATGTCCGATGCCTTGTCCCTGCATGAATAACATGAAAAGAACCTTTTTGACATACGTCCTTCTGCTGGGCTTCGTGTGCTGCCCGCAACAGGCCTTCTCCCAGGAAATCCATGACTGGGAGGCCTGGCGGCAAGGCCGCAACATTGCAGGACTGAGCGCCCTGAGTTCCCCGCGCGCCATGATCGCCGGCAAGACGGCCGCCTCGAGCGCTGAACTGCTCGGGGGTTATACCTCGGGCGGTTTTCACGGCGGCAGCGAGGCGCAGGAACTGTGGCAGGCCGGGGCAACGGTCGAAACCGAGGTCCATCTGCCGTCCTGGCTGCTGACCGGCGATCTCTCCTTCGCCCATCAAAGCGGGGACAAGATGTGCGGCTCCCTGTTCACCCAGCCCGGTTATTTCCCGTTTGATGTACTGGAGTTTACCCCGGGACGCAAGACACTGCGGACCTACGCGGCCGGCGGCGGCCTCGCCTGGCAGAGCGACAGCCCGTGGATTCTCGGCGGCACCCTCCGGTTCGAAGGAGCCCACTCGAACAAACACAACGGCTTCCGCCACACCGCGAACCGGCTGGACCTGGAAGTCGTCCCGTCCGTGCTCTTTGACCAATACGACTGGCGGATCGGCGCTTCCTATATCTTCCGGCTCACCGCGGAGTCTCTCAAGGCCGGACAGACCGGATCCGGCGACGCGGTCTTCCTGGACAAGGGCATGATGTACGGTGCTTACCAGGCCTGGGACGGTACGGCCAGGGAGTTCACCCACGGTTTTGCCGTGCAGGGCGAACTGGGCAACTTCCTCTACGGCGATGCCGAATGGCTGTTCAGCCGGGGCACGGCCGGAGAAATGTTCCGTTTCCCGGGCAGGACGTTCAGCGCCCGGTTGATCTACACGCTCCACCGCCCTGCCGGCGTTCATTCCTTCCGGTTGGGCTATGACGGGTCGCGCCAGGAACTGGACGCAGAGGCCGCCGACAAGATCTACGAACGCCTGGGCTTCTCCGTCGGCCCGTCCTGGCGCTATTATCGCGAGAACGGGATGGAATTCGGCGCCAGGTTCTCGATCATCTATGGCAAGGATCTGGGCACACTGCTTCCTTCGTTCCTGGATCATGACGAATCCACGGCGGGCGAATTCGAGGCGGACGCCGTCCTTCCGCTGGGCCGGTTCCAACTCAGCGCAGGCATGCTGTTCGGCCGTCTGTTCGGCGACTACCGCCATGTCATTGAGAAAGAAGGGGACTCTCCCTTCCGCCTGGAGGACTGGTGGGACCGCGAGCAGGAAGTCTCCGACGCCACCCGGCTGGGCGGCTCGTTCGCCATCCGGTATGACCTCCCGCTGCGGAGCGTCGAAGGCCTCTTCCTCGAGGCCTCCTGCTCCTTCGTCCATGCCTTCGGCATCGAACTTCTTCCGGGCGCGGACCGGCAGGAGACGCTGCTCACCCTCGGGTATGGTTTTTAAATCCGCCGAGGGCAGGGGCCTCTAAATGTTGAAAACTTTTTTATAGAGGTACGGATTATTTCCGTACCTTTGTTATATGTCCTTCGTACACCTTCACGTCCATACGCAATACTCCATCCTCGACGGCATGTCGGCCATCGAGCACCTGTTCAACCGCGCCGAGGAAATGGGGATGCCCGGCCTGGCCATCACGGACCACGGCAACATGTACGGCATCAAGGAGTTCTACAAATTTGCCAAGAAGCACCCGTCAGTCAAGCCCATCGTCGGCTGCGAGATCTATGTCTCCCAGCACTATGACCACAAACTCAAGGACAACGCCCACCGCAAGTACTACCACCTCATCCTCCTGGCCAAGAACTACAACGGGTACAAGAACCTGATGAAGATCGTCTCGACCGGCCACATCGAGGGCATGTACTACGGCAAGCCCCGCGTCAGCCACGAAATCGTCGAGAAATACCACGAGGACCTGATCTGCTGCTCCGCCTGCATGGCGGGAGAGATCGCACGCTGCATCCTGGACGGAGACATGGAGGCCACGGACCGTGCCGTAGAATGGCACAAGCGTGTCTTCGGCGAGGACTATTACCTCGAGGTCATGTACCACAAGACCGAGGTCCCGGGACTCAGCCTGGACGTCTGGGAAGGCCAAAGCAAATATGTCCCGGTCGTTTTTGAACTGGCCGAGAAACATGGGGTCAAGGTGGTGGCTACCAATGACGTACACTTCGTGGACAAAGAGGACGGACCCGCCCATGACCGGCTGATCTGCCTGAACACCGGCAAGTTCGTCGACGAGGAAGACCGCCTGCACTACACCCAGCAGGAATACCTCAAGAGCGAGGAGGAAATGCGTGCGCTGTTCCCGGACCATCCGGAAGCCATCGACAATACGCTGGAGGTCCTCGGCAAGATCGAGTCCTATGAGATCGACCGGGACCATGTCCTTCCGAAATTCGAACTGCCGCAGGAATTCATGGACAACCTGCCTTCCTGGCTGGAAAAATACAAGGATGTCATCGACGCCGGACGCAACGATGAACATGGGAACTACCGCGGGGACGATTTCTGCGCCTCGGTGGCCTACATGTGCAAACTCTGCTACGACGGCGCGAAGGTCCGCTACGGAGAGGTGCTGACGGAGGAACAGGCCGAACGGCTTGATTTCGAACTCAAGACCATCTCCCGCATGGGTTTCCCGGACTACTTCCTGATCGTCCAGGACTTCATCAACTGGGCCAAGAACCACGGCATCTCCGTGGGCCCGGGCCGTGGATCCGCCGCCGGCAGCGCCGCCGCTTACTGCTTCGGCATCACCAACCTGGACCCGATCCGGTATGACCTCCTGTTCGAGCGTTTCCTCAACCCGGAGCGTATCTCCATGCCGGATATCGACGTGGACTTCGACGACGAAGGCCGCTACCGCGTCATCCAGTATGTCCAGGAGAAATACGGCGAGGACCATATCTCCCATGTCATCACCTTCGGCACCATGGCCGCCAAACTGGCGATCAAGGACGTGGCGCGCGTCAGCCGCCTGCCCCTGGACGAGTCCAACCGCCTCACCAAACTGATCCCGGACCGTCCGTTCACGGTCAAGGTGGACGGCGAAGAGAAGGAGGTGAAGCCGACGCTGAAAAACTGCGTCAAGTACCTGCCGGAGATGAAGAAGGAGTTCGAGAGCGGCGACCCGCTGGTGCAGGATGTCCTGAACTATGCCCTCAAGCTCGAGGGCTGCATCCGCCAGACCGGCATCCATGCCTGCGCCATGATCATCGGCCGCGGCGACCTGACGGACTACATCCCGATCACGATGGGAACCGACAAGGCGACCGGCCAGGATGTCTGGGTCTCCCAGTATGAAGGTTCCTACATCGAGGACGTGGGCATGCTGAAGATGGACTTCCTGGGCCTGCGTACCTTGTCCATCATCAAGGAGTGCCTCGCCCTGATCAAGAAGCGTTTCGGCACCGAAATCGACATCGAGAAGATCCCGATCGACGACCCGAAGGCCTATGAACTCTACTCCCGCGGCGACACCAAGTCCGTGTTCCAGTTCGAATCTCCCGGCATGAAGGAATGGCTCCAACGCCTGCATCCGCAGCGCTTCGAGGACCTGATCGCTATGAACGCCCTCTACCGCCCGGGCCCGATGGATTACATCCCGGACTTCGTCGCGCGCAAACGGGGTGAACAGGAGATCGCCTACGACCTTCCCGCCATGGAGGAATACCTGAAAGAGACCTATGGCGTGACGGTCTATCAGGAGCAGGTCATGCGCATCTCCCAGAAGGTGGCGGGCTTCTCCAAAGGCAAGGCGGACAAACTCCGCAAAGCCATGGGCAAGAAGCAGATCGCTGTCTTGGAGGGGCTTCATGACGACTTCATCAAGGGCGCCGTCGAGCGGGGACATCCCACCGAGACGCTAGAAAAGATCTGGGCGGACTGGCGCAAGTTCGCCTCCTATGCCTTCAACAAGTCCCATGCGACCTGCTATGCCTGGGTTTCTTACCAGACCGGCTGGCTGAAGGCCCATTACCCGGCCGAGTTCCAGGCGGCGAACCTGTCGAACCAGCTCTCCAACATGTCCGAGATCATGGAGATCATGGACGACTGCCGCCGGAGTAAGATCCCGGTGCTCAACCCGGATATCAATGAATCCGAGAACTTCTTCACCGTCAACAAGGAAGGGGCGATCCGCTTCGGCCTGGGCGGCATGAAAGGATTCGGCGGGAACATCGTGGACGCAATCACCACGGAACGGGAGGAGAACGGCCTGTTCAAGGATGTCTATGACTTCAGCGAGCGGATGGCGGGCATCGTCAACCGCAAGGCGTTCGAGTCGCTGGTCTACAGCGGGGCGATGGATTCCTTCGGGTATTCCCGCAGCCAGTATTTCACCCTCGGGCGGACCGGCAAGGAATGGATCGACGAACTGATCGATTTCGGGGTCAATACCAAGAACGGCAAGGAGGACAACATGTTCTCCCTCTTCGGCGACACCGAAGAACTCAAGCCCGTCCGGCCCGAGCCGCCGATGGCTCCCGCGGAGGAGGACCAGCTGGCCCTGCTGCAGAAGGAAAAGGAACTCGTCGGCATGTACCTGAGTTCCCATCCGCTCGACAAGTACCGCTTTGAACTGGAGACCTTTACCAACTGTCCGCTGGGCAGTCTCGCCGACAAGATCACCGAGTGCGAGAACGCGCGCACGCCGGCCAAGGTCCAGGTCGGCGGCCTGATCACGTCCTACAAGTTGCTGACTGCCAAGAACGGCAAGCCGTATTCCCGCACCTTGATCGAAGACTTCGGCGGCTCGTACGAACTGTCGCTCTTCGGCAAGGACCACGAGGCCTACATGGGCTACATGCAGGACCTTCACCAGGCTATCTACATCGAAGGCGAAATCGGGGAGAAGTTCCGGCTGAAACCGGAGGAAATCGCGGCCGGAAAGCGTGCGCCCTATGCTTTCAAGATAAAGAAAATCAGCCTGTTGGGCAATATCGCCGAGGAAAAGGTCAAGGCCTTCGTCATCCAGGTCTCAACCCCCATGCTCAACGAGACCTTCCGCCACGAACTGGTCCGCCTGGTCAAGGCGAACAAGGGTCCCGTCGAGTTGAAGATGTATTTCGTGGATCCCGGAACGGGCTACAAGATCCAATTCACGTCCAAGAAATTCCGTGTCGCCATCAGCAACGAGTTCCTCGCCGACCTGCGCAACCTCGCAATTCCTTACAAAGTCGTCTGGTAACGGCGATCGGGTAGAATCCTTTCTTTTGTTTCCGCGGACGGTCAGAAGACCAATACGGCCCGGACCGGATAATGGTCCGAGATGAACTTGCGGTCCATGTAGGGCTTGGTCACGACCTCGAATACCGGGCAGCTGGAAAAGCCGCTGAAGTAGATGTGGTCGATCACGGCGGAGTTCTCCGGCTTGCCCCAGGCATGGTAGGTCACGCCGTTGTCTGTCTTGGCGGCGAAGCGGCGGGCGCTCTTCATCTTGGCGTCCAGGCCGGTGAGGGCCGGATCGTCCGGAGTCACGTTGAAATCGCCGGTCAGGACCATCGGATAGCCCTCCGGATTCATGGACGCAATCCGTTCCACGATGAGTTCCAGGCCTTTGCGGCGTGCTTCCACGCCGACATGGTCCAGGTGCGTGTTGACATAGTAGAATTTCTTGCCGGAAGCCTTGTGCTGCATCAGCGCCCAGGTCGCCGTGCGCATGCAGGCGGCGTCCCAGCCCATCGACGGCTTCTCCGGCGTCTCGGAAAGCCAGTAGGTTCCCCACTTGATGAGCTTGACGGTCTTCTTGTTGTAGAAGATGCTCATGTGCTCGCCTGCGTGCTTGCCGTCATCGCGGCCGACGCCGA
The DNA here is from genome assembly GCA_045222055.1 of Candidatus Cryptobacteroides sp. Lineage (GTDB taxonomy): Bacteria > Bacteroidota > Bacteroidia > Bacteroidales > UBA932 > Cryptobacteroides. The sequence goes on along the minus strand of JBGUXJ010000098.1, from coordinate 19,800 downwards.
CGCTCTTGTAACCCTTCGTATACTCTTCCAAATATTTTACCTGCTCGGCATAGGCCTCCTGCAGGCCGAAGATATCGGGTTTCTGGTCCTCGATCATCATCGCGGAGCAGGGATAGCGGTATTGCCAGGAATTGGTGCCGTCATCGGCCGGAGCCATGCGGATGTTATAGGAAATGACGGAAATCTCGGCCGGGGCCTTCTGGGCGGCGGCGACAAGCGGCAGGAAGGCCGCCAGGAGCAGGAAGATCTTTTTCATAACGGGCCAAATTTAGAAATATTCTTGCTACTTTTGTGTGATTTGTAACTGTTTTTTACATGGCAGAAGAGAATTTCTCCGATATCGGCCGGGTGGAGGCCATCGCACGCTTGTATGAAGGAACGCCGTTCAAACCGTCAGTTTCAGGTTGTTTCGAGACGGGCGGAAAAGCGGCCGTCGTATCCGCCGGCAAACTCTTCCTCGAAGGAATTGATTTCAATCTGGTATACTTCCCGCTGAAGCATCTCGGATACAAGGCCGTCGTCGCCGTGACCGGGGAACTGTACGCCTCCCTGGCCCGGCCGCGCCTGCTTTCGGTCCGCCTCGGACTGTCCGCGAAGTTGGATTTCGCCCAGGTCCGGGAAATCTGGAGCGGCATCGTAGCCGCGGCTAAGGAACATGGCTACGCTTCCGTCGACCTGGACCTTGCCCCTTCCCAGAACGGACTGGCTGTCAGCGTGTCCGCAACAGGAGAGACGGCTTTCCTGACCTACAAGAGCCGCCCGAAACCCCAGAGCAAAGACCTGCTCTGTCTCAGCGGCAATCTCGGCGGTGCTTTCTTCGGACTGCAGGTCCTCGAGCGGGAAATGCGCCGGTTCGACGCTGACGGCTCGCAGCCCCAACTGGAGAAATACCGGATGATGGTCGGCTCGTACCTGAAGCCGGAACTTCCTGCCGGCATCGTGGCCCAGCTGGAAGACGTGGACATCTTCCCGTCCTGCGGCGTGCTGGTCACCCGGGGGCTGTCGGACGCGGTCAAACGCATCGCCCGGCAGACCGGCCTGGGCGCCAAGGTCTATGCCGACAAGATTCCCTTCGAGGGGAACTCCTTCGACCTGGGCCGAGAACTGGACATCGACCCGGTCTCGGCGGCCATGAACGGCGGCGAGGACTACCGGCTGCTTTTCACCGTTCCCATTTTGAAACTGGAGAAATTCCGGCATGATTTCCAGACCTTTGACATCATCGGCCACCTGGCCTTGCCGGAGGTCGGGACGGTGCTGGTCAGTCCGGACGGGCTGGAGCATCCGCTCAAGGCGCAGGGCTGGAAAGACTGAACCCTTCACTTCAGACTAAACCTATCGCGTCAGACAGTGTCTAAAATACTTGCCAACCTAATTATTGTTGACATTTCCGGCTTGAGATTAATTGACAATAACCTATAGTTTTATGAAAAAAGTACTTGCAATCGCTGCGGCCGCGATGATGTTCGCCACCGCAGTTTCCGCCCAGAACCTCGGCAGCCTGCTCGGCGGCCTCGGTTCCGCCCTGGGCAACGGCAAACTCGGAGACACCGTCTCCAAGGTCATCTACGGCTATACCGGCAACCTCAACGCTGTCGACCTGCCGGGCAACTGGACCTACACGGGTTCCGCCATCAGCTTCGGGGGTGACAACGTCCTCTCCAACGTGGCCGGCGCCGCCGCTTCCGGAACCGTCGAATCCAAGGTCGACTCCTACCTGCAGAAGATCGGCATCACCGCCGGCTCGATGCAGTTCACCTTCAACGAGGACCTCACCTTCACCTGCACCGTCAAGGGCATCCCGGTGAGCGGAACCTGGCAGACCTATGACGACGCCAACCGCATCAAATTGCAGTTCGGCAAGACCATGAAGTTCCTCAACCTCGACGGCACCCTCACCAACACCGGCACCGGCTGCCAGATGCTCTTCAACGGCAAGAAATTCCTCCAGTTCGCGAAGGCCATCATGAGCGTCGTCGCCAAGCAGAGCGCCACGGCCAGCGCCCTCAGCGGCCTCGCCGGCAACTACAATGACATGCAGATCGGCTTCTCCCTGAAGAAAGTGAAGTAGTCTCCAACCGGCTTTTGCCGGGAAAACCGCCGGTCTGTCCTGTTCACATCGATGCGAATAAAGTAACAGACCGAGAGGTTTATCTGGAAACTGTTTCAATTTTATAATTGATTTATTTCCAGTATTTTAGGAAAATATTTTCGATTTTAGCGCAGTTTCGGTTAATTTAACTGAAATTGCGCTAAGTCTATTTTGGGGACTCTCTATACGATTACACGGGCTCCTCTCGCTGCCGCTTAAATACGCTCCCCTAACAAACGTTCGCTGTGGTTCCGGAAACTCCTGTGGGTTTGTACTGCGAAATGGCACTCTACGCGATCTGTATGTACAAACCCCAAAAGAAACTCCGATATCTCCATCTCTCCCTAAGTGTCTGTACAAGAAATCCACGCTCTGCGCAGCCGGCATGTACATACCCCGGGAAGAGCGCACGGGAGGACCGGCACGCACAGGCCGCGCACGGGGTTTGTACAAGAAAGCCGTGTTCTGCGCAGCCAGCATGTACATACCCCGAGGAGATGGAACAAGACAAGTAGATGGACAAGAAGAAGGAACACGATTAAAGAAAGGTTGAACGAGATGATGGATCGTATTTGTGTGCAGTGTAACTCCATTGCGCGCCGTGATTTGTAAGGCATTTATTACCAATGTTTTCCTTTATTCGTCTTATGCGGTTTTGACGAAGGTCTTTTGCATATTTCATTCTGTATCAAAACCTTGCAAAACACGCCTCTTTCGAAAATGAAACAAGCGACGCGAAGCAAGTGTCGCGAGCAGGGGTTGTACAAAGAATCAGCGTACTGCTCAACCTGCATGTACATACCCAAAGGAAACGGAGCAGATGGGTAAAACTTGACAACTAATTGAAAATCAGCGTATTAATTTAACACATTGATTTTTAATTGTTTACGATGGCGAGATTTTTTGAGAGTAAAGCACCTCCGTAACTCATTGATTTTCAATACCCATTTAAACGCGCTGTGAGAGTTTTGAGAGGCCAAGAAAGTTGGTGGCTGGGAAATGTCATCGTACCTTTGCATCAGAGAAAAACCACTAACTGACTAGCATTATGGAAACGAAGAAATCGCCCGCAGCTAGTCTCGAAAATAAGAGGCTGCTGTTTGCAGAACTGGGAATGATTGCGGCACTGGCCGCCATACTGGGAGCATTCCAATATGGTACCGCGGAGAAGAAGGTCGCCCTGCTGGACGCCGGACCCGCCGCTGTCGAAATCGAGGACATGATCCCGATCACCCAGGAGGAGCCACCGCTCCCGCAGAATGCACCGGTCCTCCCGGTATTGACGGAGGAAATAGAGATCGTTGACAACGACATTACCATCGAGGATGCCTTCACCAGCCTGGAGGATTCTGACGAACCGATCGTGATCCGGCCTTATGTCGAAGACGTCAAGGAAGAGGTCATCGAAGAGGAAGAGATCCCCTTCATCTTGGTAGAACAGAAACCACGGTTCAACAAAGGCGATGCGAATGAATTCTCCAAGTGGGTCAATTCCCGCCTGGTCTATCCGGAAATCGCCAAGGAGAACGGTTCCGAGGGAAAAGTCACTCTTTCCTTTAAGGTCGGAAAAGACGGAAACGTCTATGACGTCTGCGTCTTGCGCTCCAGTTCCGATTCCGCCCTGGACAATGAGGCCGTCCGTGTAGTTTCGAGTTCTCCGAAATGGGAACCCGGCCGCCAGAGAGACAGGAATGTCGTCGTAACCTACACTTTCCCGGTTGTTTTCGCACTCCGCTGAAACGACGGGACTTACAGAGAAAACCTGAGACAGGAATATATAAATTGTGTTTGAAATAATAATGTGTAACCACTAACTGATCCGACTGACACATTATTAAATGGCGTCTGAATGGCCAGAATATTCAGGAACCGGCGTATGACATTATTGGTTTGCAGGTCATACGCCGGTTTTGTATCTTTACGGAAACTTTCACTGCTATGAAAAAGATCTTCCTCGCCCTGATGCTGCTCCTGGCCGTCTTGCCGGCGAAAGGACAACTGCGCCTGATCCAAGACGGCCGTCTCACCGGAGAAATCTGCCTGGCTTCCAACGGAACCTCCGCCTATGAACGGCAGGCAGCCGAGATCCTGCAGCGGTTCATCGGGGAAGCGACGGGCAGCCGGCCCCGCATCCGGATGGAAAAGACATTGGCGACCGACCGGGAAAAAGGGAAAGCGCCGAAGGTGGCCGACGGAAAGGGCGACATCGTCCTGCGCGCCACGAACGGGGAAGGTCTCAGCGAGGACGGATACCGGCTGACCGTCACCGACCGGAGCGTCGTCCTGGAAGGAGAAGACATGGGCCTGGTCCATGGTGCCGTGGAGTTCCTCAAACACTACCTCGACATCGACTACTGGGGCGGCGGCGAGGCCTTCGTGCCGGAGTGCAAGGAACTCACAATCCAACCCGTCCGGAAAACCTTTGCGCCGACGTTCCGCTACCGGCAGAGCCAGAACTACCAGCTGAAAGCCGATCCGCTCTACAAGGTCTGGTACCATCTCGAAGAACCCGCCGAAGTATTTGCCGCCAATTACTGGGTCCATACCTGCGACCGGCTCCTGCCGGCCAGCCGCTATGGCGAGGAACATCCGGAGTATTATGCCTTTTACAACGGGAAGCGGAACCCGGGCAGCGCCAGCCAATGGTGCATGTCCAACCCCGAGGTACTGGAGATCGTCTGCCAGCGCGTGGACAGCCTTTTCAAGGCGTATCCGGACCGCAACATGATCAGTATCAGCCAGAACGACGGTTCCGACACCTACTGCCGCTGTCCGGAGTGCAGCCGGATCATGGAAGAGGAAGGAGGCCCGTCCGGACCGATCCTCCGGTTCATCAACGCTGTCGCCGAACGGTTCCCGGACAAGCAGATTTCCACCCTGGCCTACCTCTTCTCCGTCCAGCCACCCAAGAAGACGGTCCCGCGGCCGAACGTGTCCATCATGCTCTGCGACATTGACTGCCGGCGCCAGACAGCCCTGACGGAAAATCCTTCCGGCCAGGAATTCATGCGGGCGCTCGAGGGTTGGAGCAAGATCTGCGACAACCTCTTCGTCTGGGATTACGGCATCAACTTCGACAACTATCTCTCGCCGTTCCCGAATTTCGGGACGATCAAGGCGAATATGGACATTTTCCGGACCCACGGGGTCAAGATGCATTTCAGCCAGATCGCCAGCGAACGGGGCGGAGACATGGCGGAACTTCGCACCTACCTGGTGGCCAACCTGATGTGGGACGGATCGGCGCCGCTCGACTCGCTCCAGCGCCGTTTCCTGGACCGGTATTACGGCCCGGCCGGACGACCGATCTACAAATACCTGCAGATGATGGAAGGCGCCGCCGTGGGAACCGACGTGGACCTTTTCATCTATGACTCGCCTGTCTCCTACAAGGACAACATCCTCAAGCCGGCCCTCCTGCGGCGCTACAACGCCCTGTTCGACGAGGCGGAGGCCCTGGTCGCCGACGATCCTGTCCGGCTCGCCCGTGTCCGGAGAAGCCGGCTCCCGCTGCAGTATTCCGCCCTGGAGATCGCCCGGACCGACCCGAAACGGGATTTCGCGAAACTGCGGGAAGACCTGGCGCTCTTCGAGGCCAGGACGGCGGAATTTGGCGTCCCTACCCTCAACGAACGCAGCAATCCGCCGTCCGAGTACTGCGCCCTCTACCGCGCGCGCTACCTCTCCGACGTCACAGACAACCTGGCCTTCGGCAAGCCGGTCCGGTACCTAATCGACCCTCGGCCGAAATATTTGGAACTGAGCAAGAAAGGACTTACAGACGGCATCTTCGGCGGCACGACCTTCGTCGAGAACTGGGTCGGATGGGAAGGCACGGACGGCGCTTTCGTCATCGACCTGGAGCAGGAGCGCACGGTCCGGTGGATAAGCACGGATTTCCTCAAGCAACTGGGCGCCTGGATCCTCCTGCCGAAACAGGTGCGCTACAGCGTATCGACCGATGGCGGCAACTATAAGGAAATCGCCTGCATCGACCTGCCGGAAGACCGGGGCGTCAAGGTGGAATTCGTGCCGATTACGACGGACTGCAACGAAAAGGCCCGGTATATCCGGGTCGATGTCGTGGGCACAAAAGATTGTCCGCCATGGCATTATGGCGTAGGGAACCCCTGCTGGTTCTTCATCGACGAAGTCCTGGTCCGGTAAAAAGTCGGCTACTTGTTGAAGTATTCGAGAAAACGGTCTTTGTCCGGAACGTCAGAGCCGGAAATACGGCCTTTCAGACGCCAGATCCGATTATAGACATATTGCTTATCCCGCTCCATCAGCGTCGAGATGGTGGTCGAGGAGAATCCGGCGGCGACATAGGCAAACAGGCGGACGTCGTCTTCCTTGCACTTCGGGAACTGCGCCCGGAAAGCGGCCATCACGCCGTCATGCTCCGCGTTGAGCAGATCTTCCAGGCCACGGGTATCGGTCCGCAGGCCGTCAATCACGGACCGGGCCTCTTTCAAGACCTTGGGCTGCAGGTTCTCCGTGCCTTCATAGATATAGAATTGCTCGCACAGCCGCTCCAGCACGCTGAATCCGGAACGCTCCAGGACCTTGGAGGATCCGGCTTTCTGCAAACGGGCCTGCAGGTCTTCCGCGATGCTCATGATCCGGTCCGTCTCGGCTTTCTCTTCCGCCAGCCGGCGATCCGCCTGCAACCGATGGATCCGGTAGATGAACCAACCGGCCACCAGGCCCAGCGCCAGCAGCAAGCCCAGCACCCATTGGCGCATCCGGGCTGTCCGCAACCGTTCCGCCGCGATCTCGCTCTCCTGCCGGAAATACTCCTTCTGCGAGGAAAGGATGGTCTCCCGGGCTGCCTGCCGTTCGGCCGCATTGTCCCCGGCCATGACGGCCTCCAGCGCCTTCAGCGCCCCGTCGACATCGCCGGCGCGGGCTTTTACCTGGTATTCCCGGAACTTGACCTTGGTCGCTTCGTCCTCGCTTTCGGCGTCCCGGATGGCGGCACGCAGCCAGGCGTCCGCCTGCTTCTTGTCGCCCAGCAGGGAATAGGCATAGGCAGCGATGCCTTCATCCGTACAGGAAAGCGGCGTCCCCAGTTCTCCGGCCACCCGGTCCAACATCTCCAGCGCCAGCACCGGGTCCTGCCGCAAGGTACCGCTTTCCGCGTCTTCCACGCCGACGAGACAGAGCGCGGCATAGGACTGCAACGTCCTGACTTCCAACAGGGTATCCTTATCTTGATGGGCGCCGAACAGCGCCGACTTGTACAGCCCCTCCGCCCGCAGGTATTCTTCCATATTGTAATACGCCTGGCCGGTCTCGAGCAGGGCACGGTTGGCTTCGCGGGTCTCGCCGGCCATGGCGAAGGCCTCTGCGGCGCGTTCCATGTAGGCGGCCTCCTGCAGACTGTTGTAGGAAGCATTGTAAACGCGGGCCATATCCCTGTATATCAAGGCCTTGGTCATATTGTCCGCAGCCAGGGCTTCCGCCCGGGACAGGGAAACGGCGGCCTCGTCGTACCGTCCGTCCCGGAACTGTCGCTGCCCCTGGTCATACCAGTATTCGGCATTGACGGAGTTCTGCAAACCAGGCCCGATGCAGCCCGACAGGGTTGCAGCGAGAAGAATCAGGACAGAAAGGCATTTTTTCATGCGGCCGAACATTTGCGCCGATAAAGATACATAAATAAATTATAAGTCTTCATTGAATTTTTTTGGGATTCCGCGGATTTTTTTCCACCTTTGACGCCACTTGCGTTATGTTTTGAACAAAGATTCCGTTACGAATGAAAAAGGAAAGATTATTCTATGAAGTCCCCGAGGCAGAATTCCTGACCCTGCGGGTCGAATCCAACTTCCTGGCCTCGCAGATTGATTCCGGTTCCGGAAACGACGAGGACGACGATTATTAAACCTAGACAAAAAGTCCCCCAGATGAGAAATACTTGCAAATGGGCAATGCTGGCCGTACTGGCCGGCTGCCTGTCCGCCTGCGCGACGCAGGAACTGGAAGCCCCGCGTTTGGTCAGCGATCATGGGACCCACGTACATTTCACGGCCGGTCCGCTTCAGACGAAGACGGCTTTTGCCGAACCGACCGTGGAAGACGGTGTCGCCACCTATCCGACCCGCTGGACGGCCAATGATACCGAAGTCGCCATTTCCCTCAATTACGCTCCGGCCGTCATGGCCGCCGTCCATCCGTCCAGTGACTTTGTCGAGGCGGATTTCGATGCGGACTTCGCCGATGTGGACGCCTCGGCTCCCTATACGTTCTACGTGCTGAGCCCGGCTTCCGCCCTCGAGGCCGTCAGCCAGAGCCGCAAGGCCCTGACTGTCACGATTCCCGCCGTGCAGACCCCGCTGGCCACCTCTGTCGATGAGGCAGCCCAGCTGCTGGTCGCAAAATCGGCTGAAAGCCAGACGCTTCCGGAAAATGTCGATGTGCATTTCGCACACCTGACCGGCTACGGCCGCCTGACCCTGAAGAACCTGCCCGCCGATGCGGAGGTCACTTCCGTGACCCTCATTTCCGAGGAACAGCCGTGGGCCGGTACCTGGTACTACAACACCGGGGACGGAAGCATCGAGGCGAAGGAAGGATCTTCCTCCATCACCGTCAAGACCGACGCCTCCGGTGACATCTGGTTCGCCTGCGCTCCGGTCGACATGAAGGGAAAGAAACTGAAAGTCTCCGCCGCGACCGCTGCCGGTTCGTATGAGCGCGAGATCACCCTCTCCGGCAAGAACGTCGACTTCTCCGCCGGCCATGTCTACAAATTCTCCGTCAACATGGAGTCCGCGGAATTCGTTGAGAACAAGAAAGAGGTTTATTATGAACTGGTTACCGACGCTTCTACCCTGAAGGCGGGCGACGAGGTGATCATTGCGAACGTGGTTGGCGGAGATGTCAAGAATTACTATGCCATCTCCACCGATCAAAAGACCAACAACCGCGCGGCGGTCGCTGTCACCGTCGAAAAGAATAAGATTTACGATCCGGCAGAGAATGTCGCCATTTACACCGTAAAAACAGGCTCTGCCAGCGGAACCTGGGCCTTCTACCGTGAAGCGGAAGGATATCTCGCCAACCAGTCCGGAAGCAGCAACCGGCTTGTCTACGTTTCTTCCGTCACCACCAACGCCAGCTGGACAGTTTCCATCTCCAACGGAGTAGCAACGGTCAAGGCCTCTGCCGGACAACGCGCCACCATGCTCTACAACCAGAACAACGGAAGCCCGCTGTTCTGTTGTTACCAGAGCACGAGCGTCTTCGGCACCGTCACCTCCCTGGTCGCACTGTACCGCAAGACCGAAGGCGAGGCGATTCCTTCCACCGAAGATCCGATCCTGGAGGAAGAGACCTTCGGCGCCTATCCGACAACCGGAAGCATCCTCTATGTCAAGGGTTCCCAGCAGTTGAGCCGCGAATATGCCGGCACGGCCGTCACCTTCGCGATCCTGGATGCCGAAGCCCAGAAAGTCGTGGAATTCAGCGGCATCCCGGTCGCTGCCACCATCGGCGACGCCTTCACCCTCACGCTCCGCACGGTGGAAGGCAAGAAGACCACTTCGAAAGAATCCTATGCTGTAACGGTCGTCGGCGAAGCGGGTTCCAAACTCTGGCTCTCCGACGGAGCCGGCAATGGTTTCATCGTTAAAAGGTAACAGATCATGAAAAAGAACATACTTCTCGCAGCCGCCGCGCTGCTTCTGTCCGTCGCCGCCCTTGCCGGTCCCGCCAAGCCGGGCCGCATCACCTTCACCCAGCCGGACGGCTCCACCGTCGGGGTCTATCTCCATGGTGACGAATACTATCACTGGATGACCGATGAAAACGGCAACACCGTCGCCGAAGACGAGAACGGCTATCTTAAAGTCGTACCCGCCGCGACGGCATCCATGAAAGAGATCCTGGTCGAACAGGCCAACGTCAAGCGTTCGCGGTCCATGGAGACCCTGAAGGACGACGCCGCTATCACTACCGGCAGACCGAAGATTCCGGTTCTGCTGATCGGATTCAAGGACAAGGAGTTCAGCAAGACGGCCGCGCAGTTCAGCGCGATGCTGAACACCCCCGGTTACAGCGACAACGGCGCCATCGGGTCCGTTTATGACTATTATAACGAGAACTCTTTCGGCAAGTTCCAGCCGCAATTCGACGTTCTTGGTCCGGTAAATGGAAACAGCGACCTCTCGACCTACGGGACGGACAATGCGCCCAAGCTGCTGAAAGAAGCCTGCGACAAACTGGATGCCCAGGGCGTTGACTTCTCCCAATATGATAACGACGGAGACAAAGTCGTCGATTTCATCATTTTCTACTTTGCCGGCTATGACCAGGCCCAGTCGGGTGTAAGCACACATATCTGGTCCCATGCCTACTCCGTCGCGGGTTATGGTTATTCCTATGACAACGTTTCGCTTGGAAGTTATTTCTGCACGGCGGAATTGAAGGGGAGTTACGGTTCCACGATGTGCAGCATCGGTCCGACCTGCCATGAATTCGCGCACACCCTCGGTCTCCCGGATTTCTATGATACGCGTTACCAGGATGGATACAGCGACACCGAAGCCGCCAACATGTATGCTTTCGACTTGATGGCCGAAGGCCCTTATAACGGAGACGCCACCACCCCGCCGTATTTCAACGCGGAGGAAGCGCTGGAAGTCGGCTGGCTGGACGCTATCCCGGAAATCACCTCGAACGGCGCTTATACGCTGCCGGCGATCAACTACACGGGGGCCACGAAGTATTCCGCCTATATGTCCAAGACCGGCGTCAACAACGAATATTTCGTGTATGAGACCCGCGGAGGACAGCGGTGGGATGCCTCCCTCCCGTCCGGCCTGCTTGTCTATCACGTTGACCGGTCCACCAACAAGGTCAGCGGAAGCCGGACTGCCGCCTCGATGTGGAGCAACAATACGGTAAACGGTTATGCCGCCCACCCTTGCTGCTTTGTCGTCCCGGCCAGCGACCCCACCAGCATCGATAAGTATTCCGGTTCGCTTTCAAAGGCTCTCTTCGGAATCGGTTCGAATGCCAAGGCTTTCAGCCCGGTCGCCTGGAGCGGCAATTCGACGGATATCCAACTGAGCAACATCACCTCCAATACCTCTACCCATGTCACGACATTCAATGTCGTGAACTCCAACACATTGGGTATCTCGGGAACCGTCCTTGACACCGATGGGAACCCGATTGCCGGCGCAACGGTCACCGTCTCCTCCGGCAGCCTGGAGCAGCATTCCCTGCAGAACACCCTCGACGGACGTTTTTCCCCGGCACCGAAAAAGGCCATCCTCTCCTCCACGAATACCCTGCGGACCAAAGCTGAGCCGCTCTCGGCGACGACCGACGCCTCCGGCTACTATTCCATCGAACTGGAAGAGAGCGATACCTATAACGTCACCGCGAGCAAGAGTGGCTTTGTCAGCAAGACTGCGGCCGTTTCGGTCACCAGCATGATCGAGACCCTGAATCTCGTCCTGCTCCGCGAGGGAGAAACGCTTCCTGACGAACTGGCGACCTTCCCTGAAGATGCCGAATTCGGGAATTATGGAAACGACGAATACGATTCCTGGGACCTGCTGGTCTCGAACATCTACCCGGCCAGTTATATCGGCGCTTATGCCGGAAAGCAGATCAAGACCGTTTCCTTCATGGCTGGCGGTACGTCCATTGACAACTGCACGCTGGTCGTCGACTTTGGCAACACCCGCGCCCTGGCGCTTGCGCTGGACGAGCCGGAACTGGACAACTGGGTGACCGTCGATGTTTCCGAACACGAACTGATCATCCCGGACAGCAAGGATGTGTACGTCGGTTATGGCGGCAACATCACGGGCAACTACCCGATCTGGGCCACTGCGGCAGCGGACAGCGAACTGATCGGCTATATGGCAGACTTTGACGTGAACGACCTTCAGACGGTTGCCTGGGAGGCCTGGGACGGCTATGTCTTCGCTATCAAGATGACCGTCGGCGACTATGTCAAGCCTGACACCGGCTACAACTTCATCGAGGATCCGAAGAACGGAAACTACAGCGCAGGTGACGTCCTCGACCTTGTCCTGATCGAGACCACCGGCGCCCGTAAGCCGGCCTCCGAGATCGAATGGCTCTTCGATGACGAACCGGTCTCCGGAACGTCCGTGACCCTGTCTTCCGGCAGCCATGTGGTCGAGGCCCGGTTCACCACCGAAAGCGGTGACAAGAAGGTCATCGAACTGGAAATCGAAGTGAATTAAGTACTTGAACCTATAACCAAAGGACCCCGGCCGGTTGGTCGGGGTCCTTTTTCATTCGGTCGCTTCGGCTGCTACAGGTTGCGCAGCAGGTTGCTCATGTTGACCTTCTTGTCAATCATCGCACGAAGTTCGGAGATCGGAACGCGGGTCTGTTCCATGGTGTCGCGGTCGCGGACGGTCACGCAGTTGTCGGTCATCGTGTCATTGTCGATGGTGACGCAGAACGGGGTGCCGATGGCGTCCTGGCGGCGGTAGCGCTTGCCGATGGAGTCTTTCTCGTCATACTGGTAGGCGAAATCGTACTTGATCTCGTTGACGACTTCCTGGGCCTTCTCCGGCAGTCCGTCTTTCTTGACGAGCGGGAGGATGGCCACCTTGACCGGGGCGAGCGGGGCCGGAATGCCGAGCACGACGCGGGTGTCGCCGCCGGGAAGTTGCTCGACCTTGTAGGAATGGCTCAGCACGGCCAGGAACATACGGTCGACGCCGATGGAGGTCTCCACGCAGTACGGAACATAGCTTTCGCCGGTCTCGGGATCGAAGTACTGGATCTTCTTTCCGCTGAGTTTCTGGTGGTTACCAAGGTCGAAGTCGGTACGGGAATGGATGCCTTCCAACTCCTTGAAGCCGAACGGGAAGTTGAATTCGATGTCGGTGGCGGCGTTGGCGTAGTGGGCGAGTTTCTCGTGGTCGTGGAAACGGTAGTTCTCCGCGCCCATGCCGAGGTTGACATGCCATTTCATGCGGTTTTCCTTCCACTTGGCGAACCATTCCATCTCGGTGCCGGGGCGGACGAAGAATTCCATTTCCATCTGCTCGAACTCCTTCATGCGGAAGATGAACTGGCGGGCGACGATCTCGTTGCGGAAGGCCTTGCCGATCTGGGCGATGCCGAACGGAATCTTCATGCGGCCGGTCTTCTGGACATTGAGGTATTCCACGAAAATGCCCTGGGCGGTCTCCGGACGCAGGTAGAGGACGTCTTCGGTGTTGCCGGTGGTGGAACCCTGGGTGCTGAACATCAGGTTGAACTGGCGGACTTCCGTCCAGTTGGAGGTGCCGGAGATCGGGCAGACGATGCCACAGTCGATGATGATGTCGCGGTAGGCCTTGAGGTCGTTGGCGTCCTCGGCGGCCTTGTAGCGGTTGTGTACTTCGTCATATTTGGCTTTCTCGCGCAGGACGTTCGGGTTGGTGGCACGGAACTGCTCTTCATTGAAGGCGTCTCCGAATTTCTTGCGGCCCTTGGCCACTTCCTTCTCGATCTTTTCCTCGATCTTGCCGAGGTAGTCTTCGATCAGGTTGTCGGCGCGATAGCGCTTCTTGGAGTCCTTGTTGTCGATGAGCGGGTCGTTGAAGGCGGCGACATGGCCGGAGGCGACCCAGGTCTTCGGATGCATGAAGACGCAGGAATCGATGCCCACGACATTCTCGTTCAGGCGCGTCATGGCTTCCCACCAGTAGCGCTTGATGTTGTTCTTCAGTTCGACACCCATCTGGCCATAGTCATAGACAGCGGCCAGTCCGTCATAGATCTCGCTGGAGGGGAAAATGAATCCGTACTCCTTGCAATGGGCGACGAGGATTTTGAAAAGTTCTTCTTGTGTCATCGTATGTTGTGTTTGTTTTTTTTCAGGCGTGCAAAGTTACGCAAATAATCCGGGATTCTGCGCGCGCAGGGCCGGGGAGGCGACCTGACGGAGCGGAACGAGGACGAAATCCCTGAACGTCATCATCTTATGCGGAATGGTAAGGCGGGGCTCATCCAGTTTCAAGTCTCCATAGAACAAAATGTCGATGTCGATCGGGCGACTATGGTAGACCCGCAGGCCGTCCAGCCCGTCCTCCTCAGGCCGGCGTCCCATTTCCGCCTCGATCCGCTTGGCAAGGTCGAGGACGGCATAGGCGAAGAGAACCGGGTCCTGTCCCGCCTGGGGAATCTCGTAGCGGACGACGCAGTTCAGGAAATCCGGACCGGCAAACCCCCACGTGGGAAACGGCAGCAGGTCGGAAAAGGCGCTGTGAGGCATTTTCAGACCCTCGTCCAGCCTCCGGACCGCCTCGTACAGGTTCGCGGCCCTGTCGCCCAGATTAGAGCCCAAAGAAAGGTATAATTCCCGCTTTTCCATTTAATCCAATCCCAAATCGACGCGCGCTTCGTCGGACAGCATGCTCTGGTCCCAGACCGGATCGAAAACCAGGTCGATGTGGCAGCTTTTGACGCCGGGAACGTCCTCGACGCTGTGCTGGACTTCGGCCAGGACCTCGTCCGCCATCGGGCAGTTCGGCGCCGTGAAGGTCATTTCAATGAAAACATCGTGCTCCTTGTTGATCGTCAGCTCGTAAATCAAGCCCAGATCGTAGATGTTGACCGGGATTTCCGGGTCATACACCTGCTTGAGCGCCAGGACGACGTCAGAATAAAGCGGAGCAAGCGCCTGGACGTCGTCGGCCGTCAGGACCTCTTTCTTCTTTTCTTCCTGCTTTTCCACGTTGGATTCCTCCTTGTTACCAAACAATTCTTTCAGTCCCATCAGGCATTCTCCTTAGCGATTTCCCGGATGGTCTCAATCATGGACACAAGCCCGTTGGCGCGGGTCGGAGAGAGATTCTCCCGCAGCCCGATCCGATCGATGAAAGAGAAATCGGAGGAGGCGATTTCCTGGGGCGTACGGCCGGAATAGACGCTGATCAGCAGGGAAATGATTCCCTTCGTGATGATGGCATCGCTGTCGGCCCGGAACACGAGCGTCCCGTCCTCCATCTTCGCATCCAGCCAGACGCGGGACTGGCAGCCCTTGATCAGCCGGTCTTCCGTCCGGGCATCTTCCGGGTAGGGCTCCAGATTCTTGCCCAAATCGATCAGATACTCGTATTTGTCAAGCCACTCCTCGTACATCGAGAAGTTCTCTACAATCTCATTTTCAACTTCTTGAATGGTCTTCATCACGCAAGCATATTGATCGCCCTGTCCAGGCTCTTCATGAAATATTCCGCTTCCTGCATCGTATTGTACGGCGCCAGGGATATGCGCAGCATGCCCGTCACGCCATAGCGGTCCATCAGCGGTTCCGCACACATCTGTCCGGAGCGCACGGCGATGCCCATCTTATCCAAAATCAAGGCCAGGTCCTCATGATGGACGCCTTCCGCCACAAAGGAAAACAGACCGATTTTCTCGTCCGTTCCATGTGGAACACCGAACAGCCGCAAACGGCTGTCGGACTGAATACGATCCAGCAAGTATGCCTTGACGGCCTCGGTCTCTTCCTTCAACTGCTTATCCTGTAACTGCTTAAGAACATCAATCGCGACTTTGAGCGTCGGCGTACCGGCGATGTTCTGTGTACCTGCTTCGAATTTCTGCGGAAGCGGAGCATAGGTCGATCCGGAGAACTTGACCGTCCCGATCATTTCCCCGCCACCCATGTAAGGAGGCATCTGCTCCAGCCATTTCCGCTTGCCGTACAGGACGCCCGTACCGGGCGCCGCATACATCTTGTGACCGGAAAAGACATAGAAATCGCAGTCCAACGCCTGGACATCCATCTTTTCATGGACGATTCCCTGCGCCCCGTCCACCAGGACCGGAATCCCGTGGGAATGGCAGGTCCGGATGATTTCAGCAACGGGATTGATAAGCCCGAGAACATTCGATATATGGCTGACAGCCAATATTTTAGTCTTATCTAAAATCAATCCTTCCAGCAAGTCGACACGAAGATGGCCGTCCTCGGAAACAGGTAGGACCTTCAGTGTCGCCCCCTTTCGCTGACACATCATCTGCCAGGGAACGATATTGGAATGGTGCTCGGCTTCCGAGACGATCACTTCATCTCCCTCGCGCACGAATGCTTCACCGAAGGAAAAGGCGACGAGATTGACCGAATGGGTCGTGCCGGAGGTGAAAACGATTTCCGAGCGGTCTTCCGCATGCAGATAATCCCGTACGGCATCGCGGGTGTCCTCATAAGCCTGCGTGGCCTCCGCTGCCAGGTAATGCACCGCCCGGTGCAGGTTGGCATTGCAGCGTGAAGACAGATCCGTCCACGCGTCCAGGACCTGCCGGGGACGCTGGATGGTCGCCGCATTGTCAAAATAGACAAGCGGCTTGCCATATACTTCCCGGGACAGGATCGGGAACTGGGATCTGAATTCTTGAATGGTCATCTCTGTCTTGCTGATAGACTGGCAAATTTAGCAAATATCTCGCATTAAGTGACAGCAAATCGGGAATATTCTACCTATCTTTGCAAAAAGGACAACCGCAAATACCATGTTCGACTACATCAAAGGAACCATCACGGAACTATCCCCCGCCGAAGCCATTCTGGAATGTGGCGGAATCGGTTTTGACCTGCAGATCTCCCTGCAGACCTTCCAGGCGCTGCAAGGCAAAGACACGGCAACCGTCTATCTCTACCACTATCTCCGGGAGGATGACGAACAGTTCTATGGTTTTGCCACCAAGGACGAAAGGGAACTGTTCAAACTGCTGATCAGCGTTTCCGGGATCGGTGTCGGAACTGCGCGTATGATGCTTTCCTCCCTGACGGACGAAGAGATCCGGCAGGCCATCCTCGCTGAAGACGTCGTACGGATCAAGAGTGTCAAAGGAATCGGTCTCAAGAGCGCGCAGCGGGTCATTATCGACCTCAAGGATAAGATCGTCAAGGGCGGCGGAACGGACAATACACTGCCGATGATGGGCGGCAATGATACCAACGCCATGGTACAGGAAGCGACGACCGCACTGGTCATGCTGGGATTCACGAAACCCAACATCAACAAAGTCCTGCCGCAGATTCTGAAGAAAAACCCGGATATCACGATCGAAGCATTGATCAAGGAAGCGCTCAAGAAACTCTAGAGCGCTTTTCTTTTGTTCCACGTGGAACACTTTACCGGTGGAAGTATACCAGAAGTACGGAGATATCCGATGGGGAAACCCCGGATATACGGGAAGCCTGTCCGATGGTAGAAGGACGATAGCGCATCAGTTTCTGTCGGCATTCAATGGACAGTCCTGATAATTTCTCAAAATCAAAACCATCCGGAATCTTCAGATCGTCAAGCCGGGAAATCTTCTCAGCGACAGCATGTTCGCGATGAATATAACCCTGATAGCGAATGGCAATCTCCGTGTCGTCCAGCACCTCTTCGCAATACAACGCAACCAAAGAATCGTCTTCCGGATTCACGAGAGTCCGGGAATAATTGACCGGTTCCTCCAAAAAAGCGGAAACGGAGCAGACAGAATCCGGACGTAACGATGCCACATTATACTTCGATTTTGTTCCACGTGGAACAAATTCAAACAATCTTTGGAAAGATGTCTCCGGTCTAGCAACCAGATCGGAAATCCGTTTCGATTCGGAAAGAGGAGTGGAGCCGATCTCTTCCAAATAGGAATTGACCGTGTCAGCACGCAGACTTACCTCTTCAGCGAGTTGGGTCAACGCGGCGACCTGCTCATACTTCCGAAGGGTGAAATCACGGCGGAAATCATCTGCAAGGCCGATTTGCCAGGACTTTTCGGTCAACCTGAGATCCGCATTGTCCTGACGGAGCAGGATCCGATACTCTGCCCGCGAGGTAAACATACGGTATGGCTCGTCAACGCCTTTCGTAATCAAATCATCGATCAGCACGCCGATATAGGCCTCGTCCCGACGAAGGACAAACGATTCCTGTCCGGAAATCTTCCTATGCGCATTGATACCGGCAATCAGCCCCTGGGCCGCCGCTTCCTCATACCCGGTCGTACCATTCACCTGACCGGCCAGGAAGAGATTATCTACCGTCCGAGATTCCAGCGAAACACGCAAGTCAGTAGGGTCAAAGTAATCATACTCAACTGCATACGCGGGTTTGAAGATCTTTACGTCAGCAAATCCGGGGATTGCCTGCAAGGCCCGGACCTGGATATCGAGCGGTAAGGAAGAAGAAAAACCTTGCAGATAATACTCGAACGTATTCCTCCCTTCCGGTTCCAGGAACAACTGATGGGAATCCTTGTCTGCAAACGTTCGCAATTTGTCCTCGATGCTGGGGCAGTACCGGGGACCCTTTCCGTGAATCAGACCATTGAACAGCGGAGAATCCTTGAAACCTGATCGAAGGATATCATGTACCTCCTCATTGGTGTGATAGATGTAGCACGGCATCTGGTCGACGCCACGCTGCGCAGGAGAGAGATAGGGAAGGAAAGAGAACTTCGAAGGATTCGGGTCACCGGTCTGCAACAAGGCGACGGACGTATCGACGGACCGGATATCGATCCGCGGCGGGGTACCGGTCTTCATGCGGGCCGTAGGAATACCGAGCGAAGCCAACTGATCCGTCAGTCCATACGACGACATCTCACCGATCCGTCCGCCTTCGAATTCCGTCCGCCCGATGAACAACTTGCCCCCCAGGAAGGTTCCGGCGGTCAAGATAACTGCTTGAGAATGAAAAATTGCCCCGGTTCTTGTACACACGCCGGCAATTTTTGAATTCTCAAAGAGGAATTTTTCGACAATATCCGCGTAAATATCTAATTTACAATTCCTTTCGAGGATAGAACGCCAGGTACGGGAAAACGCCTGTTTGTCGCATTGCGCACGAGGACTCCACATCGCAGGTCCCTTGGAGCGGTTGAGCATCCGGAACTGGAGCGTACAGAGATCCGTGACGATGCCGGTGTATCCGCCGAGCGCATCGATCTCCCGGACGATCTGTCCCTTGGCGATACCGCCGACGGCCGGGTTGCAGGACATCTTGGCAAAGCCGGTCAGGTCCATCGAAACCAGCAGGACCGAAGAACCGAGATTGGCTGCGGCCATCGCTGCTTCGCAGCCGGCATGGCCTCCCCCCACAACAATGATATCGTATTTCCGCTCCATCTAGGCAGGCAGGGATTTCCTGAGATCCAGGTAATAGTTTTCCTTGGAACGCATCATGGCGATGTCCGACTCGGTATGGTCATCATATCCGATCAGGTGAAGCAGGCCATGGACGATGACGCGGTTCAGTTCATCGTCGAACTCGGTTCCATAAAACAAAGCGTTCTCGCGGACGGAATCGACGCTGATGAACAGATCGCCGGACAAGACGTTTCCTTCACAGTAATCAAATGTAATGATGTCCGTGAAATAGTCATGGCCAAGATAGCGCTGGTTTATGTCAAGGATATAGTTGTCAGAACAAAAAATGATATTGACCGCTCCCAACTTACGGATTTCACTCTCGGCGACAAGTTTCAGCCAACCAGACGTAAAACGCTTGGGTTTGAATAGGAAAGGGGTATCTTCAAAAAAATAGCGGACCATATCGTACCTAAAATTTCTGCAAATCTACAACTATTATATAAAAAATTTGAAATAAACAGAATTATTTCTAACTTTACGCCGCAAACCGACAAAACAAAAACCCAAGATATGGAAGTAAAGAAATCAGCGAAAGCGAGTCTCGAAAACAAGAAACTCATCTTCACCG
>JBGUXJ010000097.1:0-6061 GCA_045222055.1 Candidatus Cryptobacteroides sp. | reverse complement strand
CTCCATCATGACCGCGCTGGCCAGCTGGGAGACATCCTTGTTGGTCAGGTTGCCGAAATGGACCCGACGGTCTTCGTATTCCCACAGGCGGCGGGCCGGCGCAGACGGGAACGTGGCACGGGTGGGGATATAATCGGACTGGAAGGAAACGTAGTTGTCCTTCCCCTTGCCGGGCAGGCTGTCAAAGGTGTACCAGCCGACATGGCCGGTGCTGTAGTTTTCGGCGGTCAGGAGCTGGCTGCCGCTGGTCAGGCTGAAATCGTATCCGAGTTTCTCGGGATTCCAATATGAAACTTCTTTCCCGTCAGCAGGATGATATTGGCTCTTGAACCAGGCCTGGTAATCCTGCATCAGCCGGTCGGCCTCGACAGGAGACAGAACCTTCTGGATCTTGGCGGAAACGCCGTTGTCCTGGTAAGCCTTCCATCCGTCAAAGGACCGGCCGGCGAAGACGGCCAGGAAACGCGTCCGCGCGCCGTTGACCGAATCGACGATCTCCCCGATCGGATTGTCCGTGTCCTCCCGGTAGGAGACGTCATCCAGCTTGTAGGCCTTCCGCATGTTGGAAAGCACGGCAGCCGCCTTTGCGGCGTCGAACCGGTGCCGGATCATCTTCTGCAGGTGCATGGCGGACTCCACCCGGACGAACGGGGTGATCCGCGTCTCCATGGATTCGACCATCGGCTCCCAAGGCTGTCCTTCGGGGAGTTCCCGGCGCGTCTGCAGGTCCTGCTTCTCGCAGATGCCGTCCGCCTTCTTGTAGCGAAGCTGCACCCGCGCGCTGACAAGACTGCCACAGTCATTCGCACGGAAACGTCCGTACTGCCACTGACGGGTCAGCATCCACATCGGATCATGCACTTCGAAAGAAAGTGCCTGGGAATAGTCCTTCCGGCAAGTCCGCGGTTCATACCGGCGGAATATCTTGGCGGACCAGATGCCACGCTGGTCAATCTGCGAGGTGGCGCTGGCCTCCGGCGGAATCTGATTCTGGTAAGAAGAGGGTTTATAGCTCATAGGACTCGTCATTGAGGAAATCTTTCAGTATGGATCCGCCCGGCATGTAGTCGAAGATGCCCATTTCAATGGCATTCTTCAGCTTCTCCCGGACGATGTACGGCGCCACGAAGGACGTATAGACATACTGCATGTTCGAGATGTCAAGCGGCAGTTCGGACAGCAGCGGGAAGATCTTGGACAGGCGGGGATCATGGTAGATCAGGTCGGGATCGACCGCACGGTTCTGCATCTGGAAACGGGTAGACTCCAGGATATGCAGGACATGGTCCAGGTCCCAGCGCTCATGGTCGGTCCTCCGGAGTTCCGGGAAAGCGGCCAGCAGGATGGACTGGGGCGCTTCGGCATCCGGCTGGTCGAACCGGAAGACCATGCCGGCCACATTCTCCGCCAGGGGAAGATACTCCATCCAGGCATCGAAGACCAGACCGGCATACTGGTCGCGAAGGCCTTTGCGGCCCAGACGGTCCCTGCCGAAGAGGACCAGCGAATCCGCGCTGTCAGGCGCATCGTCCTCCGCAAGCGGAAGCCCGATCCACCGGCCGTTCTTCTCAACGGAGGAGCGCATCTGCAGGATGACAGGTTCTTCCTCCTTCATCAGCGCGATCTCCTGGAACATGGCCAGTTTGTTCCACTCCCCGACACTCGGACGTACGGCGCCCACACCGTCGATCCAGCTCTGGAAGGTGTCGGCGGAGACCTTGTAACGGGCCGGGCCCTCACGAAGCGCCTGGCTGAATTCCGCCTCCCATCCCTCTTCTATGAAGCCGTTCGGACAGAAATGCGGAAGGACCTTGAAGGACTTGAGAGTCAGCATCTGGATGGCGGCCGTGACATCGTCGGCCGTAAGGGTTTCGGAGGTGGAGGGGTACTTCGCCTCGGCAGCACGCACACGGCGCATCAGTTCGTTCCGCACCGCAATGAACTGGGCCATGAACTTCTCCTGGCCGGCCAGGATCTCATCGTAGGTGATCCGCGCGGCGATCCGGTCAATGCCCTTGAGGGACACGCCCACGGGATACTGTGCCGCCGCTTCGAAGACGCCGCAGGTGACACATTCTCCCAGCAGGGTCAGGATTTCCTCAAGGTCTGCGTCGGTCAGGCCGACGGCCGGGTCATAGTTGTTCACGACCTGGGACATCTCCTGTACCAGGGAGACAAGCGAGGCATGCAGGGTGACATAGCGGCTGCCGAGTTCCTCCATGTCCGTCGTCTGCAGGATGTCGGCGTCGGATACGACCTTCGGATTCCACTCGGACACCGTCATGACGGAAGCATGGCTGAGCATCGTCCGGATCGTGCCGATCCGGAGGGAATCCTCATACAAGGTGAAAGCAGGGGCTTCCCGGATCTCGAAGACCTCCTTCTCTGCGGGATCGCCCGTCAGGATCCGGACCGTTCCGCGGTACTTGCCGTTGGCGATCCGCCAGCGATATTCCAGCAAGTTATTGAAAGCGTTGGCATTGCCGGAAACGTAGAGATACTCGAGCGGTTCGACCCCGAGCTGACCCAATGTCACGTAAGGATCCGTGAAGGACTCCGTCTCGACCGGATCCGTATATTCGACCTTGAACCAGACGTTGTCCATGCTCCCGAGTTTTTCCAGGACCCAGGCGTTCAGGCCCGGCTCGGCCTTCGCCATCCGGCCCTTGGTGGCGGAAGAACCGCCCGGCAGGAGCAAGCCGATCTTGTGTGCCACGGGGACATAGTCCAGCGGCGTTTGCAGGATCGCCGGATCCGGCAGGTTGCCGGTTCCCTTGGCCATGAAACGCGTGATGGCGGTGAAGGAGGCGTCGTCCCCGGCCACCAGCCGGTGCACACCTTCGGCGAGCAGCAGGTCGTTCAGGGCATCATAGGCGTCATACATCCGTTCGATGCACTGGAACAGGATCTTGCGCATCGTCTCGTCGTCGTTGAAGAAAGGAGTCTTGCACAGCACCCCGTACCACGGCAGGTGCTCCCGGTTCCCCTCCAGCCACTTGGAAAGCCTTCCATTGTAGTTCCAGTCTTTCAGGAAGGTATTCAGCAGGGCTTCGCCGTTGATGACCTGCATCATGTAGTTGGCAGCCTTGACCGTCCGTTCTTCGGTCCGCTCCGCCTCGATGTCGATGACCAGCGGGAAGAGCTTGCGGAGCGGATAGATGAAGCCGTCCATCGTCGTCTTGTACAGCGTGTTGGCATCATGCAGGTAGCGCTCGAGGTCCGCGCCCAGCACGACGGCAGAGGACATTCCGTTCTTCAGTCCGTCGACCATCCGGAGCGCCGCGCGTGCCCGCATGGAAGAAAGGTTGACGCACATGTGCGGATCCCCTTCCACGCCCTGGGTGTTCAGGTAGGCGGCGCGAAGCACCGCGGCCGAGATTGCATGCTGGATGGAAGGAGCCAGGATGAACTCTCCCTTGTCCTTCTGTTTCTTGTCCTTGTCCCGGTTCTCCTCGAGGTCGAAGACCCAGCCGTATGCACCGACGGCCGGCGTAAGGTTGACCTTTTTCCTGCCTTCCGGATGTTTCAGCAGGTAATAGGACATGCCCGTGAACCAGGCATCGAGCCGGTGGGTGAAAAGATCCATGAATTCACAGACCAGCGCTTCCAGTTCCTTTTCGTTTGCCGTCAGATTGTTCGCGGCGAAGGCCTCACGCAGGGCATTCTTCTGCGCGTCCAGCGACATAGGCTCGATGGCATCCGAGACCGGCGTCGCCCGGAAATAATCGGCGTTGCCCAGATGCAGCAACGCATCTCCGGGTTCCGCGCCCCGGTTGGGAAGCAACGGAGAATCGATCATCCAGCGGCTGTTTACATCCAGCGAGCGGGGGGCCTGGCCGGCCATGAGCAGGTAGTCACGTTCCGCATCGGCTCCGGCGAGCCGTTCGGCAGCGACGACACCGTCCTGCCGGAGCCGTTTCCACTCATTCCCGAGATTGACCAGCGTCTTGTACAGGTAGGACAGCATGAAATCTTCGCCGCTCTTGATCGAGGCAAGGACTATCTCGTGGTCCGTCACAGGCAGGATGCCGTAGGGAACGTTGCCGATCCGGAAGAGCGGGAATATGCTGCCTGCACAGACATTGTCTTCCAGGAAACGGCCGACGAAGTCCATGAACTTCATGAATTCTTCATTTTCACCGATGAAGGAGGAAGTGACCCCTTTCCACAACGTCCGGACGGCGATCTTCGCCTTCTCCCGGTCGGTCCGGTTGAAATGCGGGACATGGCCCAGACTGTTCTCGAAATTCATTTCCAGGTCCTTAGCCATCTGGTCGGCATCCGCACGGTCCGGATCCTTCCAGACGTCTTCCACTTCGATTTCATACCGGAGCCGCATCTCCTCGTCCTTGGAGATGACATCCGTACCGGCGCCGCCGTCGACCAGGTTGGTCGGACTGTGGCGGCTGATGAAATCCATGCCGCCGCCCAGGTAGTTATGGCCGTTGAACAGGTCTTCCAGCCGTTTCATGTCCTTGTTGCCGCAAAGGCCCAGCACATAGATGTACCGGAAGGCCGTTTCGTCTTTTTCCAGCGGAAGCGAAATGGCCATGCCATCCGCATAGGCCTGCTGGTAATCTGCCATCCAGGAGAGCGGACCCTTGAAGGAGAACAACCTTTCCTTCCGCTCGATCGACGCGTTCAGGGCCTCCTGGTCCGGGACCATCTTGATGTTGTGGTTGACCGGGTTGCCGAAGCACAGCCGCTGCGGCTTGTTCTTGTCCTTCGGTTCCGCGATCAGCAGGAACCGGTCCGGCAGGAGGTTCACCTTCGGCGCATGCGGCTTGCCGCTCTTGTCCAACTTGACATGGAAGACCTTGTTCTTCGGATCATCCAGATACTTGCGGATCAGTTTTTCCAAGGAAATCCGCTTGCCGACCAGCTTGTCTGCCAGCAACTTGGTGTCATGCCGCATGGACTTGAGGAGGGTATAATCCGCATCCCAGGCCTCGAGCGTCCGCGTGTTGTTGGTATAGTACGGATACCGGTCATAGAAATCCTGGAAGGAATCCAGCCGGGAGGAAAGATAATTCAGCGAGGTGGAAAGCTTGTCGTACAGATAGTCGACGATCCGGTCGCAATACATGATGCCCCGGTCGATGACCGCCAGGTCATCCTTCAGTTTCTCCATGCATTCACGGAGGATTCTCTCGTTCTCGGACTCCCCTGTCGCGGCATGGACCGCGCCGGAGTCGTCGATCAGCACGCCTTCCAGGTGCTCGTTGATGGCATCGCAGGCCGTATCTACATCGGCGAGCCGCCCGTAAGGACGACGGTAGAACAGAGGGCCTCCCTTGCGATACTTGTCGAGGTCGTCAAACCGCGTCTGCCGTACGATCCAGGCGGCATGTCCCGGCTCATATTTGTCGCAGAGCACCTGCCACGCCTCGTACTCCCGTTTCTCGCTTCCGCTGGCGATGAACCATTGCATCCAGAAATGCTGTCCGTCGGAGTATTCGGCCGGCGTGAGCGACTCCCGCGAATAATCCAGGAATATCTCGTCCGGGAAAATGCGGACACACAGTTCCCGGCGCCACTCCATCGGCGCAGAAGAAGACGGAACCTTCTCCCCGGGGGCCGGATACTTCGGGAAAGACCCTTCCCGGAAATGGGTTTCCAGCCTCAGCGGCAGCAACAGGAGCGGCTGGTTGGAATCGACTTGCGAAAGAAGCGTGGAAAACGCTGCTTTTCGTACCTGCTGGGTTTCATTCTTGCTCATACGGCCCAGGTTTTATTTTTTCAGGAACAAGGAAAGATGCTTGCCCATGATGGACAGGTCATTTTTCAGGGTATTGGCGAACTGTGCGGAATCCATGTCCTCCCGGAAATCGGAGCCATTCTCTTCCACCAGGAAGTCCAGGCCTTCCACATCTTCCGCGAACGTCAGGATGAAGCCATAGTCCTTCTTCGCCGGATTGCCGAGTGCGGTGGGGAAAGAGATGCTGAATCCGAGCAGCAACGTATCCCCTGCGATGAAGGTTTCCATGACCGGAAGCCGGATGCCGTTGTTCTCCGTGGTAGCGTCAGGATCGTACGTAAGCTGCCGGCCTTCCGCAAGCAC
>JBGUXJ010000096.1:0-4371 GCA_045222055.1 Candidatus Cryptobacteroides sp. | reverse complement strand
CTTCACGGTATTCCCGTCCTGGTCCAGCACCTCGAAGGACGGCATCTTGTCACCGATTTTCAACATATCCTCATTGTTTATCTTTACCGGATGATACGGAAATAGTTCTCCTTGCGCGGTTTCGGGACACGCGGCTCGCCTGCGGGATAGCCAAGGGCCAGCGCGCCGACGCCGATCAGGCCTTCCGGCAGTCCGAATTGCTTCATCAGTTCCTTCCCTTCGTCGGTCGCGAACATCTCACGTTCCCGGTTGATCCAGCAGGAACCCAGGCCGATGGCATGGGCGGCCAGCATCATGTTTCCCAGCACGAGCGTGCCGTCCGATACGCCGTTGGCCCACTTGAGCGGATCGGAAGCAAAGACGAGCACATAGGTCGGAGCGCCGTAGAAAGGGTCGGTCTCCTTTCCCAGGAACTCCGCGTTCATCCGGGAGATCTCCTTTTTCAACGCGGGATCCTGGACGGCCACGATCCACGGGTCCTGGAAACCCATTCCGGTCGGGGCCCAGGTACCGGCATCGAGGACGGTCCGCAGCTCCTCGTCCGTAATTTGTTCCGGCTTGAAGGACCGGATGCTCCGGCGCGTTTTCAGCGCCTGTATCACAGGATTATCCATATTTGTAAGTATTTGATTCATAAAAAGAAGAAAAGGAAGGCGGCCCATCTTGGCGGGATTCCGTCGGCATGGCCGACCGTCTTGAAGGAAGCATCCTGGACGATGCCGTCTTTCTTGATGTAGCCGACGGTCCGGAAAGAGGAATCCTGGACGGTTCCGTCCGGTTTGATATGCCCGAGGGTGCGGAAAGAGGCGTCCTGGACGGTCCCGTCATTCTTGAGGTAAGCGACGGTCCGGAAAGAGGAATCCTGGATCCTTCCGTCGGATTTGAAGTACAGGGCGGTCCGGAAGGATGCGTCCTGGACCGTTCCGTCATCCTTGATGTGGGCCACCGTCCTGAAAGAAGCGTCGGTAATCCGCTGGGCTTTCAGTCCGCAGTTGAAACTCAGCAGACAAAGCAATATGACAATAAGTCTGCGCATGTCTAACCGTGAAGTTGGTAAAGGAAATGGTTGAACAGGGCCGGCTGGCAGAGCAGCGGGAAGGTCATGCCGTACTAGACTATTGGTATTTCCGGAAGTCGTACTTTTCGCGGAGAGCGGCTTGGGTTTCTTCGTCCTGGTGGGTGAAGTAGGCCTTGAAGCCGGGGCAGAAATTGATGTGCCAGCGCCAGATACGGCCGAGGACCGATTTGGGATCCTTGTCGTAATGCGCCCTGAACTTGCAGTTCTCGCAGGGATATTGTGCCATAAGACAGGGGTTTGTTGATTCAATGTCAAATATAAGAAATCTTCCAGGTTTTTCGTATCTTTGATGCGGATACTTGATAGATATTGATTATGGCGAAAAATGCGACGAAAGAGGTTCGGATGTATCTCCGGATCCGGAATCTGATCGGTATACTGGGCGTGATCCTGCCGTGGCTGGCCCTTTTTTCCGCCGGCATCGCGGAACATCCGAGCGACCAGTGGTGGTGGAGCCTATCGGCGACCTACTACCAGAGTCCTGCGCTGGTCGGCGTGCTGGTACCGGCCTGCATCGTGCTGCTGTCCTATATCGGTTATGACAGGACGGACAATATAATAACTTCTCTTTCAGGTCTGTTCGGCCTAGGGATCGTTCTGTTCCCCTGCAGCGTCAGCTGGCTGGAGAAAGGCACGCCGGTGGGCTTCTTCCAGATTCCCATGGAGATTTCGAACCTGATTCATGGCGGCTGTGCCGCGCTTTTCTTCCTGGCCATCGCCATCAACAGCATCTGCCAGTTCACCAAGTCCGGTGCCGTCATGACAGACCGCAAGGTCATCCGTAACCGGATTTACCGGGTCTGCGGCTACGGGATGCTCGTGCTGGAGGTGCTGTTCGTCATCGCCCGCCTGGTCGGGGCTCCCGGATATTCTGTCATGATCATCGAGATCATCCTGCTGAACCTCTTTGGTTTCGCCTGGCTTGTCAAGGGAGAAGCCTTCCCGTTCCTCAACGACCGGGAGGAGAATGTAGAAGCCAAGCGTCTCGAAATTCGCTGAGTCAACTGTTAATATTTTTTTGATTTCAATCGCGGCGGGTCCTTTGCGGTCTCGCCGTTTCGTTGTATATTTGTACTCGGTAAAATTTGGATTATGCTGATAGCACTGAAACTCCTGGGCTCGATCGCCCTGCTGATTTACGGTATGAAGGTGATGAGCGAGGCCCTGCAGAAGATGGCGGGTCCGCAACTGCGTCATTTGCTCGGCGCCATGACGACCAACCGGTTCTCCGGTGTCGCAACGGGTGCGCTGGTCACGGTGGCGGTCCAGTCGTCGGCTGCTACGACCGTCATGACGGTTTCCTTCGTCAATGCCGCTTTGCTGACGCTTGCGCAGGCGATTTCAATCATCATGGGCGCCAACATCGGTACCACCATGAGCGCCTGGATCATGTCGGCGGGTTTTTCCTTCAATATCGCCAATGTGGTCTGGCCTTTTTTCCTGATCGGCATCGTCCTGATCCAGCTGGGCAAGCACCGTTATATCGGAGATTTCCTTTTCGGCCTTTCTTTCCTCTTGTTTGCTTTGGGCATGCTGAAGCAGACGGGTACGGAGATGGACCTTGCCAGCAACCCGGCGGTCGTGAATTTCTTTGCCAGTTTCGGGACCAACTACGGCACTATCCTGCTGTTCCTGCTGATCGGCACCATCCTTACGGCGATCGTGCAGAGTTCAGCGGCCCTGATGGCCATTACCATGGTGTTGTGTTCCACAGGGGCGATCTCCATCTTTCAGGGTATCGCCTTGGTGATGGGTGAGAATATCGGTACCACCGTGACGGCGAACCTGGCTGCGCTCAGCGCAAATACCCAGGCCCGGCGCACCGCCATGGCGCACTTGCTGTTCAATGTGTTCGGTGTCATCTGGGTGCTCATCCTCTTCTTCCCCTTCGTGAAGATGGTATGCGGCGTGGTCGGCCTTGATCCTTATGCCGAATCCCAGTCTGCCACCCAGCTTTCCTTTGCCCTGGCAACCTTCCATACATTCTTCAACGTGATCAATACGGCCGTCCTCATCTGGTTCATCCCGCAGATTGAGAAGATCGTGTGCCTGATTATCAAGCCCAAGAAGACCGAGGAAGAAGACGAGTTCCGTCTTACATATATCCGCGGCGGTCTGATGAAGACCCCGGAAATCTCCGTGCTTCAGGCGCAGAAGGAAATCGCGGTGTTCGGAGACCGGATGCAGCGGATGTTCGGCATGGTCCGGGAGATGGTTGGTTTGGAACCGGAAGATGCGGAGTTCCAGAAGTTGTTTGACCGGGTTGAGAAATACGAGAATATCAGCGACAACATGGAGAATGAGATCGGCCGCTACCTGGGACTGGTCGGCGAAGCGCATCTGTCAGATGATACGAAGGGTAAGATTCGCGGCATGCTCCGCCAGATCGGAGAACTGGAAAGCATCGGTGACAGCTGTTTCAACCTGGCCCGCATTATCCGCCGTGCACGGGAAAACAAGCCTGAATTCACCGAGACCCAGACGCAGGGCGTACATCAGATGATGGATTTGGTCGACAAGGCCTTGACGCAGATGAATCTCCTCCTGACCGATGAAGAGGGCGATGGAAGCATCGCTCCTTCCGAGGCATTGGAACTGGAAATCAATCAATTACGGAATTCGCTCAAGGATAAGAACATGCAAGATATGGACAACCATGTCTACAGTTATGGAAGCGGTTCGGTCTATATGGATTTCATCGGCGAGTGCGAGAAGAACGGCGACTATATCATCAATGTGGTTCAGGCCAACGCTGGCGTCGCTGAATAAACTATAGCAAGGAAGCTATTTTTTCCAGGCCGGGAACATCGTTGTCTGAGAAAGCGGCGAGTTCCCGGCTGTCTATGTCCAGGACGGCCTTGACGGCACCGGCGGCATCGAAGACGGGAACGACGATTTCACTGCGGGAAGCAGCACTGCAAGCGATATGACCCGGGAATTCCTCGACATCCGGGACGACGATGGTCTCCTGCCGGGCCCAGGCGGTGCCACACACACCCTTGCCAAAGGGAATGTGGATGCAGGCCACGGGTCCCTGGAACGGGCCGAGAAGCAGTTCTGAAGAACCGTCCGGCAGGGGAGAGACGCGGTAGAAACCGGTCCACCAGAAGCCGAACGCTTCATGCAGGACAGCGGCGGTCTCGGCCATCCTGACGACAGAATCGCCCTCGCCTTCAAGCAGCGCCTCCAGCTGCTTGTATACGGAATCGTAATCTCGTTTCATGGTATCGATGTTGTTGAAAGCAAAGTTAATAAAAACTGGAGATTCCACCTTGACCGGCCGGCTTTTTCTC
>JBGUXJ010000095.1:0-12556 GCA_045222055.1 Candidatus Cryptobacteroides sp. | reverse complement strand
ACAGACAGTTACGCGACCATTGCGGTCAAAGATTATATCGGACGGCGGGACCTGTGGAAAAACCCGTCGGATTATGACAACATGACGGCCACCCTGGCAAGGGTCCTGGCCGGCACAGGGATTAATTACTGAACATGAAGAAAACCATTTCATTGGAAGCGATGGACCCCATCGAGATCTTCGGGGTCGGCAACAAGATCCTGGAAGAGTTCTGCTCGTATTTCCCGGGGCTCAAGGTCGTGGCCCGGGGCAGCGAACTCATCGTCGAGGGGAAGACTTCCCAGATCGAGGAATTCAGTATCCGGTTCGGCGAACTGGTCGAACGGCGGAAACGGAAGATGAACCTTACCGTCTATGATGTCGAAGACATTTTCGACGGAGAGAATTCCGCCGAGAAGTTCCGCCTCAGCGGCGATGCCATCATCGTCCACGGCACCGACGGCAAGCCCATCCGGGCCCGCAACAAGACCCAGCAGGAGATGGTCAAGGCCTACTTCGACAGTGACCTGATCTTCGCTGTCGGTCCCGCCGGAACCGGAAAGACCTATGTCGCCATCGCCCTCGCCGTGCGCGCCCTGAAAAACCGCGAGATCAAACGGATCATCCTGACCCGTCCCGCCGTGGAGGCCGGCGAACGCCTCGGCTTCCTGCCCGGCGACCTGAAGGACAAGCTCGACCCGTATCTCCAGCCGCTCTACGACGCCCTCGGAGACATGATCCCCTCCAAACGGCTGCAGGACTTCATGACCGACGGCACCATCCAGATCGCTCCCCTCGCCTACATGCGCGGCCGCACCCTGGACCGTGCCTGCGTCATCCTGGACGAAGCCCAGAACACCAACATGGGCCAGCTCAAGATGTTCCTCACCCGCATGGGCCCCAACGCCAAGTTCATCGTCACCGGCGACGCCTCCCAGGTGGACCTGCCCAACAAGGAAGATTCCGGACTGCTGAAGGGCATTGCGCTGCTCAGGGAGATCAAGGGCATCTCGACCATCTTCTTCTCCAACGAAGACATCGTGCGGCACCCCCTCGTCGGGAAGATCGTCAAGGCCTTCGACAAGAAGAAAAAAGAATCGGAAGAGCAATAAAAAAAGGAGCGCCGCGGCGCTCCTTTTTTATTGTCAGTCAAGCCGTTACTGACGGCTGGCCTCGACGATGGCGTTGTACTTCTCGTAACCTTCCATGTACTTCGGATCGGCATCGCGGAAGCGGTAGAAGGCCTGCTTCAGATACTCGGCGATGGAGGTCTTGATGCTGTCATCCTTGGTCATGTTGAAAGCCTTCTCGAACGGATCGATGCAGCTCTTGAGGTCCTTCTCGAATTCCTCGACGAGGGCCATGTACTTGTTGTCGTCAAGTTCTTCCTGAGCCTTGGTCTGGACATCGATGGCCATGTTGTAGAACATGATGCCTTCGCCGATGTAACCATACTCATATTCCGGCTGGATCTCAGCGCACTTCTCATACGCCTTGACGGCCTCGTCATACTCCTTGAGCTGGGAGTGGATGTTGCCTTCGACATAGTAGAGGGAGGCATTGTTCGGCTCGTTCTTCTTGGCCTGGTCGAGCAGACCGAAGAGTTTCTGCGGATCCTCGTTGTTGGACAGGTAGTAGTTGATCAGGCCGATCAGGATGCTCTGGCTCTGCGGGAACTTGGTGAAACCGTCCTCGAGGGCCTTCTTCTGGCCGGCGGCGTCACCGAGGTTGGACTTGACATCCGCGATCTTGGCATAGATGTCGCCATCTTCTCCGTAGTAGCCCTTGGCAAGGCACTGGTCGAAGAACTTGTCGGCACGGGCATAGTCCTGTGCAAGCTGGGCGGTGAAGCCGGCATTGTACACAGAGCTGGTGTCCAGCTTGGAAAGCGGAGCGATCGCAGCCACGTCGGCAGCCTTCTCAAAGCCCTTGCTGGCATCGGCATATTTGCCGAACGTGTAAGCGTTGAACGCCTCGTTGAGGTAGCTCTGGGAAATCTTCTCCAGCGCGGCGGAGACGGTCTTGCCGAGCTTGTTGTCCATGGAATAGGCCTTGGAATAAGCCTCGACGGCCTTGTCCAGGGCGCCTTCCGCGAGCGGACGGGTCACCTCGACGACAGCGACGTTGCCGGCACCGTTGACATAGATGTTCTTGTCAGCGAAAACGAGTTTGGTCATCTGCTCGCCACCGATTTCAGCAGGCTCCTGGGAGACCGGCTTCTCGGTGATGAGGTTACGCGGCCAGCCGGGCTGTACGCCGCCGGTCGGGGCCTCGTAAGCGTTGACATATGCCTCGCCCAGCTTCTGCCAGACGGCGGCCTTGGTGTTCTTCTTGGCATTCTGCGCGGCCTCTTCGGCAGCAGCCAATGCCTTTCTGGCGGCCTCAGGCTTGACCTGGGCAGATGCTACCTGGATGGAAGCGATCAGTGCCAAAGCGAAAAGGATTCTTTTCATGATGTTTTGTTATTTCGGTTAAAAAATTATTCCTGTGTCGGGGTTTCCGCTGCAGCCTGTCCGTCGGTCAGGGGCTCCTCTTCCTCCTGTTTGTCGACGAGGGAAACGGCTGCGATCGCGTCGCCTTCCTTGATGTTGATCAGCCGCACCCCCTGGGTCGCCCTGCCGGCCACCTTGATGGTGCTGACTGCCATGCGGATCGTGAGGCCGGAACGGTTGATGATCATGAGGTCATTCTCATCCGTAACGTTCTTGATGGCCACCACCTTGCCAGTCTTGTCAGTGATATTCAGGGTCTTGACACCCTTGCTGCCGCGGTTGGTCTTGCGGTACTCGTCAAAGTCGGTACGCTTGCCATAGCCATGTTCACTGACAACAAGTACGGTATGTGCAGCAGCGTCTTCGGCCTGCGGATCGTAGCCGATGGCGCCGATTACTTCATCGTCCTCTTCAATATTAATGCCACGGACGCCGGAGGCGGTCCGGCCCATGGGACGGGTATCGGATTCGTCGAAGCGGACGCAGCGTCCGTTGCGGGCCGCGATCAGGATTTCATTGCGTCCGTTGGTCAGGACGGCGTCGAGCAGTTCGTCGCCTTCCCGGATGGTCACGGCGTTGATGCCGTTGGTGCGCGGACGGGAATAGGCCTCGAGGGTCGTCTTCTTGATGATGCCGCGCTTGGTGAAGAGCATCACGTAGTTGTTCTCGATGAATTCCTGGTCGTTCAGCGTCCGGACATTGAGGATCGCCTTGATCTTGTCGTCCGGAATGTTGAGGATGTTCTGGATGGCGCGGCCCTTGGAGGCACGGGCGCCTTCCGGGATCTCATAGACCTTGAGCCAGTAGCAACGGCCGCTTTCCGTAAAGAACAGCAGCGTCGAATGCATGTTGGCGACATAGATGTGGTCGATGAAGTCGGCGTCGCGGGTGGCGCTGCCCTTCATGCCGACGCCGCCGCGTCCCTGCTGGCGGTATTCGGTCAGGGAAGTACGCTTGATATAGCCGAGGTGGGACAGGGTGATGACCACGTCCTCGTCGGCATAGAAATCCTCGGGATTGAACTCGTCGGCGCTCATCGTGATCTCGGTGCGGCGCTTGTCGCCGTACTTGGCCTTGAGTTCCATGGTCTCGTCCTTGACGATCTTCATCTGCAGGTCGTAACTGCCGAGGACCTCGTTGCAGTAGGCGATGAATTTCTCCAGTTCGTCATATTCGGCCTGGAGTTTCTCACGCTCGAGTCCGGTGAGCTGGCGCAGGCGCATTTCCACGATCGCCGTCGCCTGGGCCTCGGTGAAGCCGAAGGTCTGCATGAGTTCGGCCTTGGCGTCGTCCACGCTCTTGGAGGCGCGGATGATCCGGATGATCTCGTCGATCACGTCGATGGCCTTGAGGAGGCCTTCGAGGATATGGGCCCGCTTCTGGGCCTTCTCCAGGTCGAACTTCGTCCGGCGGACGATGACTTCGTGGCGGAAATCCACGAACACCTTCAGGATGTCCTTCAGGTTCATCGTCATCGGGCGGCCCTTGACCAGGGCGACGTTGTTGATGGAGAAACTCGACTGGAGTTCGGTATACTTGAACAGGGTATTCAGCACGACGTTGGAGTTGGCGCCCTGCTTGACACGGATCACGATGCGAAGGCCCTCGCGGGAACTCTCGTCGTTGATGTACGTGATGCCGTCGAGCCGCTTGTCTTCCACCATCTGGCCGATCTTCTCAATCATGGCGCGCTTGTTGACCATGTACGGGATCTCGGTCACGACGATGGTCTCGCGTCCGTTGTCGGCCACCTCGATCTCGGTCTTGGCCCGCACGACGATGCGGCCGCGGCCGGTCTCATAGGCATCCCGGATGCCGGAAACGCCCTGGATGATACCACCGGTCGGGAAGTCAGGTCCCTTGATGTACTGCATCAGTTCTTCGGTGGAGATCTCCGGGTTGTCGATGTAGGCGCAGATCGCGTCGCAGCATTCGCTCAGGTTGTGCGGGGCCATGTTGGTGGCCATGCCGACCGCGATGCCGGCGGAACCGTTGAGCAGCAGGAGCGGAGCCTTGGTCGGAAGGACCGTAGGTTCCTCGATTGTATCGTCGAAGTTCAGGGTGAAGTCAACCGTGTTCTTGTCCAGGTCGGCCAGCACCTCCTCGGTGAGCTTGTCCAGCTTCGCTTCGGTATATCGCATGGCCGCGACCGGGTCGCCGTCCATGGAACCGAAGTTGCCCTGGCCCCAGACCAGCGGATAGCGCTGGTTCCAGTTCTGGGCGAGGCGGGCCATCGCGTCATAGACGCTGGAGTCGCCGTGCGGGTGGAACTTACCCAGGACCTCGCCGACGATTCTCGCGGACTTCTTGGTCTGGCCGGAATAGCCCAGGCCCAAGCCATCCATGCCGAACAGGACCCTGCGCTGGACGGGTTTCAGACCGTCACGGGCGTCCGGAAGCGCACGGGACACGATGACGGACATCGAATAGTCGATGTACGCCGAACGCATCTCCTGGTCGATGTTGACCTGCTCGATGATACCGCCGCCCGCTGCCTGTTCGTTTTTCTCTTCCATTTCCATAAATTCTTTCTCTACAATGGGGTGTATTTTACACCATTCACTTAAACATGCAAATTTACTAAAAAATATCGATAGCAACAAATTCATTTACCTATTAAAACCGATTTCCCGAATAGAGATTTATTTATTACTTTTGTTGTTCGAACGAATAATTGCACATGGACATCAAAGTATCCGACGAACTGAACGGCATCATCACGTATGCCCGCGAGGAAGCCCTGCGGACCGGAAGCTACGGCATCGGTCCGGACCACCTGTTTCTCGGCATCCTCCGTCATGAAGACAACAACGCTTTCCGGACCCTGCAGGGACTGGAAGTCGATACGGCCCAGCTCAAGAAATTCATCGACAGCCGGGTCTTCACCAACGAGCAGATTCCCTACTCCGAACTGGAGCACATCCAATTCTCCCGCGGAGCTCAGAACGTCTTGAGTCTCACCATCATGGAGGCCACGCGCGTCCGTTCGGGCGAGGCTTCTTCCCAGCATCTGCTGCTGGCGCTCTGCCGCACCACCGGCAGTTACGGCCAGGCCTTCCTGCGCAGCATCGGCGTCGACTACGGACGCGTCCTTTCCTGGATGGAGAAGGACGGGATGCTGGGCGCCGTCCGGCCGGACAGTCCGCAGCAGAGCGGTTCCGACGAAGAAGACGACGAGGAAGAAGGCGACGCCCCGCAGCAGCCCGCGGCCGGCAAGAAGGACGAACTTGACGAGTTCGCCTATGACCTGACCAAGGCCGCCCGCGAGGGCAAGCTGGACCCGGTCGTCGGCCGTGAGACGGAGATCAGCCGTGTGATCGAGATCCTCGGCCGACGCAAGAAAAACAACCCGATGCTCATCGGAGAGCCGGGCGTGGGCAAATCCGCCATCGTCGAGGGAATCGCCCTGCGCATCGCCTCCGGGGACATCTCCCCTGTCCTGGCGAAGAAACGGATCCTCTCGCTGGACATCGCTTCCGTGGTCGCGGGCACCAAGTTCCGCGGCGATTTCGAAAAGCGGGTCAAGACCATCATCAAGACCGCCAGCGAGAACCCGGACATCATCCTGTTCATCGACGAGTTCCATACCATCGTCGGCGCCGGCGGCGCCCAGGGCAGCCTGGATGCGGCCAACATGCTCAAACCGGCCCTTGCCCGGGGTGAGATCCAGTGCATCGGCGCCACGACCATGAACGAGTTTACCAAGATCGTCGAGAAAGACGGCGCCCTCGACCGGCGTTTCCAGCGGATCGTGATCGAAGCCACCGACATTGCCCAGAGCATCGAGATCCTCAAGAAGATCCGCACCAACTACGAAGACTTCCACCAGGTCAAATATACGGACGACGCCCTCGAGGCATGCGTGCGGCTGACCGACCGTTATATCATGGACAAGTCCCTGCCGGACAAGGCCATCGACGCGATGGACGAGGCCGGTTCCATGGTCCGGATCAAAGGCGCTTCCAAGACCGTCACGGCGGAAGACATCGCGACCGTCGTCTCGAAGATCACCGGCATCCCGGCCGGCAAGGTCGCCGAATCGGAAGCGGGCCGGCTGATGAAGATGGGCGAACGCCTGAAAGGCCGGATCATCGGCCAGGACGACGCCATCGCCACGGTCGTCTCCGCCATCCGCCGCAACCGGGCGGGCCTCAAGGATCCCGGCCGGCCGATCGGCTCCTTCCTCTTCTTCGGCCCGACCGGCGTGGGCAAGACCCAGCTGGCCAAGTGCCTGGCAGAATATCTGTTTGACTCCGAGGAAAATATCGTCCGCATCGACATGAGTGAATACATGGAGAAGTTCTCCGTTTCTCGTCTGATCGGCGCGCCTCCGGGCTATGTCGGCTATGAAGAAGGCGGCCAGCTCAGCGAACGGGTACGGCGCAAACCCTACTGCGTGGTGCTCCTGGACGAGATCGAAAAGGCCCATCCGGACATCTTCAACCTGCTGCTGCAGGTGCTGGACGACGGCCGGCTGACCGACAGCGAAGGCAGGACGGTCAGTTTCAAGAACACGATCGTGATCATGACCTCCAACGTGGGCAGCCGCGACATGGAACAGTATGGGAACGGACTGGGCTTCGCCACGGCGGGACGCAATGTCGAACGCGACCGCCACAGCGTCCTGGAAAAAGCCGTCAAGAAGGTCTTCCCGCCGGAGTTCATCAACCGCGTGGATGAACAGGTGTTCTTCAACACCCTCACGAAAGAGGATATCGAGAAGATTATCGACATTGAACTCAAGGACCTGAAAGCCAGGGCGGAAGAAGCCGGTTACAAACTGACCGTGACGCCGTCCGCCAAACGGTTCGTCGCCGAGGCCGGCTACGATCCCGCCTTCGGCGCCCGTCCGCTCAAGCGTGCCGTCATGCGGTATATCGAGGACCCCGTTTCCGAGTTCATCCTCTCCGACCGCATGCTCCGTCGTCCCAAGGCCGCCGGCGAAGCGCTCCGCACCCTGAAGGTCGGCCTGACCCCTGACAAGGAGAACACCCTCGTCACCCTCAAGGAAGACGCATGACGAAACTGATCATATTCGACCTGGACGGGACGCTGCTCGATACGGTGGAAGACCTCGGCAACGCGACCAACCATGCCCTGCGGACACTCGGTTTTCCCGAGCATCCGATGGAAGCGTACAAGATTTTCTGCGGAAGGGGCATCTACAACCTTTTCCGGGCCGCCCTGCCCCCTGCGGAGAACAACGAGGAGAATGTCGCCAGGATGGCCGCGCTCTTCCTGCCATACTATGACGCCCACATCTGCGACCGCACCCGTCCTTACCCCGGCATCATGGCCATGCTCGACCGGCTCCACGCCGCCGGCATCCGTTTCGCCCTCGCATCGAACAAATACCAGGACGGCGCCGAGAAACTGACCCGGATCTTCTTTGACAGATACGGTTTCGTCAAGGTCCTGGGCCAGCGCGAAGGCCTCCCCATCAAACCTGACCCCGCCATCGTCCGCCAGGCCATGGAAGCCGTGCCCGACATCCGGCTGGACGAAGTCCTGTATGTCGGCGACACCAACACCGACATGCAGACCGGCATCAACGCCGGCGTACGCACGGCCGGCGTCCTCTGGGGTTTCCGCACCCGCGAGGAACTTGCCGCCTACCACCCCTGGAAAATCGTCTCCGACGCCCAGGAACTGACAGAAGCCATCCTCAACGAATCCTGAAATGGAACGCAGTACAGACAGACTGGCCCGGTACATCATGTACCTTGCCGCGGCAGCAGCCATCATCGCACTCTGCTGGTATTTCCGCAACGTCCTCATTTACATTATTATCGCCGCCGTCGTCTCCCTGATAGGGCGCCCCGTCATGAAGTTCCTCAGGCGCCTGGCGGTCAAAGGCCATTCCCTGCCTGATCCGGTCCTCGCCATCCTGACCCTGCTGATCATCGTCGCCATCTTCCTGGGCATCATCACCCAGCTGGGCCCGGTCATCTACGGCATCGTCCAGAACATCTCCGCCAACATGCAGGCGGCCTCGTACAACTCCGCCGGCTTCGGCGCGATGCTGGACGGCATCAACGAATGGATGGTCACCACCTTCCCCAACCTCGAGCCGGGGTTCACCATCCAGAACCAGATCAGTTCTTTCCTGAAAGACACCTTCGACCTGGGCAGCGTCACCTCCGTGGTGGGCTCGGTCGCGTCCGTCATCGCCGACATCGGAATCGGTATCTTCTGCGTGGTCTTCATCAGTTTCTTCTTCATCAAGGACGACAGACTCTTCAGCAAGATCATCGCAGCCCTGGTCCCGGACCGTTTCGAGGGGCAGGCCATCGAAGCCATCGGCAGCATCGAGCACCTGCTCTCCCGTTACTTTCTCGGCCTGCTCACCGAAATCCTCGGCGTAGCCCTGCTCAACTTCCTGGGGCTGCTGCTCATCGCCCGGCTGGGCCTCCAGGCCTCCCTCGGCATCGCCTTCATGACCGGCCTGCTCAATGTCATTCCCTACGTCGGTCCGTGGATCGGCGCCGGCATCGGAACCGTACTCGGCCTGGTGCTCAAGTTCAGTTCGACAGCCGCGGCCGGCGGTGACATGAACTGGCTGATCATGGCTGCCATCCTGCTGGGCGTGTTCCTGCTGACCCAGTTGGTGGACAACTTCCTCTTCCAGCCGATCATCTACTCCAAGAGCATCAAGTCCCACCCGCTGGAAATCTTCATCGTCCTGATCATGGCCGGCCACGTCGGCGGCATCTTCGGCATGATCGTCGCCATTCCGGCCTATACGGTCATCCGCGTCATCGCCATCGAGTTTTTCGACCATATCAAGGCCATCCGACGGCTCACGGCCGGGACGGAACTGCCCAAGGAACATAAATGACTCCCGTCATGAAAAGACTCGTTTTCCTGCTGTTCCTGCTCTCCTGTCCCTGGGTCCATGCCCAGAACCTTTCCGGTACTTATGCGTTCGCAACGCGTGACACCTGTGAACTGTATCTGGACATCTACGACCCCTCACCCGGCAGCGAGACCACCTTCGAGGGACATGCCAAACCCACCATCCTGTACGTTTTCGGTGGCGGATTCTTTATGGGCAGCCGCTCCGCGGAAGGGCATCTCCCCTGGTTCAAACTTCTCAACGACAACGGATACAAGGTCGTGACCATCGACTACCGGCTCGGCCTCAAGGGCGTCAAGATGAAATTCAACCTGCTGCAGCTGACCGGAACGGCCAGGAAAACCAAACATGCCGTGGACCTCGGCGTGGAAGACCTTTTCTCCGCCGTCCGCTACATCTGTGACCATGCAGGGGAGTTGGACATCAACCCGCAGAATATCGTCGTCGCCGGCAGTTCCGCCGGTGCCATGATCTCCCTGTCCGCCGAATACGAGATCTGCAACGGTTCGGTCCGCACGCCGGTCCTTCCGGAGGGATTCAACTTCGCCGGCGTCATGTCCTTTGCAGGAGCCATCATGTCATCGGAAGGAAAGCCGGACTACAAGAACGTCCCCTGCCCGCAGTTGCTGATGCACGGGACGAAAGACCGTATTGTCCAATACACCAAGCTTCACGTCGGCCGCTGGGGCCTTTTCGGAACCTCCAGCCTGGCCGGCATCCTGCAGAAGGAAGGAGCCGTCGCACAGATCCTCCGCTACCGGGACCATGGCCATGACATCTCCGCGCACATGATGGGCCTCTGGCCGGAAGAAAAGCGGTTCCTGGAAGAGACCGTCATCCTGGGCAAACCGGTCCGGATCGACGCCATGATCGATGACCCGTCCCTTGCCAAGGGCTGGACCATGCCCGCAAAAGCCCTGTATTGACATGTCATCCCGATCCCTTTCCGGCCGCATCTGCCGGTTCCTGCTGAAAATGCTGACACTTCTGCTGCTCCTCTCGGTCTTCTTCGTGGTCGTGTATAAATGGGTTCCTGTCTGGGTCACGCCGCTGATGGTCCAGCAGTCTTTCGCCCATGCAAAGGATCCGGACTACCATACCCGGAGCACGTGGAAATCCCTGGAGCATATCTCTCCGGAGATGGCGAAGGCCGTCATCGCCAGTGAAGACCAGAAGTTCCTGGACCATGACGGGTTCGACCGGGAGGAGATCAAGAATGCCTTGGAAGAACGCAGGAAGGGCACCCGGAACCGCGGTGCCAGCACGATTTCCCAGCAGACGGCCAAGAATGTATTCTGCTGGCCCTCACGGACCTGGTTCCGGAAGGGCGTCGAAGCCTATTTCACGTTCCTGATCGAGAAGATCTGGGGCAAGAAACGGATTCTGGAAGTCTATCTGAACGTGGCGGAAATGGGAACCGGAATCTATGGCGCGGAAGCCGCCGCACAGGCCCACTTCGGACATTCCGCCGACAAACTGACGCGGCGGGAAGCCTGCCAGATCGCCGCCTGCCTGCCGGAGCCACGCAGACGGAACGCGGGAAGGCCGTCCAACTATGTCAGCAGAAGAGCCGGGGAGATTTCCCGGCAAATCGGCAATCTGGCATTTCCCGACTGGATTACCGGGAAGTGATCCAAGCCAGGTTGATGCGGTAATGGAGCCGGCTCGACAGGATGTGGATGATTCCGTCCGGCGTCTGGGTCGCGGCCAGATATCCGCGCGGTTCCGCATGGGTGGCGTCCATCTCGAAGAAACCGGTCCAGGCGCCGCCGTCCAGGAAACGGTATTTCCCGTCCGTCAACAGTTTCCGCACCGGCCAGGTCTCTCCCTCGTCGTAAGACAGGGCGACGAAGATGCCATATCCTTTTTCTGCTCCGAATGACAGTCCTTTCTCCGCGGAGCGCTGTGGATGATCCGTAAAGGAGACCAGCAGCAGCGGACCTTCGTCCAGTCGCCGCAGGACCAGGCGCTGTCCCCCGTCGATCGGCGGGAAACCGCTCGCCGTCACGGTCCAGGTGCGGCCCCGGTCTTCTGACACGCTGCGCGGCATGTACGGTTTCCCGTCCGGTCCGGTGACACTGTTCCCCCGGCCATAGGCCAGCCAGGAGCCATCCTTGCGTTCCACCAGTCCGGCATGAATGCCGGCCAGGGTGCCGCCGGTATCTTCCCAGGTCTTCCCGCCGTCCCGGCTGAGCCAGACCGCCGTGCCGTCATTTCCTTCGGGTCCGGCATCGCAGCACTGGACGACCGTTCCGTCCTCCAGGACGACGGTCCCCGCGATTACCTGATGGCGTTTCCCATGGTCCGTCACCAGTTGCGATGCCGACCAGGTCACACCGTTATCGTCCGAGAAACGGACGGACATCGCCAGGTTCTGCCAATCACCTGAATTCCCCACACCATTGACATGCAGGAGTTTGCCATCCGGAAGCCGACACAGCGCGCTGCCGGTCATGTTGCGGTCCGGCACCTTGAAGAAAAGATTTGCCTCGGACCAGGCGCCGTCATGGAAACGGGAGCCGAGCACGACCATTTCCCGCCCGCTCTCCGCATCGCAGGAAAACCAGACGGCCAGCAGGTCTCCGTTGTCACACCACGTGACGGCCGGCTGGTGGTTGTGCCGGTAGAACGGCGTATCGTCCGACGGGCGGATGACAAAGGGCCGCGGTTCCATGAAAA
Source organism: Candidatus Cryptobacteroides sp. (assembly GCA_045222055.1). GTDB lineage: Bacteria > Bacteroidota > Bacteroidia > Bacteroidales > UBA932 > Cryptobacteroides. Next base: position 550 of record JBGUXJ010000095.1, on the reverse strand, counting down.
CAGGACCGTCCGCAACCTTCCAGCTGGCCTTTGCCTGGCTGACATCGCCTTGGAAAACCCCGATGAAAGAACCGGCGACGGGTTGTTCCGCCCGCAACGGTCCCTCGACGACCCGGAAGCCGATCTGGCTGTGGGCGTCGGTCGGGATGGCAGCGCTTCGGGAGGCGCTCCGCAGGTAGGTCTCCGGGGTATTGTGACTGCCGCCGCGGGTCACCCGGAACTCGCCCAGTACAGGCCCGGTGGGATCGATTGCAGGAGCGTCCTGATAAGGCCCGTACCAGTCGGAACACCATTCCTCGACATTTCCATGCATGTCATACAGTCCGAACGCGTTGGCAGGCGTCTTCCCGACCGTGAGGTCGACCGTTTTCAGGTTCCGTTCCGTCTGCTGGTTGCGCCACATGGGGCCGCCCAGTCCATCCCCGGTATAGAACAAGGTGTACGTCCCTGCCCGGCAGGCATACTCCCATTCCGCCTCCGTCGGGAGGCGATAGCCTTCTGCGGCAAGATCCCATGTTACGCCTTTATCTGTAATAGTATAAACCGGTGT
>JBGUXJ010000094.1:0-5566 GCA_045222055.1 Candidatus Cryptobacteroides sp. | reverse complement strand
AGATGGTCAGCGACGAGGATGTCCGGAAGGTGGTGAAATATTCCGCCGCCGCGGCACAGCTGGCCACGGAGATCACGGATCTGGTGGATGACGGAAAGAAGGTGTCCTGCTGGGCGGACGCCCTGCATTTCGCCGTCCGGATCTACCAGACGATCCCCGAACCGATCAAGGACGCCGTCAAGGACCTGGTCGACCTGCCGAGTCTGGAAGGACTGCTGGATTCTGTCAAGCTGCCTGAGTACCAGCTCGACATGGACGGCAAGTTCTTCGCCGTCAACGTATATAAATATAAGGAGAACTTCTCCTTCGACATGGTCGCCTTCGTCGGCGAGCGGAAGTTCGACGGCGAGGAAGAGGCGGTGCCCGGCATCTATGTCCTGCCGGTCATCCAGGCGAAATACAAGGACGAGTTCAACCTCGGCGACAGCCATAAACTGACGGTCGATGCCGGCGGATCCCTGAACAAGGGTACCTCCAAGAAAGACAAGACGGTGGCGGACAAGACCGGATTCTTCTTCTCCAAGCCGGAAGGCTTCGATTTCCCGAAGGTCGACCTGCTCGCGAGCGAAAAGTCCGTCGAGGCCGGCCTGACCTTGCAGTTCGGCCGTGGCCAGAAGGGGAAGGAACCGGAGATCCTGTACCTGTACGGAGATCCCGAAGATCCTGGTATCCTGACCATTACGATGAAGGATTACCCGCAGACCGTCTATGTGGGCTACCAGGGCGAACAGGGCTTCAACGTCGCCTATCTGGGCCGGCTCAAGGACCTGAACTTCATCGTCCGGCTCAACCAGGCGAACGCCTTCTTCGAGAAAATCCTGAAAGGCGACATCGAGTTCGGCCTCGATTCCCTCACGCTGGGCTATGCCCTCAAGGAGTGGACGCTGGAGAACGAGAAGATCAAGAAGGGTCTCACGTTCGGCGGCGAATACCACATCCGGATCCCGCTCAAGCCGACCATCGACCTGGACGCCATCAAACTGGACAATCTGGCGCTGGTGCTCGGAAGCGGGAACGGCCTGTCGTTCGGTAGTTTCGAGTTCGGGATCGACCTGAACTTCACGGCTGATTTCAGCGTCATGAGCTTCACGCTCTCGGATCTGGGATTCGGCTTCGACTTCAATTTCATGACGCCGGACTTCCATTTCGGAGACTGGGATTTCAGCCCGACCTTCAAGTTCCCGGACGGCATCGGCATCGCCATCGACATCGAGGATATCATCACCGGTGCGGGATTCGTGCACTGGGACCTGGACAAGGGCGAGTTCCTCGGCGGATTCGAACTGATGATCCTGGAGCTGGTGGGCGTAAGCGCCATCTTCATCCTGAACACCAAGATGCCGGACGGCAGCAAGGGCTTCTCCTTCATGGGAGCGATCACCGCTACGTTCAATCCGGGCTTCCAGCTGGGCATGGGCTTCAGCCTGACCGCCGTGGGCGCCGCGCTCGGCCTGAACCGGCGGGTCGACGAGGATGCCCTGCGCGGGGCCGTCTATGACGGCTCCCTCGAGTCTGTCATGTTCGCCCAGGACCTGAAGGAGAACCTGTCCACGATCATGGCGAACATGGCCACCTACTATCCGGTCGCGGAGGACTACTTCTTCTTCGGCCTCATGGCCAAGCTTACCTGGGCGGAGATCCTGGAAATCTCCTGCGGACTCTTCATCCAGGTCCCTGACGTGATCATCATCATGGCCGGCGGTATCCACCTGAAGATGGTGGACGCGGCGGAGAAACTTATATCGATGAACGCCGACTTCCTGGCTTCGCTGGATGTCCGCAAGGGTTTCTCCTTCGATGCGGCGCTCTATGACACGAAACTGGTCGGCATCGAACTCCACGGCAGCATCGCGCTGCGGATCTATTGGGGAGGGGATACGAAGGGCTTCCTGTTCTCCGCGGGCGGCTTCCATCCGAGCTATACGCCGGAACCGGGCTTCAATGTCCCGGATATGCAGCGGATCGGTTTCAAACTCCGGGAAGGCTGCGTGGAGATCAGCCTGGATGCCTATCTGGCCATCACGTCCAATACCTTCCAGTTCGGTGCGAACGCCAGCCTGATGATCGGCTGGGACATTTTCCACGTCAGCGGCTATCTCTTCTTCAACACGCTCTTCCAGTTCAGTCCGTTCAGGTTCATGTTCGACGTGGGCATCGGCGTAGCCGTGAAGTGCGTCGACTGGACGTTGCTGGCGGTCGACCTGTACCTGGAGGTCAGCGGTCCTGCCAAGTGGCATGCCGCCGGAAAGGCGAGATTCACCTTCATCATCACCTACGAGATGTCCGTGTCCGAGACATGGGGCAAGTCCCAGTCGGACAGCGACAAGAAATACATCAACCTGCTTCCGCTGCTGGACGAGGCGCTTGCGGACCAGAACAACTGGACCGTCATCCGCAACGACGTGGTCGACGGACTGGTTTCCACCTATGTCCCCGAGGACGGTTCCTTCGTCATGAGCCCGTCCGATACGGTGACGTTCTGCGAGCAGATCTTCCCGCTGGACGAGGTCATCGATAAATACGGCGAGTATTATCCGCAGGATGCGAACAAGGTCGTGTTCGAGAATGTCTGGGTGGCAGGTCAGCCCATGACCAAGCCGACGGACCTGAACACCTCCTTCGCCCGTGCGCAGTTCAAGTCCATGTCCGACTACGATAAGCTGATAGCTCCTTCCTATGAAGACATGAAGGGCGGTTTCGCCATGCAGGCGGGCCATGAGCTGAAGTACGGAGCCGAGTGCGTGAAAGATATCGCCGCTACGTCCGTGAAGGTCCAGAACATGGGAGACGATGATTGGGCACGCTGGCAGGTGGAAGCCGACAAGCAGTCCGCTCCCACGACCGCGAAGGCGGCTCCGAAGACCGTTGCGAAGACTCCCATGAAGATTGCCATGAAGGGGCTGACTCCGACCCGGATGTACCGTGTCGGCCGTGGCGACCAGGCCTCCCTGCGGAAAGAACTGCAGAAGGACATCGTGATGCGTCCTTCCCTCCGGCGGGAGAAGCCCGGCTTCCAACGCTATATCAAGGATCTGGACGCCATGATGGCGAACAGCGTCAGGGAGTACATCGATAAACTGGAAAAATAGGAGATACGGTCATGAGCAATACAGTATTTTTCCCATGGGTCCGCAAGGGCCTGGCCAACAGTATTTCGGAAGAGGAAGTCTTCGGAAAGGTCGAGGGTAACGATGCCCTGGCCCGCATGCGGGCGGCCCTTTCCATCCATTCCCAGTACCGGGCTTATGCCGGCCGGTCTGACAAGGAGGGGACTTCCTATACGAAGGTGAAGGATATCGCGCTATATGGACCCGCCGACGTGGCAGGCATCCATGAAAATTCCGTATCCCTGTGCCATCCGAACAAGGGTTCGGAAGGGCTCCCGGTCAGCTATTTCCCCTATATCGAATTCTGGGAACCGGATTTCCCCTGGCGGTATACGCCGGCCAAGCCGAGCGCGGACGGACGCCTGCGTCCCTGGCTTGCGTTGCTGACGTTCCGGGCGGACCTGATCAACATCCAGAAGCCGGAGAACCATCTTCCTTTCCTGAGTTTCACCGGCACGCCCGAAGAATATGCGGAGGTGTTCTTTGACATCCGGGAACTGTCCCGGGCCGCCCATGCCCAGGGACCGGAATCCGAGGCACCGATGCTTTCCCGCATCATCAGCCTCCGTGGCTGGAAGGAGGGAATGGAGCACAGCGACATGGTGGACCTGAAGGAATACACCGACTATGTCGTGTGCCTGGTGCCCTCTTTTGAAACCGGCCGCCTCCGGGGTTTGGGCATCGGTCCTGAAGCGTTGGACCAGATCCCGGCCCAGACCGCCGCGTGGGATTCTTATGAAGTGCAGAAGTCCAAGACGCGGGGGTTGGAGTTCCCGGTCTATTATTCGTGGTCGTTCAAGACCGGAACCCTCAGTTTCGAGGGCCTGGTCGAGGCCCTGACGCTCGGTCAGCCGACCAAACCCGGTGTTCCGACCGACGTCGCCCATATGGGAAACGGTTTCGACTATTCGGTGATCAAGCCCGGCGACGCCCGCAGGACCATCATCCTGCCGGCGGCCACCCGTGCGCCCCAGCAGGGAGAGGTGGAAGCTCCTTTCCCCGCCAAGACAGGCGGCGAGGCCGTCTTGTACAAGAACCTGAAGGACCTGGTCGGACTCAATCCGGTATTCCTGGAGAATGCCGAGGATATCGATGCCGAGATCGAGGGTACTCCGCTGCAGCAGTTGCAGGATGACGATCCCTGGGTCGTTCCGCCCGCCTATGGCGCCCGCCACGCCATGGCGACTTCGCTGGACAAATATGAATGGCTGGAAAAAGTGAACCTGGATGTGCGTTACCGGGTGGCGGCCGGCCTGGGCCGGAAAGCCGTCATCGACAATCAGGAGGAACTGATGGACCGCGCCTGGAAGCAGGTGGAGGCGGTACAGGCGTTCAACCAGGTCCTGTACCAGCGCCTGCTCAGCATCGGAGCCAACAACTCCCTGCAGGGCAAGGTGGTCGGTGAGTATGGCAAGGACAACAAGTACCTGGCCTCCCTGATGTTCTACCTGGGAGCGATGAAGGATGCGAATTCCCGGGACGACGCGGGGAAGGATTCCTCGATCACCGCCGCACTGGCGGGGATGGACGTGGCGGCGGCCTTTGCGACGCCTACGTTCCACCGGATGACCGACCAGGTCGCCAAGATCGTCGAAGGCCTGGATACCAAGACCTTGATGGAGAACATGCTGGAACACCATACCTGCGCGTTCCCGGATCCGTACTGTGACGGCTCGTATTCCCTCGCTGCGCTTCGGAAGTACTCGGACGATGCGTTTGTCTCGATATTCGCGTACCTCTGGAACAATTTTGTCGGCCACTATTTCAAAGATGCGGCCACTGGAAAGCCGGGCGTTCCTGTAACCACGACGAGTCTTGCCTGCAAAGATGAACTTAGAGGTATAGGTGGAAATTATGTGGACGGGATGCCGTTGGAACATGGATACCGGGTGGGCCCGGAGCCAGACTTCAGTTTATCGGATCTCCGGGTCTGTGTAGACAAATTGGGCCATTTGCCAGATTATAACCATCCTCTGCGGAACATTATTCCCGGTACTACGTTTGGATGGTACGGCGGCTTTACCCGGTATGCGTTGGAATTCGGACTGGTCAAACCGGGCCCCCGTCAAAACCATGAATGCCGCAAGATGTTCTTTGACAAAAGATTGGACCGTCATCCCGTCGCCGGTTCCGTGCAAGAGACGAAATCTTCCGGCCAGGTCAGGAATCTTGTCTGCCTGCGCGAAGAGGATTACAGGCAATTCTTCGGCCAATCGAAACCGATTACGGAGTTCATCGAGTCGGGTGTTCATTTTTATTTCGCCAACTTGGACTACTTGATCGATTTGAGAGCCTTGGAAGTTGTTTACAATAAAACCGCACCCAAAGACAAGCAGAAGAATTCGCTGTCACTATTCCTGTCCTTTCCAGTTGCCGGAATATCTGTCAAGGAACACTTTGTCAATGGTTCCGCACCTGTCGAGATTCCCTTAGGTAGGCAGAACGTGAGGGTGTGGTAT
>JBGUXJ010000093.1:0-5480 GCA_045222055.1 Candidatus Cryptobacteroides sp. | reverse complement strand
GGTCGACGGCCAGCGAATCGGCGGGCAGGCGTCCGGCGAAGGAAAGGGTGTCTATGTCGAGGTCGAGCTGGCTCTTGTCGGTGTCGGGCAGCCGGATCCGGCCGTCGAACCGGATCTGCCGGGACGTGATGCCGGCGAAGAGCGTGTCGGACGGTGAGGTGAAGACGATATGGGGATTGCCGGTCAGAGCGATGTGGCCTACGGTGATGTCGGGCAGGGGAGCGGCGGCCGTGTCGGTTTTTTCGGTGGACAGGAAGGTCAGGATGTTCCAGTTGGCGGCCGTGGAGTCATAGCGGTGGGCGAAGATGCGGGCGCCGTCGAGGATGGCCTTGTGGACATGGATCTTCTTGCGCAGGGCGGCCATGTAGTCCACGGAGACGGACAGGCGGCGGAAGGAGGCGAGGGTGTCCATGACGGGGGCGCGGCCGGCGTCACGGAGCCGGTGCGGGAAGCCGGTGGTGTCGTATGCCGCGAATCTGTCATGCGGATAGACCAGCAGGGCGTCCTCGATCTCCAGGTTGAGGTTGGGGAAACTGCGGAAGGCGGATGCGCTGATTCTCCCGAACTTCAGGTCTCCGTCCACATAGTCGGCGGCCAGGGAATTCACCGTCCTGGTCAGGAAGGAATCGGTCAGGACCAGCTGCAGCGCAAGGACGACCAGAAGCCAAAGCCCCAGGATAAGCCCCAGGATGATTTTCAGCCCCCGGAACCTTCTCTTCCGCTTTCCTTCTGTCCGCTTTTCTGCAGCCTGTTGTTCTTCTGCCATGGCAGGATACCCTTTGACTTACAAATATAGCAAAACCGCCGGACGAAAGCATTCCTTTCTTCCGCTTTTTTCTTCCTCTCGCCATTCATGCCTGCCGGATATAAACAAAAAAAAGGATGCCAACTGAATTGACATCCTTTTGTATGACGTGGGCTTCCGGGCGGCTTACTGCTCGTCCATCAGCTGCATGTGCTGAACATAGATGGCCTTCTGCATTTTGACGCGCTTCTTCTCGCTCGGCTTTTCGAAAGTCTTGCGGGAGCGGAGCTCGCGGATGGCACCGGTCTTTTCGAACTTCCTCTTGAATCTTTTCAGGGCGCGTTCGATGTTCTCGCCTTCTTTAACGGGTACTATGATCATTACTTTACCACCTCCTTTTCTCAATAGCGGGTGCAAAGGTAGTACAAAATTGCCTTTTTCCAAACTTTTTTTTAATTTTGTAACCCGTGAATTTTCCCCAGTTAACTCATTCACGGACCCATGAATACGAAATACATCTTCATTACCGGTGGTGTGGCCTCTTCACTCGGGAAGGGAATCATTGCTTCCTCGTTGGCCAAACTTCTGCAGGCGCGCGGACTGCGCGTGACCATCCAGAAATTCGATCCCTATATCAATATCGACCCCGGAACCTTGAATCCATATGAGCACGGTGAGTGCTACGTGACGGAAGACGGTGCGGAAACGGACCTGGACCTCGGACATTATGAGCGGTTCCTGGGTGTCTATACATCCCAGGCCAACAATGTGACGACGGGCCGGATCTACCATACGGTCATCACGAAGGAGAGGGAAGGCGCTTACCTGGGAAAGACGGTCCAGATCGTCCCCCATATCACGGACGAGATCAAGCGGCGCATGCTTCTCCTCGGGCGTACGGGAGATTACGATGTGATCCTGACGGAAATCGGCGGAACGATCGGCGACATGGAATCCCAGCCCTTCGTAGAGGCGGTGCGCCAGCTTCAGTGGGAACTGCCGGAGGAGGACTGCATGTGCATCCACCTGACACTGATTCCGTATCTGAGCGCGGCAAAGGAATTGAAAACCAAGCCAACGCAGCATTCCGTGCAGACATTGCAGCATGCCGGAGTCAAGCCGGACGTGATTGTATGCCGGACCGAACATCCGCTCAGCCCCGACCTCAGGCGGAAGATCGCCCTTTTCTGCAACGTCCGTCCCGGCCATGTCATCCAGAGCATCGATGCCTGGAGCATCTACCAGGTTCCGCTCAACATGCATGAGGAACATCTGGACGAACTGGCGGTCCGCAAACTGCAGATCGACAATTTCACCCAGCCGGACCTGCGCCGCTGGACGGAGTTCCTGGACCGGCTCGCACATCCGTCGAAAGAGGTCGAGATCGTCCTGGTCGGGAAATACGTGGAGTTGCAGGATGCCTACAAGTCCATACAGGAGGCCTTTGTCCACGCCGGTGCGGCGCATGACTGCAAGGTGAAGGTACGGACGGTGCAAAGTGAAAATGTAACCGATGAGAATGTCGCTGATATCCTGAAGGGCGCGGACGGGATCCTGGTCGCTCCGGGCTTCGGAGAACGTGGCCTGGAAGGAAAGGTCTGTGCGGTGCGGCATGCACGGGAAAACGGGATTCCGTTCCTGGGAATCTGCCTGGGCATGCAGATGTGCGTCGTCGAATTCGCCCGTCATGTCTTGGGCTGGGCGGACGCTGCTTCCGCAGAGGTGAATCCCCAGTCTGCCCATCCGGTCATCTGCCTGATGGAGGAGCAGAAGAAAACGACAATCAAGGGTGGCACGATGCGGCTGGGGGCCTATGCCTGCCGTCTGCAGCCGGGTTCCCTCGCTGCCTCTTTATATGGAAAGACGGATATTACGGAACGCCACCGGCACCGCTATGAATTCAATTCCGACTATCTTGAGGCATTCGAGGCAGCCGGCCTGAAAGCCACGGGGCATAATCCGGATTCCGGTCTGGTCGAGGTGGTTGAACTTCCCGGCCATCCGTTCTTTATCGGCGTCCAGTTCCATCCGGAGTACAAGAGCACGCCGGAGCGTCCGCATCCGCTGTTTCTGGGGCTGGTCAAGGCCGCCCTGGCCCATCATGCCTGATATGCGGGAGTCCTGTTTCGATATGCGGGAGTTGCACGAAGAATGCGGTGTCGTGGGCGTTTGGGGCGTCCCGGACGCGGCACATGTGGCCTGTACGTCCCTGCAGTATCTGCAGCACCGGGGGCAGCAGGGCTGCGGTATCGCCGCGGCCGGCCCGGACGGACAGATCCGTTGCCACAAGGAAGCCGGTCTGGTCAAGCATGTGTTCTCCGAGAAAGAACTATCTGCACTCCCGGGAACGGCGTGCATCGGGCATGTCCGGTATCCGACTTCGGATGTCGGGGGCTTGGAGAACCTCCAGCCCTTTTCGATGTCCGGCCGCGCTGGGTCTTTTGCCGTCGCCCATAACGGCAACATTGTCAATGCCGCCATCGTCCGGCATCAGTTGGAAGCGCAGGGCAACCTTTTCCATTCCACCTCGGACAGTGAGTTGTTCGCCCAGTTGATCGGGATGGACGACCAGGAATGGGAGAGCGGTATCCATGCGGCGGCCAACCTGCTGGACGGCGCTTTTTCCACGGTCATCCTGACGGCAGACACGCTTTATGCGACCCGGGACAGGTACGGGTTCCGCCCCCTTTCCCTCGGCCGGCTCGGCGATGGCTATGTCATTGCCAGTGAGACCTGTGCCCTGGATGCCGTCGGGGCGGTACTCCTCCGGGATGTCGAACCGGGCGAAACGGTTGTCGTCGGGCATGAAGGACTTCAAAGTTTCCGTTATGCCCGGCCTGCCGGCAGGTTCATGTGCGCGATGGAGTACATTTATTTCGCACGGCCCGACAGTGATATCGAGGGATGCAACGTCCATTCGTTCCGGAAACAGACGGGGAAGATCCTGTATGAGGAGCACCCTGTCGAGGCAGACATCGTGATCTGCGTGCCTGACTCCGGGATGAGTGCTGCCATCGGCTATTCGGAGGCCAGCGGGATTCCCTTGGAAATGGGGCTGTTGAAGAATGCCTATGTGGCCCGGACCTTCATCCAGCCGGCGCAGGAACTGCGCGACATCGGGGTGCGGATGAAACTCTCTCCGATCCGGAGCATCATACAGGACAAAAGGGTCATCGTCATCGATGATTCAATCGTCCGGGGAACGACCTCCCGCCGGATCGTCCGGATGCTGCGGGAAGCCGGTGCCCGGGAAGTTCACATGATGATTTCCAGCCCGAAATATGCCTGGCCCTGTTTCTACGGGATCGATACGGGCACACGCGACCAGTTGATCGGCGCCACGAACGATGAAGAGCGGATCTGCACCTTTATCGGTGCGGATTCGCTCCATTATCTGTCTGAAAAAGCGCTGTATGCCGCGGCGGGCAGGTCCGAACTCTGTACGGCCTGTTTCAGCGGCCGTTATCCGACGGACCTGTACGGGCGGTCGGACGGCTAGCTTTCCTCCAGGATCTTGCGGAAAGTCTCCATGCCTTTGGTGGCCGGCTCCTTGATGTGGGTCAGGCGGTTGTCGCGGACCATCAGTTCGTTGGGGTCGATGACGTAGACCGGCGTGCTCCAGCCTGCATAGCGGTACAGGCCTGCAGCGGGATAGACTTGCAGGGAAGTACCCACGATCAGCAGGATGTCTGCTTCCTGGACGGCCTCGATGGCTCTCTCGATCATCGGGACGCTCTCGCCGAACCACACGATGTGCGGCCGCAGCTGGCTGCCGTTGGGCGCCTTGTCCCCGAGGTGGATCTCGGTGTAGCCGATGTCGAAGACTTCCTTCTCGGAAAAGGTCCGGTCGTATTCGCCGTATTCGGGGCGGACCTTGGTCAGTTCGCCGTGGAGATGGATGATCTTCGTGCTGCCCGCCCGTTCGTGCAGGTTGTCGACGTTCTGGGTGATGACGGTGACGTCATAGTCCTTTTCCAGGTCGGCGATGGCGAGGTGCGCGGCGTTCGGCCTGGCATCTTTGAGCTGGAGGCGTTGCATGTTGTAAAAGTCCAGCAGCATCTTGCGGTCGGCATGCCAGCCGTCGATCGAGGCGACGACCTGCGGGTCATACTTGTCCCACAGTCCGCCGTTGTCGCGGAAGGTGCTGATGCCGCTCTCGGCGCTGACACCCGCGCCGGTCAGCACGGCGATTTTCTTCTTGCCTTTCATATCTTCTGTTCAAAATAGAATTTCCGTACCCAGTATTCGAAGAGCGGGTCGATGACGACGGGCTCGTCTTTTTCCGTGAACGTGACGATCTCCTTCTTCATCAGCGCATCCTTGAGCCGCTTGACGTTGGCCGAGGAGTTGAGGCCGTAGGCGCGGATGACTTCGGAGGCGCTGAATTTGACATGGCCGTCCAGGATGGCCTTCAGCAGGCTGACCTGGAAGGTGGTGAGGCTGTTCATGGTGGCGAGGAAGCGGGGCTCATGGACGGAAAGGACGATGCGGAGCGCTTCGGTCATGGTCGATTCGACGATGTAGCCGCGCGAGAGGGAGTCGCATACTGCCGTGAGGTGGTTGATGTAGCACATCTCGTTGCGGAAGAGGCGGCAGACGCCGTGGAGAAGCGTCCTGTCAACTTCCTTGCCGCTGTTCATGAAGCCTTTGTGGACATAGTCGATGATCTCCTTCTCGTCGATGGTCCGCAGCGGCAGGAATTCGACCTGGCGGTAGAAGAACCGCTTGACGCGGA
>JBGUXJ010000092.1:0-10917 GCA_045222055.1 Candidatus Cryptobacteroides sp. | reverse complement strand
TGGATCCGTATTATGATTACAACCCTGTCACGCGAAAGGAAGAACCGGCGTTCAGCGCGGAAGGGAATGTCACGGTGATGGCCGTCGACACGTGCCCCAATGCGCTGGCGATCGACACGAGCGCCTATTTCGGCGAGATGCTGATCCAGCATGTATTCACTCCTTTGCTGAAAGGGGAGCATTCCCCGGTCATCGAGGGTTCGACGATCGTGAAGGATGGCCGCCTGACGCCGAAGTTCTCCTACCTGGACTCCTTCGCAAAGGGAGAATAAAAACTGTTTTCCGTGAAAACGCTGACTGTAACCTTCCACCACACGACCAATTACGGCGCAGTGCTGCAGACCTTTGCATTGCAGCGGTATATTCTCTCCCAGGGACATGAGAATGTGATCCTGGAGACGAAACTCGGGTCGAAGAAGAAAAAGAAGAAGACCGGTGTCCGGTCGCTTTACATGAGGTACCTGTCCTGGCTCCGGGGGGACAAGGTCAAGCGCCTTGCCGCCCATTTCTCGGAATTCCACGAGAAACGGCTGCAACTGACCCGGCCTTATGTGTCCATGGATGACCTGAGGAACGATCCGCCTGCGGTGGACTGCCTGATTACCGGAAGCGACCAGGTCTGGAATTTCGAGACGGTCCCTTCGATGCTGGATTCCCGCCTGCTGCGGTTCGGCGATCCTTCCCTGGTCCGTTTCAGTTATGCCGCGAGCATGGAGGGACTGAACCTGACGGATCCGCAGAAAGCGTTGCTGAAGGATTCCCTGGCCTGTTTCAAGGGAATCTCCGTGCGGGAGCAGTCGGCGAAGGAGTATATCGAGGGCTTCACGCCTTATGCGGTCCAGCGGGTGCTGGACCCTGTCTTCCTGCTGTCGAAGGACCAGTGGAACGGCATCGCCGTCGATCCCCGGATCAAGGGGCCGTATATCCTGTGCTATCAGGTCCAGCGGAATGACAGCATGCAGAAGGTCGTATCCAAGTTGCGGAAACAGACCGGCCTTCCGGTCGTCTCGATCTGCAACAGCACGATCCGGTGGATCCGGTCCGACCATACGTTCTACGATGTCCCCGTCGAGGAGTTCCTGGGTTTCTATCGGGATGCGGCCTATGTCGTCAGCGCTTCCTTCCACGGCGTGGCGCTGGGACTCGTGTACGAGAAACCTGTATATGCCCTGGTGAAGAAGACCCGGGCGAACCGGCTCCGGGATGTCATGTCCCTGTTCGGGTTGGACGCTTACGTGATCCGTCAGGGAGACGCGGTGCGTGTCAAGCCGTATGAGGAAGCGGACCTTGCCGGCATCCGGGAGAAGAAGGATGTGCTGGTCCGGGAGTCGAAAGATTATTTGCAGAAAATGTTAGCCAAATGACAAAAGTCAGGATCGAAAACGTCATCTATATAACAATGCTGTTCCTGGCAGCGATCTTTGTTATACTCAAGATGATCCGTGGCTTTTCCGCTTCTGAGGAGGCGGGAGGGCTCTGGAATTATATCCAGGTCTTTTTCGTCGGTGCAGGATGTATTTCCCTGATATACGGCGGATCCAGGTACAAATCGCTGAAATGCATCAAGATATATGCGATCTTCTTCCTGTATGTCTGGTTCCTTGCGTTCCTGACCTTCCTGTTCAAGAAGATGACGGTCAGCGCGGTATTCGATATCCTGACCGTCCCGTACGGGCTGATGGTCCTGGTCGCTTTCTTCACGATCGCGAAAAAGATTCCGATCAAGGAGTACTCGGTGATCCTGCTGTTCAGTTATGTCGCCATATCCGCCGTCCTGTTCGTGGCCATGCGGTCTTTCCGTCTGCAGATGGGTGTGCAGGGCGCCCTGGCGGACGTGTATTACATCGTGGGCCTGCTGCCGCTGGTCATGTTGTACCTGCCCAAGAAATACTCGATCATTCCGTTCCTGATCGCCCTGGTCTGCGTCGCCATGACCGGTAAGCGCGGTGCGTTCGTCGCCCTGGCGGGTATCTTTACCGTGTACTATCTGATCCCGTATTACAGCGGACGGAAAAAGAAGGGGAACATCATCTGGCGGATCCTGCTCATCGTTATCATCGTCGCGATCTCCTATTACGTCCTGATGCGATTCATCGGCCGGTATAACCTGAACATCATCAACCGCTTCGATACCCTCGAGGAGGACGGTGGCAGCGGCCGGCTGATCCGGTGGGGAAGGATCCTCGCCATGCTCAACGAAGACACGTCTTTCTTCCAGTTCCTGTTCGGCCATGGCCATGGTTATATTTTCAGGGAGATCGGCGGTCATGCCCATAACGACTTCCTCGAATTCCTCTGCGACTATGGCTTCATCGCCGTGATCCTCTATGTCGTTTTCTTCGTTGCGATGTTCCGGGAGGGATTCCGGATGTACAAGCGGAAATATACCTATGCGAGAGAGTTCATGTGCTCGATGATCGTCGCCATCTGTATGGCGTTGTTCTCGTTCTATGCGATTGACTGTACGCATATCACCTGCAGTTCGATCTGCCAGGGCCTGATCCTGGCGGATTGGTATAAATTCAAGAATGGATTGATCTCTGTCTGACATGCGGATTGATTGTAGTGACACTTCCCTCTGCTGCGGTTGCTCGGCCTGTGCTTCGGCCTGCCCGGTTTCGGCGATCCGCATGACGGAAGACGCGGACGGTTTCATCGTCCCGCGGATCGACACGGACCTGTGCATCGACTGTGGTCTGTGCGCGCGGGTCTGTGATTTCAAGAAAACGCATGCGGGGCAGTCCAATATAGAAAAGGCGTTCTCCCTGGTCGTCAAGGATACAGCGGTGCTGAAGCGGAGTACTTCCGGCGGTGCCTTCACGGTCTTCGCCGATCTCGTCAGGAACCAGTCCGGGCTGGTCGCCGGGGCTGTCTTCGAGGAGGATTTCACGCTCCGTCATGTGCTCTCCGCCGATCCGGACGTCTGCGCGCGGATGCGGGGATCGAAGTATGTTCAGAGCAGTACGGAGGGCGTTTTCCCGGAGGTGAAGGAGGCGCTGGCAACGGGCCGGCCCGTCCTTTTCACGGGAACGCCGTGCCAGTGCGCTGCCTTGCGATCCTTCCTGGGCAGGGACTATGACAACCTGTATATCATTGACTTGCTTTGCCATGGCGTCCCCAGCAACCGTTTGTTCAAGGACCATGTCGCCTTTCTCGAGGGGGTCTATGGCTCGAAGATAAAGGGCTATCAGTTCCGGGACAAGCGATATGGTTGGAACGCATATAACAATTCCGTGTCGCTGGAGGGGGGCAGGACTCGGTCGAGATGGATCAACCAGGCCTATTACTCTTTCTTTGTCCGGAATGTCTCGCTGCGCCCGGCGTGCTACAAATGCCCGTACCGGAGTTTCGAGCGGCAGGGAGACATGACGGTCGCCGATTTCTGGAGTTATCAGAAGGTGACCGGGAAGAAGCAGGGCAATACCGGTATCTCGCTGGTATTCGCCAACAGCCCGAAGGGACTGGACCTGATCGGCCGGACCGGCGATGTCGCGGTTGTGTGTGAAGTCAGCGTGGATGCCGTCACGAAGACCCTCCACCTCAATCCGGTTCGGAGCCGGCTGGACAGGGATGCGTTCTGGAAGAAGTATCGGGAGGGCGGGTATCCTGCCTTGGTCAGGTCTTATTTCGATGCCTCGCTGCCGAAGAGAATGCGGTTCGGCATCCGGAAAATCGGGAAGATGATTACAAAAGATTAAGATTGTGGCGAACTTAAGAGAGAAGACGATATCCAGCATGATCTGGTCCAGTGTCGGTCAGTTCGGCACGATGGCCCTGTCATTCCTGTCCAATCTGGTACTGGCCCGCCTGCTGCTTCCGAGCGACTACGGCTGCGTCGGAATGCTGCATGTGTTCATCGCCGTCTCCAATGTCCTTGTCTCCGCCGGTTTCGGCTCCGCGCTGATCCAGAAAAAGAACCCGTCACACGTCGATTATACTTCGGTATTCTACTGGTCGTTCGTTTCCTCGATCGTCTTATACTGGGTCCTGTTCTTCTGCGCTCCGGGCATCGCACGTTTCTATAACATGCCGGAACTGAGCCCGGTCCTTCGGGTTCAGAGTCTCGGCCTGGTGATCCAGACGCTGGTGACGATCCAGACCGTCCAGCTTCAGAAGCAACTGCGCTTCGAGGAGTTGTCGAAAAGAAACATCTATGCGTCCCTCGCGGGAGCCATCGTCGCCATCGCCATGGCGTTCGCCGGATGTGGTGTATGGAGTCTTGTGGTTTCGCATCTCGTAGGCGCCGTCACCAGTGTCCTGCTCCTGTGGAAGATGAGTTCGTGGCGTCCGACCTGGGAGTTCAGCTGGAAATCCCTGAAAGACCTGTTCGCTTTCGGCGGCCTGCTCGCGCTTTCATCCCTTTTCGATACGATCTACACCAATATCCTCAGTCTCATCCTTGGGAAATGGTATTCTCCTTCCGACCTGGGCTACTATACCCAGGCGCGGAAACTGGAGCAGGTTCCTACGGGTACGCTGAGCAAGATCGTCGGCAATGTCACCTTCCCCGTCCTGTCTTCCATCCAGGACAACCCGGCCCGCTTCCTCGCCGGCGTGCGCCATTGCCTGAAATCGGTCATGTTCATCAATGTCCCGATCATGGTCATGCTGCTGGTCATCTCCCGGACCTTGATCCTCTTCCTGTATGGAAGCCGCTGGGAACCTTCGTCCGTGTATTTCCAGATCCTGTGCATCGGCGGCGTCTTCTTCACGATGAATGCGCTGAACGTCACGATCATCAAGGCCTTGGGAAAGGGGAAGGTCTTCTTCTTCACCCAGGTGTCGAAACGGATCCTTTCCCTGCTGCTGATCTTCATCTCCTTCTTCATGGGGAAGGCCGGCCTGATCGACGGCGTGCTCGGACTGATCTGGGCGGTGACGGTCGCCAATATCTGTTTCGTCATCATCAATACGTTTGTCAACAAGCGGCTGATCAAGTACGGAATGATCGCCCAGATGAGGGATGTCTTTCCGTATCTGCTGGTCACGGCGGTCCTGGCGTTGGTCTGTTTCGGAATCGACAAGGTCCTTCCGCTGCACCGGTATGCCATCCTTCTCATCCAGGTGGTCGTTTTCACCGGCGGTTACCTGGCACTGACCAAACTGTTCCACATCGAAGGGTACGATACGTACATGAATGTGCTGAAAACCTATATCAACAAGTTCAAGAAAAGAAGATCCGCACGCAATAATCTACAGGAATCATGAAAAAATCGATCAAGCGTCTGATGCAGGATGTGGAGATCCGCCGCATCGAAAAGAGTTATGAGAATGCCATCAAACGCTCCATGCAACTCTGCCCGATGCTGCCCCTGACGAAAGGTCAGGAGGCGGATATCAAGGCCTATTTCAAGAAATATTTCGGAAGGGAAGTCCCTACCTACTGGCATCAGTACCTGTATTCCAGGAACGGTGTGTATTCCGAGAAATACATCCCGGCCAGCATTTACAATTCGGAGATCATCTACCGTCTGAACAAGTTCAATTTCCGCCATGCCTATGTTGACAAGGGCTTCTACGACACGCTGTTCCCGGACATCAACCGGCCGGCGACGATCATCAAGAACGTCAATGGCTATTATTACGATGCCCATAAGGCCCTGACCTTGGAAGAGGCGGTAGAGCGGTGCGGCAACCTTGACGAGGCGATCATCAAGCCATCGTTGGAAGGGACCTGGGGCAAGGAGGTCGAATTGATCAAGACTGTGGACGGGATGGTCCCGAAGATGGATTGTTCCATCGAGGAACTGTTCAGGAAGTACAGACGCAATTTCATCATCCAGGAGCGTTTCCAGCAGCATGCTGACATCGCCCGGTTGAATCCTACCTCGCTGAATACGCTGCGGGTGATGTCCTATCGGCGGGGCAATGAGGTCGTCATCCTTTATGCCGTCATCCGCATCGGGCGGCTGAACCAGGTGGTCGACAACGAGACGGCCGGTGGAATCAAGGCGGACATCGACCTGTCGACCGGCAAGATCAAGGGTGTCGCCTATGGCAACGCGAAAGAGAAACTGATGCCGAAGACCGATGTGGGAACCGTCCTGGATGGTTATCAGATCCCTTGTTTCTCCAAGGTGCTGGACCTGGTCCGGGAGATGCACCTCCGGCTGCCGTATTTCAACCTGATCGGCTGGGACATGTCGGTGGATGCGAATGGCAATCCGGCCATGATCGAATGGAACCGTGCCGCCGAACTCAGCCAGGTCGCGCATGGACCGGCTTTCGGCGAGTACACGGAAGAGATCCTGTCCATCGTGAAGCGGGCGGTCAATACCAGATTCGACATAACCTCCAGATAACCAAACGTAAGAGAGATGCTGCAGGTCATTCTAAATGCAGATGATTTCGGGAAGAGCCCCGGTCGCAACCGGGCCGTCGACGAGGCGCTTCGGCGCGGTCTGGTTACTTCCGCCGGTTTGATCGTGACGGGAAAGCATCTGCCGGAAGCCGTCCGGATGATCGAGGAAGGCGGGTATGCGGAAAAGATCCATCTGCACGTGAATCTTTCGGCCAACCTGCCGGAAGAAGATTCCGGGGACATCCCGCTGACCGATGCGATGAGGAAGGATCCGTTCTTCTGCAAGAACGGGAAGTTCTCCCTGTATCATGGCCTTCCGCGGAATTTCGTGTCGGTTTTCAAATGGCGGACCGTCTATCGTGAGATGGCCGCCCAATATGAAAGGTTCCTCGCGGTGACGCAGGGGCGGGGGAATGCCTCGCATATCGATTTCCATCTGTGGTACAATCTCACCTGGCCGGTATCCGTCGCCTTGCGGCTGTTTACGCGGAAATACGGAATCAAGTCGGTGCGTTTAGTCTCGTTCCATCTGCGGGACAAACGGAGACTGAAACTGTATCGTGCAATCAGCCGGAGCCCGGAAGTGAGGAGTATCCCGGCGACCAACCTGGACTATTTCCTGTCAAAAAGGGATCTGTTCGGGAAGTTTGATCTCATCGAGTTATATTGCCATCCCAATTACAAGGAAGGTGTCTTGCTGGATGACAGTCCTTCTTATCTCCATCATGAGCGGTTGCCTTTGGAGAGCCATCTTGATAAACTTGGCGTCATCCCGGATATTGAGTTTGTCTCCTGGTAAGGGGATGTGAAAAAGAGAGAATCTGATGAAAGGAGTCAAGATATTCTTTGCCGGAGATTTTTGCTGCAAGCCGTCTACTGCGCGGGTGTCCGTTTCTGACGAATTGAGGGACCTGATCGGTTCCTGTGATATTAAGGTACTGACTTTCGAAGCCCCGCTGAAACCCGAGGCGTCGCATCTGCCGGAGCAGAAAAGAGAGCGTTTCTACCAAAACGACGATGCCCCGGCCTTTCTTCGCGGGATCGGGTTCAACGTGTTCTCGATCGCGAACAACCATACATTTGACTGGGGGGACGAGGGATACAGAAAGACGCGGGCGGCTTTGGGAAAGGAGGCGATAGGGGCTGGGACCTACGAAGAAGCGTATACGGTCAGGATCCTCGACGTGAATGGCGTCAAAATCGGATTTCTTGCCGTGTCGTTTGCCGCATATACCGGAGTGTTTGACGATGTGACCCGGCATGACGGACTGGGCTGTGCCTATATCAATGATTTGCGTGTCAATCATGTAATCTTGGCCGCGAAAAAGGAGGTAGATTACTTGTTCGTGCTTCCTCACGATGGGATCGAGTATGTCGATATCCCTCTCCCCGAGACGGTCGCCCGTTATCGTGATTTCATCGATTATGGTGCCGACGGTGTGATCGGTTCGCATCCACATTGCCCGCAGGGATGGGAAGATTATAAGGGGAAACCGATTTTTTACAGTTTGGGGAACTTCTTCTTCAACAGCAAGGACGGATATGATTATCGGGCAACCAACCGGCCGCACTGGTACGAAGGGCTGTGTGTGACGGCAACCATTACCGATGAAGGCCTTTCCTGGGAAGTCGTCAATACACTGAACACGGATAATGTGATGTTGTCGGTCGACCACGATGAAAAGCGCGACCGATACAATGTCGCTTTGTGCCGGTCGCTTGCCGATCCGACCCTCTATCAGGAAAAACTGGCGGCCTGCAGGAGTATCGCTGTGAAAAAGGACATCCCGTTCATTGACCATACTTTCCACGACTATGGGCTGAAAGTGACGGTCAGACAATTGGTGAAATATGTGTTCAAGTATCTCTTCAACCGTCCGCGTGGCGGTAGTGCGGAACTGTCGTATCTGTTGAAGAACGACACGCGAAGGAAGTTGACTGAACGTTTTTTGTAGACATTTAGTGTTATTATGGATAATTACAATTTCGTCTCGCGCTGGTTCAAGCGGTGCCTGACGTTGATTTCCCCGGAACTGAATACCCGGGTCGTCTATCGGATGAAGTTCAGGAAAGCCATCGACCTGAAAGACCCGAAAATGTTGGACGAGAAGATACAGTGGCTGAAACTGAATACATACAGGAACAATCCGCTGGTCAATCAGTGTGCGGACAAGTACCGTGTCCGGGAGTATGTCAAGGAGCGCGGATGCGGCGAGATCCTGAATGAGTTGTACGGCGTCTACGATACCGTGGACGAGATCCCCTGGGAGACGCTTCCGAACCAGTTCGTCCTGAAGTGGAATTTCGGCTGCGGACAGAATCTGATCGTGTTCGACAAGTCCACGCTGGATATCGCCCGGGCGAAGGAAAAACTCAGGAAGTGGTATGGGATCCGGAATACGTTCTACCTGACGTATTCGGAGATGCAGTACAAGGGCATCCCGCCGAAGATCATCTGCGAGAAACTGATCGAGACGGAAGACGGTTCGCTCCCGGTCGATTATAAACTGTATTGCTTCAACGGTGTGCCTCACTGCGTGCTGGTTTGCACGAAACGTGGGGAGATGGCCCATGGAGCGCAGTATTATTTCTTCGACAAGGACTGGAACCTGAAGCGGTACAACAAGCGGGGCAAGGAAGCGCCCGCGGACTTTACGCTTCCGAAACCGGATGGCATCGAGAAGGTCTTCGACTATGCGGCCAGACTGGCGAAGCCATTCCCTTTCGTGCGGGCGGATTTCTATCTGGAAAAGGGGAAAGTGACCTTCGGGGAACTGACGTTCACCCCGTGCGGGGGCTTTGACGTGAACCGTCTCCGGGAGACCCAGTTGCTGTTCGGAGAAATGGTGGACCTGAATTACAAGGAGGATTGACGGATGGGCGAGAGGAAAGTACTGTTTTTCAACAGAAGTTCAATTCATTACAGGAAGGGAATCTATGTGCTCCTGGACCGGGAGCTGAACGCGGATTTCATGTTCGGCGATTCCCGTCCCGGCGGTATCAAGCCGTTGGCGGATGTTACGGAACTCACCCATTTCAAGAAGCAGCTCCATAATGTCTCGTTCGGCTCTTTCTATTGGCAGAAAGGCGTCGCAGGCCTCCTGAAAAGCGACTACACGGATTTCCTCACTCCGGGGGACCCGTACTGCCTTTCCACCTGGCTGTTGCTGCTCAGGGCGCGGAGAAAGGGCAAGAATGTCTATCTGTGGACGCATGGGGCCTATGGGGATGAAACGGGGTTCAAGAAGTGGATCGCGGTCAAGCGGGCCAGGTTGGCGAAGGGCCTTTTCCTTTACGGCAACTACGCCCGGAAGATCCTGGAAGGCTGGGGCGTCCCGCCGGAGAAACTCCATGTCGTCTATAACTCCCTTGCCTATGACGAGCAGATGGCCGTCCGCAAAGGCCTGGCTCCTTCCGGCCTGTATGAGAATCATTTCGGGAACAAGAACCATAATCTGGTGTTTATCGGGCGCCTGACGCGGGTGAAGAAACTCGACCAGGCCCTGAAGGCCGTCTCCTTGCTGAAGGAACGGGGACTCGATGTCAATCTGACCTTCATCGGCGACGGCGTCATGCGTACGGAACTTGAGTCCATGACCGACCGGCTCGGTTTGTCGGACCGGGTGTGGTTCTACGGCGCGTGTTATGACGAAGCGAAGAACGCGGATTTCCTGTATCAGGCGGACCTCTGTCTTTCTCCGGGGAATGTGGGGTTGACGGCGATGCATGCCATGACGTTCGGCTGCCCGGTCGCCAGCCATGACAATTTCCCCCGGCAGATGCCTGAATTCGAGGCGATCGAAGAAGGAAAGACCGGCGTTTTCTTCAAGGAGGATGACGTCGAGGGCATGGCGGGGGCGATCAAGGACTGGCTGGAGAACGGAAAGGATCGTGAGGAGATCCGGGAAAACTGCTACCAGGTCATTGACGGGAGGTATAATCCGCATAGCCAGATCCGTGTTTTCAAGGAAGTTATACTCAAAGGATAAAAACTTGCCAGATGGGCTTCAAGACATATTTCAGATCTTTTCTTTCCTATAAGAAAATCGCGTATAAGTATATTTCGTTCACTGCGTACTGGAACGAGAAGTCCCGTTTCGACCGGACGTCTGCGCTGGGCCCCTGCGCGCGGCTGTACAACGTGCGGCTGGGCCGGTATTCCAGTATCCGGGACCACAGCAAGGTCATGAATGCGGAGATCGGCAATTATTCGGTGATCTCCAAGGACTGCCTGGTCGGACTGGGCGTCCATCCCACGAATCTGCTGACGTGCCACTCGATTTTCTACAAGAATTCTCCCTGGGGCTTCCATCCTGAATGGGTCAAGCCGATCTCGCATCTGGCACGGGTCACCCATATCGGGAATGATGTATGGATCGGTGCCAGGGCGCTTGTCATGGATGGCGTCACGATCGGGGACGGGGCCATCGTGGCCGCGGGCTCCGTCGTCGCGAAGGACGTACCTCCGTATGCCATCGTCGGCGGCGCTCCTGCGAAACTCATCCGGTTCCGGTTTCCGCAGGAAATGATAGACCGGCTGGAGGAAATCAAATGGTGGGATCTCCCGGACGAGAAGATTTCGGAAGTGGTGGATCTTTTCCATGTCGCCGGCCCGT
>JBGUXJ010000091.1:0-31344 GCA_045222055.1 Candidatus Cryptobacteroides sp. | reverse complement strand
TGGAGCGGGCGGCGCTCGTGATGGGTCCCGACACGCGCCTGTGCATCATGGAGACTTTCTGGGACCGCCAGCGGTTCGAGCCGGCCGCCTTCTGCCTGACGATGACCAGTCTCTATTTCACGGTGATGGCGAATGGCAATTCGAAAATGTACCATTCCGACGACCTGGCCGCCCTGGTGGCCGGTGCCGGGATGGAAGTGGAGACCGTCCATGACGGCCTCGGGCAAGGCCATAGCATCATGGTCTGCAAACTGAAATCATAGTGATATGACATTGAATGAGATAGAAGAGAAGGTAAAGGCCTTCCTGACAGATGAACTGGAGATAGATCCGGACAAGATTCTCCCGGAGGCACGCCTCAAGGAGGACATGGGCATCGACAGCCTCGAAATCGTCGATGTGATCGTCCTGGTCGACGAGGAGTTCGGGTTCAAGATGAAGCCCGAGGATTTCAAGGCGCTGCCTACTTTCGGGCAGTTCTGCCGCTTCATCGCGGAGAAGGTTGGCTGAGCAGGATCATAAGTCCTGGCAGGGCACGACGGATGGCACCCCCTGGATGCAACGGACACTGGTTTCGTTGTTCCGGTGGATGCCTCTCGGCGTTCTCTATGGGATCATGGCGCTGGTCGTTCCGTTTTACATGCTGTTGGACAAGAAAGGGTACAAGGCATCCTGTTCCTTTGCCCGGAAGCGGCTGGGAATGGGACGGCTGTCGTCTTTTTTCTATGTCTACCGGAACGAATACCGGATGGGCCAGGTCGTCCTGGACCGTTTCGCCGCTTTCGCCGGAAAAAAGTTCGATCTGGAGCGGACTGGCGTGGAACGCTTCTACGAACTGGCTGACAACGGAAAGGGTTTCCTGATGCTGAGTTCGCATACCGGCTGTTTCGAACTGGTCGGCTTCCAGCTGCCCTCCCCGGTGCCGATCCATGCCCTGGTGTTCCCGGGAGAGACGGAGACCGTCATGAAGCACCGCAGCCAGATGTTCGCACAGACCAACGTCACCATGATCGCGGCACGGGAGGACCTCTCCCATCTTTTCCGGATCAACAACGCACTGGCTGACGGGGAGATCGTCAGCATGCCCGGCGACCGTGTGTTCGGCGCCAGAAGGACGGTCCGGTGCCGGTTCTTCGGAGAGCCTGCCTCTTTCCCGTCCGGACCGTTTTCCCTTGCCCTGCAGCGGGATGTTCCCGTTTTGTTCGTGATGGTCATGAAGACGGCGCGCCGCCGCTACCATGTCTATGTCCGCGAACTCGTCCCGGACGGTGAGGACCGTGCCGCGCGGCTGCAGAGTCTTGGGGATGCCTATGCCGGCATGCTGGAGGAGATTGTCCGGCAGTATCCTGACCAGTGGTTCAACTTCTATGATTTCTGGGCATGACGGACTGTACGCATATTCCGGTCGGGAGCATTCTCCTGCAGGCCCCTCCGTTCCGTTTCGTGGACACGCTGGTGTCCTTTGAAAGGGAGGAGGTCGAGACCGCCTATACGGTTCCGGTGGAGGGCCCGCTGGTCGAGGCCGGCCATCTTACGGAAGCCGGGCTGGTGGAGAACATGGCCCAGAGCAGTGCGGCCCGGATCGGCTATATCTCGGTATATATCGACCATGTCCCGGTGCGAATCGGCTATCTCGGACAGGTTAAGAATTTGATAATCAACCGCCTGCCTTCTTCTGGAGAGCGTCTTTCCACCTTTGTCAAGGTGCGGCAGGACATCTTCGGCATCACCCTGGTGGACGCCGAGGTGCGCAGCGGAGAAGAAACCGTGGCGACGGCCGCGATCAAAACAGCGCTTCGGGATGAATAGGATCACGGTCATGTCAGACGGGGTGGTGACCCCGCTGGGCGTCGGAGCCGCGGCCAACCTGCAGGCGGTCCTGCGGGGCGACAGTGCCTTGCAGTTGCACGAGGGAACGTTCGGGGTGACCGAACCTTTCGTGGCCTCCCTGTTCGCCGACCGGACTCCGATACCGGGCTATACTTTCTTCGAGACCCTTGCCATCCGTGCGGCGGAGCAGGCGGTCTCCGCATCCGGAATCGATCCTTCCTCCGACCGCGTCCGTTTCGTCCTGTCCACCATCAAGGGAAATGTCGAGCACCTGGCGGAGGGCATGGAGACTGATGTGACGCTGGACGTTCCGGCCGGCCGGATCGCCCGGCATTTCGGCAACCGGCAGGCCCCGGTGGTGGTCTCGAATGCCTGCATCTCGGGCCTGGCCGCTTTGCTGCAGGGCCGGCGGATGCTGCAGGCGGGCGCCTGTGACCATGTCGTGGTCATCGGCGCGGAGTGCCAGTCCCGGTTCATCGTCAGCGGCTTCCAGTCGCTCAAGGCCTTGTCTCCGACATGCTGCAAGCCGTTCGACGCGGCCCGCGAAGGGCTGAACCTGGGCGAGGCCGCCGCTGCCGTCGTCCTGGGCTGGGACGTCCCGGGCTGGGAACTTGCCGACGGCGCGGTCCGGAACGATGCCAACCACATTTCCGGTCCTTCCCGGACCGGCGAGGGCAGTTACCAGGCCCTTCGCTATGTCCTGGAATCCGTCCGGAAGGAAGAACTTGCCTTCGTCAATGTCCACGGGACGGCGACGCTTTACAACGACGAGATGGAGTCCATCGCCCTTTCCCGGGCCGGACTGTCGGACGTGCCTGTCAATGCGCTGAAGGGGACCTTCGGCCATACGATGGGGGCGGCCGGCGTGCTCGAATCCATCCTGTCCATGCATGCGGCGGATGCAGGTGTCATCCTGCCGACCCGCGGCTTCTCGACCCTGGGCGTTTCCTGCCCGGTCCAAGTCAGCGCGGAGCCCGGAAAGACGGCGGGCAAGGCCTTCATCAAACTGTTGTCCGGATTCGGCGGTGTCAACGGCGCCCTGCTGTTCCGGCGGGAAGACGGAGGTGCCCGATGAGAATCACGCGATTTGCCTATATCCCCGCCGGGACGGACCTGTCCGCCCTGTACCGGGAACGGGTGGGAGACTATCCGAAGTTCTTCAAGATGGACCTCTCCTCGAAACTGGGATTCCTCCTGACGGAAATGCTCGTGGGCGGCGACCCCGACCGCTTCGAGCCCCGGGATGACCGGGCGGTGCTGATGTTCAGCCGCTGCGGCTGCCTGTGCAACGACCGTCATTATGAGAAGACGGTCACGGAATTCCCGAGCCCGGCCTTGTTCGTGTATACGCTCCCGAACGTGGTGACCGGGGAGATCGCCATCCGCAACAAATACCGGGGCGAGACGTCCGCCTATGTGCTGGAGATTCCGGATCCGGCGGAGATCGTCTCCCTGATCGGCCAGGCCTTTACCGACCGTTCGACGCGCTCGGCGGTCTGCGGCTGGCTGGAGGCATACGGCGAGGAGGAATCCGCCGGCTATGCCGTTCTGGTGGAACAAGATGGAAATGATAATAAACTAGTGATTATGAAAGAGTTGATTGAAGAGATCAAAACGAAGGTCATCGCAGCGCTCAACCTCGAGGGCATGCAGCCGGAAGACATCGTCGACGACGCTCCGCTGTTCGGTGACGAAGGCCTCGGCCTGGATTCGATCGACGTGCTCGAACTGATCGTCCTGCTGGAGAAGGAGTACGGGATCCGGCTCGCCAGCCCCGCCGAGGGCAAGAAAGTCTTCGGCAGCGTGGCCATGATCGCCGCTTACGTCGCCGAGAACCGGAAGAAGTAGTGACTCCTCCGGTCTACATAACGGGCAGCGGTGTCCTCTGCAGTGCGGGCATCGGGAAAACGGCCCTCTGGCAGTCCTTGATGCAAGGGCGCCGGGGGATCGGTCCCGTGCGTTTCCTGCAGACGGACCTGACGGATTTCCCGGTCGGGGAAGTGCAGATGACCGACGGGCGGCTCCGGGAGGAGACCGGTGCTGCGGAAGGTCTGTCCCGTACTTCGCTGATGGGCATCCTGGCTGTCCGTGAGGCACTCGCGGAAGCCGGCCTGGACGGCTTGCAGGGTATTCCGCTGGTCTCCGGGACCACGGTGGGCGGCATGGACCTGACGGAACGGACGTTCCCGGCCTATTCCGTTTCCCATGACTGCGGCGCCTCCACGGATGCCATCGCCGCGCATTTCGGCGGCAGCCGGGCGACGACCGTCTCCACGGCCTGCTCCTCTGCGGCCAATGCCCTGATCCTGGGCGCGAACCTGATCCGCAGCGGACGGGCGGACATCGTCGTGGCGGGCGGCAGCGAATGTCTGACCTCCTTCCACCTGCATGGCTTCCATACCCTGATGATCCTGGATCCCCGGCCCTGCCGCCCCTTCGACGCGCAGCGCCAGGGCTTGAACCTGGGTGAAGGAGCCGCGTTCGTGGTGCTGGAATCGGAAGCGTCCATGCTCCGGCGCGGCGTGCGGCCGGTCGCGGCGCTTTCCGGCTTCGGCAATGCCTGCGACGCTTTCCACCAGACGGCGTCCTCCGAGAACGGGGAAGGGGCGTTCCTGGCCATGGGGAAAGCCCTGAAAATGGCCGGATTGCATCCATCGGACATCCAATATGTCAATGCCCATGGCACCGGTACGCCCAACAACGATGCCTCCGAAAGCGCCGCGCTCCGGCGGGTGTTCGGCGACGTGATGCCCCCCGTTTCTTCAACCAAGGCCTTTACCGGTCATACGACCAGTGCCTCCGGCAGCATCGAGGCGGTCATCTGCCTGCTGTGTCTGCAGTACCAGGCCCTCCCGGCCCAGCCCGGGCCGCTCACCCCGGATCCTGCGTGCATCGTTCCCCTGACGGAACCCGCGGACGGTCCGGTGGAACATGTCCTGTGCAACGCCTTCGGCTTCGGAGGCAATGATACGAGTCTCATATTCTCCCGCTGCCGATGAACCGTCCCGTCTATATCCGTTCCCTGTGCTGCCTTCCGGCGGAGGACCCGGACTTCCGGGAGTTGTTCTCCGTGCTGGAGGCCCGCCGGATGAGCCGGCTGCTCAAACGGGCTGTCTGGACTTCGGTCCATGCCCTCCGTGCCGGCGGCGTGGACATGCCGGACGCCATCATAACGGCGACCGATTTCGGTTGCATCGAGCAGTCCGAGGCCTTCTTGCGGGCGCTCAAGGGACTGGACGACGCCCCGCTGCGTCCGACACATTTCATGCAGTCCACCCACAACACCATGAGTTCGCTGATCGCCATCCGCCTGGGATGCCACGGGTACAACGTGACGTATTCCCACCGGGGCGCTTCCTTCCGGAGTGCGCTGCTGGATGCATGGCTGCAACTGTCCATGGGCGATATCGATACGGCGCTGGTCGGCTGGTTCGACGAGACGACGCCGCTCTTCTCCGAACTGGTTCCCGAGGCACGTGACCGGGCCTTTTCCATGCTTTTGACCGTGGATCCCGCGCATGCGATGGAGGAACTTTCCGGTCCTGATCCGGAGGACCTGCGTCCTTTTTTTGCTACCTTTGCACCTGAACTGGCAATCGACTGACTATGTGGAAACTGATCCCTCTCGCCCTGGTCCAGAGCCTCTTTCTCTGCGGCGGACAGGTCCTGCTGAAACTGGGACTGGCCGTCTCCGGCCCTTTCAGCTGGACGTGGAAGTTCTTCCGCGCCCAACTGACGAACTGGTGGTACCTGGCCTGCGGCCTGTCTTTCGGTGTCGCGACGGTGCTTTGGCTCTATATCCTGAAGCATTATCCGTTCAGCATCGCCTATCCGCTTTCCTGCCTCAGTTATGTCTTCGGCATGCTTGCCGCCATCCTGATTTTCCATGAGCAGGTCAGCTGGATGCAGTGGTTGGGCGTGTTTCTTGTAATGACCGGGGTTATATTGATTGCCCGATGAAAAAAATCCTTCTTGTCCTGACCCTGTTGCTGTCCGCGCTGTCCCTGACGGCCCAGGATGCGATCCTGGAACGCGTCCGGCAGGCGAATGCCTTCGATACGATGACGGCTTCCTTCCGACAGGTCCGCCATTCCTCCCTTTTGACACAAGACCTTGTATCAGAAGGGTTTGTCGCCATGCAGCAGCCGGGAAAGATCCGCTGGGAAATCCGCAAGCCCTCCGCGAAGGTCTCCATCCTCGACGGGGAGGGAGCCGTCGCCGGCCGCCGTTTCCGCCTGCCCTCCGAGAAGGATTTCGCCATCAAGTCGATGGAAGGGGATACCTATGTCCTGACCCTTGAGCCGCTCCGCCGCGATCTCAGGCAACTGTTCCGGCAGATCGTCGTCCAGGCGGACAAGAATACCGGTCTGGTGCAGACGGTGATGCTGATGTCTCCGGACGGAGACTGGACCCGGCTGGAATTTTCGGAGATCCGCAGCGGGATGCCGCTGGATGCCAAACTGTTCACGCAAGAATGAGCCTGGAAGGAGACATTTACCGGATCTGTTCCCGGGAAGCGGGACGGGTGGCTGTCTGCATGTTGCCGGAAAGCCGGATCTATGCGGCGCATTTCCCTGGCCATCCCGTTACTCCGGGAGCCGTGCTTGTCCGGATGGCTGTCGAACTGCTCGGCTCTCCGGTCAGCGGCGCGAAGGAGATCCGCTTTCTCTGCCCCGTGCCGCCGGACGCACAGGACCTCGTCTTTTCTTTTGAACCCTTCGGCCCGGACGGGTGGTCGGTCACGATTGCCGACAGCCGGACGGTTTATGCCAAAATGCGCCTGACGAAATGATTTCCGAGGTTTGCGTCGTTATCCCTTCTTTCAACAACGCCGGTACGGTCGGTGACGTCGCCCGCCGTTCGCTGGCACAGGGACTGCCGGTCATCGTGGTCGATGACGGGAGCACGGATGCGACCCCGCAGCTCCTGGCGGGACTGGACGTGACCGTCATCCGGCAGGATCCGAACCGGGGGAAAGGCATCGCCCTCAGGACCGGCCTGCGTGCCGCGCGGGAAAGGGGATACCGGTTTGCCGTGACCCTGGATGCAGACGGGCAGCATTTTCCGGAAGACATACCCCTGCTGCTGGCCGCAGGGGGTGAAAAGACCCTGGTGGTCGGCAGCCGCAACCTGACCGCCGACGGAATGCCGTCGGGCAACACGTTCGCCAACCGGTTCTCCAATTTCTGGTTCGCCGTACAGACGCTGCACCGCCTGCCGGACACCCAGACTGGATTCCGCCTGTATCCGCTCGAATCCCTGCCTCCGCTGTGGCTGATGACGGCCCGCTATGAGGCGGAATTGACGCTCCTGGTATTTTCTGCGTGGTGCAAACTGCGGCTGGTACCGGTCCCGGTACGCGTCGCCTATCCGGACGACCGCGTCAGTCATTTCCGTCCGTTCCAGGACTTTGCGCGCATCAGTCTGCTCAATACCGTGCTGTGCGTGCTTGCCTTGCTATACGGCTATCCCTCCATGCTCCTGCGCCGCTGATTTGCCGGAATGTGTTTTTTTTCCTAACTTGCATATCTTATATGCAAGATTTTTTTTCGTAGGGCTGGCTGATGAGAAAGTGGGCGCTGCAAATATATGACTATCTGACGGCACACCGGCGGGTTGCTGTCGGGTTGTTACTGCTGATGCTGGCGTTGTGCGCCGGTTCTGCCTTGCGGATGCGGTATGATGAGGATATCGCCGCTTTCCTGCCGCAAGGTCCTGAGAGCAAGCGCTATTCGGAGGTCTACGAACGGATGGGCAGCCAGGACCGGATGGCCGTTTTCTTCACGGGTGGTGATCTGGATGCCCGGTTGGACGCCATGGCGGCGTTCGAGGAAATCTGGGCCCGGACCGATTCGGCCGGAATGGTCCCGGACCTGCGGGCGGCGGCGGAAAATGCCACGGTCACGGATGTCCTGGGCTTCCTGTCCGCCAACTGGCCCTATTTCATGACGGAAGAAGATTATGCCCGTGCGGATTCGTTGCTCGCCGTCCCGGATTACATCCCGCAACGGCTGGAAGAAGACAAAGTCTCCTTGTATTCGCCGGTTTCTTCCCTTTCCTCGGCATACCTGCGTTCCGACCCGCTCGGCCTTTTCGCTCCGGTTCCCGCCCGTCTGCGTGCGTTGGATCCTTCCGGGAACAACCGCCTGGAAGACGGATATCTCCTGACGCCTGACGGAGAGACCGGCATCGTATTCTTCTCTTCTCCCTTCGGCGGCAGCGAAACGGCCCGGAACGGAGAACTCGTCGCGTTGCTGGACCGGGTGAAGACCTTGACGATGGAGGCGTGCCCCGGGATCACGGTGACCTCTACCGGCGGACCGGAAGTCGCGGTGGAAAACGCGCGCCGGATCAAGAAGGATAGCGCCGTCGCCTTGCTGCTGGCCGCCCTGTTGATCTGCATCGTCCTCTGGCTGTCCTACCGGCGCTGGTCCGATGTGCTCTGGATCCTGCTTTCCATCGCAGCCGGAGCCCTCTTCGCCCTGGGTATCATCGCCTTGTTCCGCTCGAGCGTATCCATCATCATCCTGGGCATCGGCTCGATGATCATCGGCATCGCGGTCAATTATCCGCTGCACTATATCGACCACCTGAAATACCAGCCGGACAAGCGGAAGGCCCTCGCCGAGCAGGTCAATCCGCTGCTGATCGGGAACATCACCACGGTCGGCGCCTTCCTGTCCCTGCTGCTGATGAAAGCACAGGCCTTACGGGATTTCGGATTCATCGGAGCCATGATGCTCGTCGGCACGATCCTGTTCGTGCTGGTCTTCCTGCCTGTCCTCGCCCCGTCTCACGCCGGTCCGCGCAAAACCCTGAAACTCGACCTCGACCGGCATATCCGCCTCTCGGACAGGGGCCGCAAGATCTGTTTCATCGCCTTCCTGTGCCTGACCGCCGTTTTCTGGGTCCTCAGTACCCGCATTTCCTTCGACGGGGACATGCACCACATCAATTACATGACTCCCGCCCAGAGCCGGGGTTTCGACCTGCTGCAGTCGCTGTCAGGAGAGAGCGACGGCGAGCAGACACTGTATCTGGTTGCGGAAGGGAAAGATGCGGAGGAGGCCCTGGACCGGGCGGCCCTGCTGCCCGCGGGGACCTCTTCGGTCCTTCCGTTCCTTCCTTCGGAGAAGGTGCAGCAGGCCCGGCTGTCCGCCTGGAAAGATTTCCTCGGCCGGCATCCCGGACTGGGAGCGGCCGTCGACGCCGCCGCGGCACGCACCGGATTCTCCGCCACGGCGTTCGAACCCTTCCGGGAACTGCTCACGAAAGACTGGACGGTCCGGCCCGTCGGTTATTTCGCTCCCTTGACCGGGACGGTCGGCCAGGCGCATTACCTGCCCGGAGAGGGCCGGGTGCAGGTGGTCAATTACTGGAAACTTCCTGAAGAAGAACTGGATGCTGTTCGGACCCGGCTGCGCGCCAGCCTGCCGGAAGGCACGTTCTGCTTCAGTCCGGAGGATGTCCAGGGTTCCCTTGTCGGACTCCTGTCGCAGGATTTCGACAAGGTCGGGCTCAGCTGCAGCCTGATCGTCTTCTTTTTCCTGTGGCTCTCTTTCGGCAGTCTTGAACTGAGCGTGATATCCTTCCTTCCGCTGGCCGCCGGCTGGATCTGGATTCTCGGGACGATGCACCTTTTCGGCCTGCAGTTCAATATCGTCAACATTATCCTGGCGACCTTCATCTTCGGCCAGGGAGACGACTATACGATTTTCATGACGGAGGGCCTGATGTACGAATATGCCACCGGCAAGCCGATCCTGCGTTCGTACAAGAATGCCGTGGTGCTGTCTGCGCTGATCATGTTCATCGGCATCGGCGCCCTGGTCACGGCCCGGCATCCTGCCATGCGTTCCCTCGGCCAGGTGACCGTCATCGGAATGTTCACGGTGGTGCTGATGGCGTATTATCTCCCGCCGCTGGTCTTCCGCTGGCTGACCATGAGCAAGGGACAGCCGCGCCGTACCCCGCTGACGCTGCGCCAGATGGCTTCCACCGCCCATATCAGCGTGGTGTTCTTCCTGGCGATGCTCGTGCTGAGCGTCTGGGCTTTCTGTTATTTCCTGATCGGGAAGGACTCCGAGCAGAAACGGCTCCGCTACCACCGGGTCATCATGCGGGTGGCCCGCCGGGCTATCAAGACGATCCCGGGCGCGCCGTATACGCTGGACAATGCGGTGGACGAGGACTTCTCCAAGCCGGCCCTGTATGTCTGTAACCACCAGTCCCATTTCGATGTGCTGGCGCTGCTGGCGCTTCAGCCGAAACTGGTCTTCATGACCAATGACTGGGTCTGGAATTTCCCGCTCTACGGCTACCTGATCCACAAGGCGGAGTTCTATCCGGCCTCGAACGGGATCGCGAAGAATTTCGACCACATGAAGAACCTGGTCGCCCGGGGCTATTCCGTCGCCATCTTCCCCGAAGGGACGCGCAGCGAAGACTGCCATATCCAGCGGTTCCACCGCGGGGCGTTCGTGGCGGCGAAGGAACTGGGGCTGGAGATCCTGCCGCTGCTGATCCATGGCTTCGGCCATGCCCTTCCGAAGCATCATTTCTGCCTGCACCGGGCCTCGCTTTCGATGAAGGTGTATCCGCGCGTAGCGGTCCCGGAAGGCGACATCGCCGCCTTCACCCGGCAGATGCGGGCTTTCTATACCGCGGAATATGACACCGTCAGCCGAGAGCGCGAGACGCCGGCCTACCTGGCGCCGCGGGTGCGGGACAACTATGTCTACAAGGGACATGACGCCCTGCAGGAATGCCGGCGGGTCCTGCGTCCGGAGACGTATGCGGCCATTGCCTCGCTCCCGGCGGAGCCGGTCACGCTCCCGGATGCGGGCTGCGGCGTTTATGCCTTGCTGCTGGCCTTGAGCCGGCCCGACATCAGCGTGACGGCTTACATCGCGGAAGAAGACGCTTTCCTGACGGCGGTCCGTTGCCCGGACGTGCCGTCGAACCTGACCTATGTCCATGGTACCGCACCGGTTGCGGGGGAGGCGGCCGTATGAGAAGCCTGCTGGTCCTGTTGCTGGCGCTGGCCTTCGGAAACGCCTCCGTGCCGATCTGGCAGGGAACTTCCTGCCGGGCCGGGAAGGTCGTGATGGATCCGTATTTGCCGGAAGGGCGGCCGGTCGCTTCGGTCATCGTCTGCCCGGGCGGCAGTTATCATTGGCTGGACCTGGATGCGGAAGGGAGGAAAGTCGGAGAATGGCTCGCGGACAACGGCATCGCCGCCTATGTGCTGCATTACCGGGTGGCGGGCGTGCCGAGTTTCATCACCCACTACCGTCTCCTGTTCCGTGGCCGGCGGCATCCGGACATGCTCTGCGACGTGCAGCGGGCGGTCCAGCTGGTCCGGGAAGGCTATGACGGACCGGTCGGGGTCATGGGCTTCTCCGCCGGCGGGCACCTGGTCCTGAGCGCCGGGGAGTTTTCCGGAACCGCATTCAACGAAGAACGTTACGGCATCCGCAGCGACGTGTCCCTGCGTCCGGATTTCATCGCTGCGGTCTATCCGGTCGTGACCCTTTCCGACGAAAGGTATGTGCACGGACGCTCCCGCAAGGGTCTGCTGGGCGAGACCGTCAATGCCGTGATGCGGGACTCCCTTTCGCTGGAGCGGCATGTGCCGCAGGGAATGCCGCCGGTGTTCCTGGTCAACTGCGAGGACGACCCCGTCGTGGACTGGCACAATTCGGTCCTGATGGATTCCGCCCTGACGGCCTCCGGTGTCCCGCACCGGTATCTCCGGTACCGGACCGGGGGACATGGTTTCGGCGCCGACCCTGCCAAGATGTCCGCGGAGACCGCCCGCTGGCAGGAAAGTTTCATCGATTGGTTTCAAGAATTACTGAGATAAATGGAACAAGATATTGAATTCCGCTCGCCTGAAGAGATCAAGGCATTCCAGGAAGGGCTGCTCTCCGAGGCACTGGCCTACCTGCAGGCACATTCCGCCTATTACCGCAGGATGTTCGACCGGTATCACATCGACATCGCGTCGATCCGGACGATCGAGGACCTCCAGAAGATCCCGTTCACGGAGAAGAAGGACCTCCAGCTGTTCAACGAGGAGTTCCTCTGCTGTCCGAAATCCGCCATCGTGGATTACGTGACGACCTCCGGGACCCTCGGCGATCCGGTGACCTTCGGCTGTACCGAGAAGGACTTGCAGCGGCTGGCGTACAACGAGAAGAAATCCTTCGCGTGCGCCGGGATCAGGCCGGGCGACATCGTCCAGCTCATGACGACCCTGGACAAGCGCTTCATGGCAGGACTGGCTTATTTCCTGGGTATCAGGGAATTGGGCGCCAGCGTCATCCGGGTCGGCAACGGCATCCCGGAACTGCAGTGGGACACCATCCAGCGCCTGAAGCCCGATACGATCATGTGCGTGCCGTCTTTCATCCTGCGGCTGATCCAGTATGCCGAGGAGCACGGGATCGACTACCGGAATTCCAGCATCCGGCGCATCATCGGGATCGGCGAAGGCCTGCGGGACCAGAACTTCAACCTGAACCTGCTGGGCCGGCGTATCAAGGAAAAATGGGACGTGGAACTCTTTGCGACCTATTCCTCGACGGAGATGGGCGCGACCTTCTCCGAGTGCCCGTACGGCTGCGGCGGCCATGTCCATCCGGAACTGATCATCGTGGAGATCATCGGCGAGGATGACATGCCGGTCCCGGACGGGGAAGTGGGCGAAGTCGTGGTCACGACCCTCGGCGTCGAGGGCATGCCGCTGCTCCGTTTCCGTACCGGTGACATGGCGGCGAAGGTGACGGGCCAGTGTGCCTGCGGCCGCTGGTCGTACCGCCTGACCCCGCTGGTGGGCCGCAAGAACAACATGATTAAGCTGAAGGGTACGACGTTGTATCCGCCGGCAGTCAACGACGTGCTGGACAATACGGACTATGTGGAGAATTACGTGGTCATCGTGCAGGACAGCGATGCCGGCACGGACGACGTGCTGATCCAGCTCGGCCTGAAATACCAGCCGACCTTCGACGTCATCAAGGATCTCAAGGACAAGTTCCGCTCCCGCATCCGGGTGGCGCCCCGCATCGAGATCCTGCCGGTGGCGGAGGTGGCCGCGGTCAATTATCCCGCCAAATCCCGTAAACCCGTTAAATTCATCGATAAACGTGCATCACATGTTTGATGATATCCGTCCGTTTGTAGATGCCGAGATCCCTGCTGCGATGCAGCGGCTCGCTTCCCACCCGTTGTTCGCGCAGATCTGCCGGTGGCTGTTCCCGGATACGCCCGTGGAAACGGTCGCGGATACGGTCCGTTCCTGCCGCACGGCGGAGGAGTACCAGTTCCGGTTCATGCTTCCGGCGGTGGAGTCGGTGGCGGACAAGACTACGGACGGCGTGACGTGTACGGGCGCGGAACACCTGGATCCGGACCAGCGGTACCTGTTCGTGGCCAATCACCGCGACATCACGCTGGATGCGGCCATTTTCCAGGTTTTCCTGGCCCGGCACCATCTGCGGACCTCGGAGATTTCCTTCGGTGCCAACCTGATGGCCGGTGATTTCATCATCGATTTCGGCAAGGCGAACAAGATGTACCGGGTTGAGCGGCCGGATACGGTGGCCTCTCCGCGGGAGTTCCTCGATGCTTCCCGCCGGCTTTCCGCCTATATCCGTGACACCATCGTCCGCAAAGGGGAATCCGTCTGGATCGCCCAGCGGAACGGCCGGACCAAGGACGGCCGCGATTATACGGACCAGGGCATCGTCAAGATGTTCGGAATGAGCGGCAAGGCGGATCAGGTCACAAACCTGGCCGAACTGCATATCGTCCCGCTGTCCATTTCCTATGAATGGGAGCCCTGTGCCTTGGGCAAGGCGGTGGAGCGCTACTGCATCTCCCGTTCCGGTTCCTATACCAAACAGCCCGGGGAGGACCTCTCCAGCATCCTGGACGGTATCCTGCGGCCCAAAGGAAGGGTCTGCCTGCATGCCGGACAGCCGGTTACGGCGGAAGACCTGGCTCCTTACGGCGCCCTTCCGCACAATGTCTTCAACAAGAAAGTCAGTGAATTGCTGGATGACAGGATCCGCAGTGCCGTGCAGCTGTATCCCAACCATTACATCGCTGCCGACCTGATCTGCGGAACGACCACCCGTTCCGCTCATTATACACCGGAAGACGTCGCCCGTTTCCAGGACTGGCTCGAGGCGGAACTGGACCGGCTTCCGGCTTCGCTCCGGGAGGCGCGCGAACCCATCCGCGGACTCATGGTCGACATGTATGCCGGTCCGCTTTTAACAAAGTCTGAACGATGAAAAGAGTTGTCATAACAGGAATGGGCATCTGGTCCTGCCTCGGGATCACGCTGGACGAAGTCCGGGATTCCCTGTACTCCGGCCGATCCGGCATCGTGCTGGATCCCGCCCGCAAGGAAATGGGATTCCGGTCCGGTCTGACCGCGGCGCTCCCGCTGCCCAATCTCAAGGCGGAACTGCCTCGCTCCCAGCGGGTTTACATGCCTGAGCCGGCACAATATGCCTATTGTGCGACCCGGGACGCCCTCCGCCAGGCCGGTATCGACCTGGACTTTATCGACAAGCATGAAATCGGCCTGTTGTACGGCAATGACAGTACGGCGGATGCGGTGTACAAGTCGGTCGCCAAGATCATCGAGAAGAAAGACACGATGCTCTGTGGCTCCGGTGCGATCTTCCAGTCGATGAATTCGACCGTGACGATGAACCTTGGCGTGATCTTCCACCTGAGGGGCATCAACCTGACGGTCTCCGGGGCCTGCGCCAGCGGCTCCCATGCCATCGGCCTGGGTGCCCTGCTGATCCAGAACGGACTGCAGGACATCGTCGTGTGCGGCGGTGCGCAGGAGGTCAATCCGGCCGCAACCGGCTCATTTGACGGAATCTCCGCGTTTTCCGTGCGCGAAGATGCTCCCCGGCAGGCGAGCCGGCCGTTCGACCGCGACCGGGACGGACTCGTGCCCGGCGGCGGGGCGGCGACCCTCGTGCTTGAAAGTTATGAAAGCGCCCGTCAGCGCGGAGCGACCATCCTGGCCGAAGTGCTGGGCTATGGCTTCTCAGCCAACGGCGAGCATATCTCGTCTCCCAACGTGGACGGGCCTGCCCGTTCGCTCGAGATGGCGATCCGCCGTTCCGGCGTGGATATCCGGGAGATCGGCTACATCAATGCCCACGCTACCTCGACCCACGTCGGCGATGCCAACGAGGCAAAGGCCATCTACCGGGTGTTCGGCGACCAGCGGACCGAGGTGACCAGCACCAAGAGCCAGACCGGTCACGAAATGTGGATGGCCGGTGCCAGCGAGGTGGTCTATTCCATCCTGATGATGAAGAACGGGTTCATCGGCGGGAACATCAATTTCGAAAACCCCGACGAAGACTCGGCCAAGTTGCTGATTCCTTCGCATACGATTGAAAAACAGTTTGATATCTTCCTGTCCAATTCCTTCGGCTTTGGCGGGACGAATTCTACCCTCGTGATCCGGAATGCCTGACGTGCTTGTCATAGGAGCCGGCCTCGGCGGTCTGGAGTGCGGCCATATCCTCGCGCGGAATGGCTGCCGGGTGACCGTCCTGGAGAAACAGCCGCATGCCGGCGGTGCCCTGCAGGGGTTCCGCCGGGGTCGGTATGCCTTCGATACAGGCCTGCACTATGTCGGCGGCCTCGGGCCGGGGGAATCCTTGGAGTGGCTGCTCCGGTACCACTGCTTGCTGGACCTGCCCTGGCGGCGGCTGGACTGCAGCGAAGAGGTCATTGTGGGCGGACGGAGTTGGATCGTTCCTTCCGGCTATGCGGAATTCGTGCCCGGCATGGCCCGGCAGTTCCCGGGACAGGAGGAGGCGTTGTCGGCCTATCTGCTTGCCTTGCAGGAGGTCGCTTCCGGGATAAAGGATCTTCGGGCAGACCATGAGCCGTTGTTCCGTCGTTCGGCGGCGGCTTTCCTGGAAGAAACGCTCCCGGATCCGCTGCTGCGGAAGGTGCTGGGCGGTCCTACCCTCCGGATGGACATGGATCCGCAGACGCTTCCTTTCTATGTCTATGCCCAGGTCAGTGCCTCGTTCCTGCAGAGTGCCTGGCGGCTGGAAGGGGAAAGCACACAGATTCCGGACCGGCTCTGCGAGCGGATCCGGGCGCTGGGAGGAAGGATCCTGACGGGAAAAGAAGTGGTCAGGATCGAATCCGGGCGTGTCGCGACGGCGGATGGCGAGATTTTTGAAGCGGATCATATTATATCCGACCTCCCCCCGTCCGCAACGGCGGCCCTGGTCCCAGCAATCCGTCCGGTCTATGAGCGGCGGCTGGCCCGGCTGCCGGAGAGCTACGGGGTTTTTTCAGTCCATCTCGGCCTGAAACCGGAGCGGTTGCAGTATGTTGACCATAGCATTTCCTTCGAAGACGGGATGCTGGTCCATTTCCGTGTGCCTCCGGGCGAATGGGCGCAGACCGTGGAACTGCTGCTGCCGGTCCGGGAATGGCCTTCCCGGCGGGGCGCGGAGTACGAGGATTGGAAAAAGGAATTGGCGGAGCGGTGCATCCGCCGGGCATCCGGGCGCCTGCCCGGACTTCCGGAAGCCATCGAAGCGGTCTGGACGAGTTCCCCGCTGACCTGGCAGCACTATACGGGGTCGGCGTCGGCCTTCGGGATCCGGAAGGATTTCCACAGTCCCCAGACGACGTTCATCAGCCCGCGGACACCGGTCAAGGGACTGTACCTGACCGGACAGAACCTCAATCTGCACGGGGTACTCGGCGTGAGCATGACGGCCCTGCACACCTGCGCGCAGATTCTGGGATATGACAAGACAGAAGAAGACTTTGGCTTATGAGATATGCATTGGTAACCGGCGGAAGCCGCGGTATCGGACGGGCCGTCACCCTCAGACTGGGGGCGATGGGCTACCATGTCCTGATCAACTATGTATCCAATGAAACCGCTGCGCGGCAGACGCTTGCGCAGTTGGAGGCGGCGGGCGGCAGCGGAGAACTCCTGCGTTTCGACGTAGGAGACCGGGAGGCCGTGGCCGCCGCCATCGGCGGCTGGCAGCAGGCCCATCCGGATGCATATGTCGAAGTGCTGGTCAACAACGCCGGCATCCGCCGGGACAACCTGATGATCTGGCTCGAAGAAGCGGAGTGGGACACGGTCCTGCGGACCAACCTGGACAGTTTCTACCATGTCACGCGGGCCGTCCTGCAGCCGATGGTGCTGAAGAAATATGGCCGTATCGTCAACGTCGCCTCCCTGTCAGGCCTGAAGGGGCTGCCGGGGCAGGTCAATTATTCCGCGGCGAAGGGCGGCCTGATCGCCGCGACCAAGGCGCTGGCCCAGGAAGTGGCCCGCAAGAATATCACGGTCAATGCCGTGGCGCCGGGATTCATCACCTCCGACATGACGGAGGGACTGGATGAAAAGGCGCTGAGCAAGGACATTCCGGCGGCGCGGTTCGGCTCTCCGGAAGAAGTGGCGGCCGTGGTCGGTTTCCTGGCCTCGAAGGAGGCCTCGTATGTAACGGGAGAGTGTATATCGATCAACGGTGGCCTGTATTGCTGATAAGGGAGTCTGCCGGTTCTTTCTCGTGACCGTGCTGGCCTTGGCCTGTTGCCTGTCTTTGCGGGCGCAGACGACCAAGGTCCGGGGCATCGTCACGGATGCCGACACCGGCGAACCGGTTCCGTTCGTGGGCGTGTATTTCGACGGGACGACCATCGGCATTTCCACGGACATGGACGGGCACTATTCCATCGAGACACGGGATCCGTCCGCCACGGTCCTGACGGCCCATCTGCTGGGCTATCTGCCCCAGGCGGTGACGGTCCAGCCCGGCGTCTTCACGCAGGTGAATTTCCGTCTGCAGCCAGACCATGAAAGCCTGGCCGCCTCCGTCGTCAAACCCGACAACCGTCGCCTCAAGCGCTTCCTGGACGAACTGGACGCCCATCGCCGGCAGCATGACCCCGAGCGGTATGACCGCTGGTCTTCCCGCGTCTATTCCAAGATCGAACTGGATGCCACCCATGCGGAAGAACTGATCACCAAGACTTTCCTGGGGAAGACCTTCG
This sequence comes from Candidatus Cryptobacteroides sp., assembly GCA_045222055.1. Lineage (GTDB taxonomy): Bacteria > Bacteroidota > Bacteroidia > Bacteroidales > UBA932 > Cryptobacteroides. The sequence goes on along the minus strand of JBGUXJ010000091.1, from coordinate 13,431 downwards.
CCTCGGTGCTGGACTACCGGGATACGTCCGCCGTGACGGGCGATTCGTATATCCCGATCATGATTTCGGAGACGGTCTCCCAGCGGCACCATTCCCTGGATCCTTCCGTCGAACGGGAAGTGCTGGTGGCCAACCGGATTTCCGGCATCGAACCGGACAACCTGCTCTCGCAGTATACCGGCGTCTATCTGCTGAACAGCAACTTCTACAAGAGCAACATCCCGCTGTTCAGCGTGGATGTCCCTTCTCCGCTGTCCGCCTACGGGCGCAACATCTACAATTACTACCTGGTAGACAGCATGATGGTGGATGGCCGGAAGACCTACTGCCTGCGCTTCCATCCGAAGAAACTGGTCTCCTCTCCGGCCTTTGACGGACAGATGGACATCGATGCGGAGGATTTCGCCATCCGCTCGGTGCGGGTCAAACTGGCCAAGTCATCCAATATCAACTGGATCCGTCATGTCCAGATCGAGCAGGACCACCGCCGGACCCCGTCCGGGAAGTGGTTCCCGCAAGACGAGCGCCTGTTCATCGATTTCTCCATCGCCGTACAGGACAGCGCGCAGGTGCTTTCTTTCCTGGGCAACCGCAGTCTCCATTACGGCGAGCCGGATTTCGCGCCGGTCTTCCCGCCGGAAGTACTGAAGGGCGGAGATGTCGTCCTGCAGCATCAGGGCGGACCGGTGGACTGGGCCGAAGAGCGGCCGTACCAGCTGAGCCAGCGGGAGGAGGACATCTTCACGATGGTGGACCAGATCCAGCAGACGCGTTCCTATAAATGGCTGTATGGCATTTCCCGTTCTCTCATGGTGGGATTCGTCGAGATCCCGGGTTCGCCGGTCAGTTTCGGCCCGTGGGGCAACCTGGTCATGCGCAACGAGACGGAAGGCATCCACGTGGGAACGGGCTTCCGTACGACGAAGGAGTTCAGCAAGAAGGTCCGGCTGTCGGGCTCATTGGGCTATGGCTTCAAGGACCGGAGGGTCAAATGGGGCGGCGGCATCGAGTGGATGATCCGGCGGGACAAGACCCGCAAGTTGACACTGCAGGCAAAGCGGGATTATTCGCAGCTGGGCCAGGGAAGCGGAGTCATGTCGGGCAACAACATGTTCAACTCCCTGCTGGGCGGTCACGGAACCGACCGTTCCAGCATGCTCCGGACCTGGAAGTTCAGTTATGAACATGAGTTCTCTCCCTCCTTCACCAGCACGTTCCTGGTCGAGTCCCGGAAGATCTTCGCCAACGGGCAGGTGCCGATGGTGCTGCGGGACGGCACGCCGCTGGAGAGCGTGAGCGCCAACCAGTTGCATTATGTCGCGCGGTTCTCCTGGGAGGAACGGATCAACCGTGGCATCTTCAGCAAGTCCTATATCTTCACCCGCTATCCCGTCCTGACGGTCAACCTGATCGGCGGTATCCGGGGGATCACGTCGGACGATTACGGCTTCTTCCGGGCGGAGGCCGGCCTGGACTGGCATGTCCCTGCCGGGGTGCTGGGCTTCGGCCTGTTGCATCTGGATGCCGGCATGCTCAACGGCCGGGTGCCGTATCCGCTGCTGAAACTGCATGAGGGCAACCAGGGCTATTTCCTGGACAAGGGGACTTTCTCCTGCATGGATTATTTCGAATTCGCTTCCGACCGCTGGGCGGACATCTTCTACGAACACAACCTCAATGGTCTGCTGCTGGGCAAGTTGCCGCTGCTGCGGAATTGGGACTGGCGGGAAGTCCTGACGTTCAAGGCCGCGTTCGGCCGCCTGTCCGAAGGAAACGGGACAGGCAGTCTGATGATTCCCATCGAGGGGTTGCAGTCTCTGGAGGGTAAGCCGTATCTGGAAGCAGGTGTCGGTGTATCCAACATCCTGCGCATCTTCCGTGTGGATGCCAACTGGCGCCTGACGCACCGCGACCGCCGGCCCTTCTGCGTCACGCTGGGCCTCGACGTCCAGTTCTAGCGTTCCAGCCGCCTGAGGAGATCGTCGCCGAGGGCGGTTTTCTTTTCGATGTGGTCGAGGACGGCCGTGACGAAAGGATTGCTCTCGAAGTCGCCGCGGACATGCTCGAAGTCGAGTTCCTTCTCCAGCCGGGAACCGTCGGCGCCGAAGCCGGTCATGGACGCGAGGTTGAACTCTTTCTTGGCATCTTCATAGACCTGCCAGTCAAGGCCGATGACGGCGTCTTTCCACTGGTGGACGATGTCCGCGGCCTGCGCGGCGGTCATCTGCGCCGGATCGATTCCGAAGAATTCCTGGATCTTGTCGTACGCCCAGGTCCATTCCCAGGTATAGTACATCCGGTGCATCCGGGCGAATTCGGCGTTCATCTGCTGCAGTTCGGTGATGGTGCCGTCCTCGATCTTCCCGAGCAGGACCTTGATTTCGCTCTTCGGGGCGATGAGGCCGCTGAGGTCGACCCAGTCGCCGTGGCCTGTCTCGGTCGTAGGCCGGAGCATGGCCTGGATCTGTTCGTCGCTGGCGCCTGCCGGGAGGTCTTCCAGCCGCTTGATCAGCGAGTTGCCCAGGAACTTCTTGATACCGGTCTCGTAGAAGACGATACCTTTGGAGAGGGCGCTGTTGGTGATCTTCGTGCTGTGGAAGGAATAGACGTCAGAGAGTTCTCCGGAAGCATGCTTGAGGTTGATCAGGGTCTTGCGTCCCTTGAACATCTTCTGGATCGTGTAAGGACTGAGCAGGTTGTAGTTGATCTGGTCCAGACGGTCCGGATCCTTGCGGGCGTCACGCTTGGGCCATTTCTGGGCATCGCGGATGGTGCCGACGCTGCGCAGGTTGACGCCGGGAGCCAGGTAGGTGGTGTTGTTCTTCTCGATCAGGTAGGAGAAGGGGAGTCCGGACGTGTCGGAATGGGTGACATGGCGGCCCATGACCAGCGAGAAGGCACCGACGCGGGACGGCCACAGGATATAGGAATCCGACGCCGTCTTGGCGCCGCGTTCCAGGGTGCCCTGATGGATCGGGCCGAGTTTGTACATGTGGTTGCTCTGGTTCGATCCGGAACCGGCGTTCATGAAGGAATACATGCCGGCGATCAGCAGGGTGGACTTGTGGTGGGTGACGGTGAACGGCCCGGCGAAGATGGCGCAGGCCTCTCCGTTTTCACCCTGGCAGTTGGAGAAGAAAAGCGAATCGGAAGCGGAGTATCCGTGGCCGAGTTTGGTGGCCTGGCCGACGAAGCAGCGGTTGAGCATGACGCCGTCCTCCACGGAAGCACCGCTGCAGATGATGAAGTCTTCGGCCATGACACCGCTGCCGATGAGGACGGGGGCGTCGGCGTTGCTGCAGATGCTGCCGTTGCGGAGCCGGCGGACGCCTTCCAGTTTGGCGAAATCGCCGATGCGGATATCCAGCAGGGTGCCGCAGTTGCGGATGGAAACGCCGTTGCCGACGGTTCCGGTCCCGGACGCGAGGCGCTCCGCATCCTGGCGGGCGATGGCGGCGAGTTTGTCATGGAGGCCCTTCCGGTGGCGGTACAGGGCCATGATATAGGCGGTCTGGGCGCTCAGCCGGTCGGTGATGACGACTTCGCGGCCGCCGGTCTCGTTGAGGACGGAGACCTCGGTGCCGGCACCGAAACTGGTGCGGCCTTCCACAGCCATGATATCGATGTTGTCGATGAGGCAGTCCGAACCAATCTGGTAGTTGGCGATGTATTCGCCGACCTTGCGGATCAGGCAGTTGTCCCCGATGGTGACGTTGTGCAGGTGGGCATGCCGGACACCGCAGGTGCAAGGCACGCCACCGGGCAGGACGAATTCTTTCTCAAAGACGCCGAGGCGGACATCGCCGGAGAATTTGGCGTCACATACATTGCCGATGGATTTGTCATTGGTCCAGTTGACAAGGACACGGGTCCAGTCGGCGCAGCGGCATCCGTTCTTTTCGAGCCGTGCGATTTCTTCTGCGGTCAGGTTTCTGTAGGTCATCTCGGGGGGCTTGTCTGGTTCGTTCAGGTCTTATAGGATGGCGGCGGTCTGCAGGGCGTTGTAGAGTTTGTCGACCGTCTGGGCGAAACTCTTGTCGGGGAAGGTCAGGTTCACGGTTCCGGAGGTTGTCTGGAGCGTTACGCGGCTGACACCCTTGGCCATGCGCTTGAGCTGGGAGGCGTCCGGATAGCAGGTGATGCGGCCGGCTTCCTGGCCTTTTTCCTGTTTGAGGTGGATGGTCGAGCCAGAAGTGGTCACGATGTCCACGGCACCGTCCAGGGACACTTCCTTGCCCGGGACGAGCAGGTTGAGTTCATAGGACTCGTTGTTGCCGGAGGCATAGTAAACATAGCCCAGGGCCATGGACAACTGGGAGTTGACGCTGACGGTCTTGGTATCGACCATGCGGTTGCCGCCCTGGTCCTTGACGGAGGCGAGCTGGCTGCCCAGTTCCGAAGACGGGGTCGGCGCTCCCTCAAGGGCCTCGAACTGCCGGAAGACGGCCTTGCCGAATTCGTCGTTCTTGTAGGTGACCTTGATGACGCCATCGGAGGACCAGCGGCGCTGGACGTCGATATTCTCCACACCCACGCAGATCTTCTGGATATCAGGGAGTTCAAAATAGTACTCACCGTAGTTCCACCAGGTCTTGGTGCCGTTGTCGGCCCGGATGCCCTGCGGGGCGATCAGGTTGGGCGCGTCGGAGGCGTTCTTGGAAATGACGGTCTTGCCTGCCGTCGTGCGGATGGTCAGCGGGGCGTTCTTCGGAATCTTCCAGGCGCTGGTGGATTCGAAATCGATGTGCAGGATATAGATGGCTGCACCGTCGGGGAAGGCTACGCGGCTGAGTTTGAGCTGCATGGGATTGGCACCGCCGGAGCCGGTGACCCGGATCCGCTCGGTTCCGGTATAGACATATCCGTTTTTCTTGTAATTGTAGCGCAGCAGGTCCTGTGCTTGCGCGGCCGTTCCGAGAAAGAAAAGGGCGGCCAATGCGGCGAGAAGGTACTTTTTCATCCTATTGATCTCTATGCTTATGCTTGTTTGAAGGCCTTCCGGATTTCTTCCTCCAGGACGGCCGATTCTTTCCCTCCAAAACCCTTGCCAGACCAGCAGAAAAGACCGATACCGGCAACAAGGGCCACGATCATTCCCAATAACCGGAGAATGGGAGGGTGGGGTACGAAAACTTTGCTCAGGCACCAGAAAAAGGCCAGGAAACAGAGGCCGAGCAGGAAGTCGCACAGGTAGTCCGGCTTGCTGCCGGCACGCAGGCGGACATGGAAGGATCCGGGAGCCGTTTCTTCCAGGTTTACGACGAGATGACGGGTCCGCAGGGGTGCCGGAAAGTCCAGCCAGAATTCCCCGTTTCCACCGTCTCCCACATGGGAGGTCCGGGCGCTGCAGATGTCCCAGATCCGTTTGTGGACGGCCTCGAACGGCAGGTCTGCCGTGAAATCGAACGCGCCGGATTCTTTCAATTTGATCGTATTGTCAAACTCCATGTTCTTTTTTCGTAAACAATCCTTACAAAGATACGTTATTTTTCCTATATTTACATGTTCCACCGTCAGATTGACGGCGCCGGGAAGGAAACATAACACTACTAATATATGGCTCTTATGATTGTCCAGCTGCTGATCGTCCTGGCAGCACTCTATGTCGGCTCGCGTTACGGCAGCCTCGCCCTCGGTGCCATTTCCGGCATCGGCCTTGCCATCCTGGTCTTCGGTTTCGGCCTGAAGCCGGGTACGCCTCCCACCGACGTCATTTACATCATCATCGCAGCGGTGACCTGCGCCGGTATCCTGCAGGCTTCCGGCGGTATGGACTGGATGATCCAGGTGGCGGAGAAGATGCTCCGCAAGCATCCGGACCACATCACTTTCCTGGCTCCGCTCTGCACCTTCTTCCTGACCGTCCTCGTCGGTACCGGCCATGTGGTCTATACCCTCATGCCGATCATCTGCGACATCGCCCTGAAGAAAGGCATCCGTCCCGAGCGTCCGTGCGGCGTGGCCTCCATCGCGTCCCAGGTGGGTATCACCTGCTCGCCGATCGCCGCCGCCGTCGTCGCCTTCATGACCATTTCCAACGCCAACGGCTACAACGTCGCCATTCCGCAGATCCTGATGGTGACCATCCCGTCCTGCCTGTGCGGCCTCATGGTCGCCGCGGTCGCTTCCTATCACCGCGGCCTTGACCTGGACAAGGATCCTGAGTTCCAGAAACGGCTGGCCGATCCCGAGACCTACAAGTATATGTACGGTGAGACCGCCACGACCCTGGACCGTACCATCACCAAGGAGGCGAAGGGCAGCGTCTATGTGTTCCTGACCGCCCTGGCCGTCATCGTGGCGTTCGCCTGCGTGCAGTTCTTCGTGGATTCCGAAACGCTGAAGACCATCACGCGTATCCCGAAGATGAACACCATCATCCAGATTATCATGATCAGCGCCGCCGCCGTGATGATCGTGGCGTTCAAGGCCAAGCCGAAGAAGGCCGTCGCGGGTGCCGTCTGGCAGTCCGGCATGGTGGCCGTCGTGGCCATCTACGGTATCGCCTGGCTGGCCGATACCTATTTCAGCAACTATACGGAAGTGATGCAGGAAGGCCTGCAGGGCATCGTGGCCCAGTATCCCTGGTCCATCGCCTTCGTCTTCTTCCTGGTCTCCGTGCTGATCAACTCCCAGGGCGCCGTGGTCGTGGCCATGCTGCCGCTGGCGTATAAGCTGGGCATCGCCGGCCCGGTCCTGCTGGGTGTGCTGCCGAGTGTGTACGGCTACTTCTTCATCCCGAACTATCCGTCCGATATCGCCACGGTGAACTTCGACCGGAGCGGCACGACCGTGATCGGCAAGTACCTGCTCAACCACAGTTTCATGATGCCGGGCCTGATCTGCGTGATCGTCTCCACGATCGTTGGCTACCTGATCACCAACGTCATCTTCCCGGGCTACTTCGCTTCGTTCATCGGCTAGCGGTTCCCTGGCCGGACGATCCGGTCAACGGGTGTTGTACCGTGATTTACAAATAGCTGATTAATAGCAACTTGAACAAAAGACCTTCGTCGAATCGACGGAGGTCTTTTGATAATTTTACTGATAATCAATATGTTATGTATCACGCATGCCAGATGTGCGTGATGGATGACATCACGCTTTTTTCTTGGGCAGGACGACGCGACGGACATTGCAGCCGGCATAGTTGCCCAGGACGATGGCCGGATAGTACCACAGCAGGTCGAGGGACCAGTCGGCGGCGGCGACGATGTAGACCACGTCCGCGATGGAGTGGTAGAAGCCGCTGACAATGAAGAGCGGCACGCCGAAGAGCACCGGGAGCATGGAGCCCTTCTCCTTGGAGAGATAGACGCAGCAGTCGATGATCAGGCCGCAGCCCACAGCCCGGAGGAACGCCCGCAGGGGTCCCACGGCGATACGACCGGCCACGACCGTCTCGGCCCGCGCCTGCGCTTCGCCGCCCAGGTACCAGGCCAGCAGGCCCAGCAGGACGCAGCCCACCACATTGAAGAACCAGATCTTGGTCAGTGCCCAGATGTCATTGATGACACCGGCCTTGCCCGTATAGAGCGGAACGCCGAAGTAGATGACACACATCAGGCCGAAGGCGAAGATGACGGCGCCGGGGATGCCGCCGAGGGCGAGGAAACCATACGCGCCCAATCCGATCAGGATACCGGCGAAGAGAGATTCTCTGTTCATGGAAATCATTTGTTCGTTAGGGTACAAAGGTACGATTTTCCATGGAAAAGCATTATCTTCGTGAAGATAAAACGCGACATCCATGAGAATCCGCACCTTCCTGCTTTCCCTGCTGGTCCTGCTGACCTTCGCAGCCCCCGCAGATGCCCGCCGTCCGCGCGCCAAATATGTCATCGTCGTCTCGATGGACGGTTTCCGGCACGATTACACGGACATCTACTGGACCCCGAACCTCGACAGGATGGCGAAGAACGGCGTCTCGACGGACATGATTCCTTCCTATCCGTCCTCGACGTTCCCCAACCACTATGCCCTCGCCACCGGTCTCGTCCCTGACCATAACGGTCTGGTAAACAATACGTTCTGGGATGAGGAAATCCACAAGATGTATTCCATCGGCGGGACGGCGAAGCAAGATCCGCGGTTCTATCTGGGAGAGCCCCTCTGGAACACCGCCCAGCGGCAGGGTGTCCTGGCCGGGGTCAACTACTGGGTGTCCTCGGATTTCGCAGTCAACGGCTCCCATCCCCGCTATTACCGGAAATATGAAGGCGAACTGCTCAGTTACGAGGCCCGGGTCGACTCGACCATCGCCCTGATGCAACTCCCGGAGAAGGACCGTCCGCGCCTGCTGATGATCTACCTGGACGAACCGGACCATACGGGACATGAATACGGACCGCTGGACCTGCGGACCGGCGACCAGGTCACCCGGGCCGACGCCATCATCGGACGCCTGCGCGAGGGCCTGAAGAAAGCCCGGCTGGCGAAGAAGACGGACCTGATTGTCCTGGCGGACCACGGGATGGCGGACGTCAGCCCGCTGCGGGTGGTCAATCCTTACAAGTACATCAAGGAAGAATGGTGCGGCCGGATCATCTGGGGCATCCCCACGACCATCGAGAGCAAGGACGCCGCCTGCCGGGATTCCATCTATACCGCCCTGCAGGCCATGCCGCACGTCCGCGTCTGGAAGAAAGAAGAGATTCCTGCGGAACTCCGGTACGGCACGAATCCCCGGATCGGGGACATCGTCATCGATCCCGACCTCGGCTGGCAGATCAGCGACCGGATCCGCACGGGCCGGGGCGCCCACGGCTTCGATCCCGCGAACAGTGACATGCATACGGTCTTCCGCGCCGAGGGTCCCGATTTCAAGAAGGGCTTCAAGGCCGACAAGTTCCATAATGTCAGCATCTACCCGCTCGTCTGCAAACTGCTCGGCATCGAGCCCGCCCCCAACGACGGAGACATCGGCGAAGTCCTGCAGATGCTGCGCTGACACCACGTTTCATTGCATTCCCGATAAAAAGTCGTATATTTGCAGGACTTTTCAGAAGATAGGACTGGTTCCGTAGCTCAGCTGGATAGAGCAACAGCCTTCTAAGCTGTGGGTCTAGGGTTCGAATCCCTACGGAATCACGAAAGGAATGGACGCCACGGTCACCGACCGTGGCGTTTGTCGTACAAGAGGTGCGCCGAGCTCGCTCGAGCGCACCTTCTTGTACGGCAAGCGCCTTGTGGCTCCGCCACAGGGCGTCCATTCCATGTTCGTGGATGGGCCCCCGCAGGGGAGGGATGCCGGAGCGCCGGCGACGGAATCCCTTTATTTTACCAGTGAAATCGCCCCGAAGACACCGAACGAGGCGGCGAGCATGATGACACCGGCCAGCAGGACGCCGAGGGTGACGTAGATGACACTCTTGCGGAAATCCATGTTGAGGATGCTGGCGGCCAGCGTGCCGGACCAGGCCCCCGTGCCGGGCAGGGGAATGCCGACGAACAGCAGCAGGGCGATATACAGCCCCCGGCCCGCCTTGGCTTCCAGTTTCGCGCCGGCTTTCTCACCCCTTTCCAGGCACCAGCGGAAGAATCCGCCGATCAGCGGTTTGTCCTGGCCCCATTCCAGCAGTTTGCGGCCGAACAGGAAGATGAAGGGGACGGGAAGCATGTTCCCGATCATGATGATGATCAGGGAGGGGACGAGCGGAAGCCCGAAGCCCACGGCATACGGGATGGCGCCGCGGAGTTCGACGAGCGGAACCATCGAGATCAGGAAGACGATCAGGTACTTCTTGAACATCAATTATTTGATCTTGGCGAGGAACTGCCGCATGGCGTCGAAGCTCTCCTTCTCGCTGAGCGGATGGTCGGCGGGGTCGGAAACGATCAGGTCGAACGTATTGCCCGGAAGTTGGATACGGCCGGCCTTGAACTTGGCCTGGGAACATTTCGCCATGAACTCCAGCGGATAATCGGTCCCGCGGATCAGGGAGATGAACATGTCGGCTTCGGTTCCGAGCATGAGGTCGATTTTCTCACGGGACGGCTTGCCGCACCAGTCCAGGTCTTTCTTGAGGACGGTGTTGGTAATGCTGGTGATCAGGCGCTCTTCGCTGCCGATCTTGCGGAAATCGAAGAAGAAGATTTCTCCCTTGATGCCATAGTCGCGGAAGAAGGCCTGGAGGGCGATCTTGCAAGCGTCGAAGGACGTGTCCTCGACGTCGATGAAGGCCACGGCGGACTTGACCTGGCTCATGGGCAGGATGCCCGTGGGCACCTTGCTCTCGTATTTCTTGAGATATTTCTTCCGGAAGAAGCTTTTTACTGAATCTACCATAGTTACTTGCTGTTTGCCGCGATCAGTTCGCGGATTTCCTGCTTGGCATCCCTCCACCGTGGAATGTCGATCTTCGTTCCCACGACTTCGACGACCTTGGCGGCGATGATGGAACCGATCTCTCCGCAGACCTTCAGCGGCATGCCGAGCGAATGGGCGTAAAGGAAACCGGCGGCGTAGGTGTCTCCGGCACCGGTGGCGTCGACCGGCGTGGCCGGCCAGGGCTCGATGAAGTGGTATTCATCCCCGCTCTTGACCATGGAACCTTCCTTGCCGACCTTGACGACGGCGATCCGGCACTGCCGGGCCAGTTCGTCGAGGGCCTCGCGGGGCTCCTTCTTGGTGAAGGCCTTGGCCTCGGTCTCGTTGGCGAAGACGATGTCCACGTAGTTCTCGACCAGGTTGTGGAAGAAGGCATCGTTGGACTCGACGACGTTGTAGGAAGCCATGTCGATCGAGATGATGCATCCGGCGGCCTTCGCCATGCGGGCGGCCGTGGAAATCAGTTCCTGGTTCTGCACGAGGTATCCCTCGATGTGGAAGTAGTCATATCCCTCGAAGAATTCCTGGCGAAGGTCCTCGGGGCCGAGTTCGAGCGTGGCGCCCATGTAGTCGGCGAAGGTCCGTTCGGCGTTGGCGCCGGTGATGAAGACCATGCAGCGGCCGGAAGACTTGGTTCCGTACAGCATCCTGGCCTGGACACCGTATTGTTCCATGGTGCTCTTGAACAGGTTGCCAAGTTCATCGTTGCCGATCTTGCCGATGTAGCCGGAAGGCATGCCGAAGATGGCGGTGCAGGTGATGGTGTTGGCGGCGGAACCGCCGGGGACATACTTGACGCCGTATTCCTTGAGGGCATCCCAGATGCGGTCTCCCGTCTCCATGTCCACATGCTGCATGCTGCCCAGCGGCAGGTGGTATTTCTGCAGCAGGGTTTCATCCGGCAGGATGGCCAGGATGTCCGTGAGGGCATTGCCGATTCCGAGGATTGACTTCATGATTCTACGAGTTGCAACCTACAAATTTAGGCATTATTATTGATTTTCCGTACATTTGCATCATCGATTTATGGAGAAGAAGACCAGAGACATCCTTGGATATGTTTTTTCCGCGGTTCTCGCCGTGGTGTTGCTGGGCTTTTCTTTCCGTGGAATCGCCTGGTCGGATTTCTGGCAGGGCTTCCGTTCCTGCCGCTGGGAATGGATCCTTGCGGCCATGCTCTCCGGCCTGTGCTCCTATTGGCTGCGCGGACTCCGCTGGCGGGAACTGCTCCTTCCGATTGATGCTTCCACACAACGGATCACATGTTTCAATGCGGTGAATATCAGTTATGTGGCCAATATGGTCCTGCCGCGTCTCGGAGAGATCGTGCGCTGCGGATACATCACCCGGCATTCTGCCAAAGACGCGGAAGGCCGGAACAAGGCCTCTTTTGACAAGGTCTTCGGGACCGTTGTCGTCGACCGGGTCTGGGATACCCTGACGCTCGGCCTGCTGGTCCTGGCGTTGCTGCCGCTGATGGGAAGCCGGATCTCGGCCTTGTTCGGCGGGGAGGGTGTCCAGTGGGATTTCCGGATGCCGTGGCTGCTGGGCGGAGCGGCGCTGGCCGGGCTGGCGGTGCTGGCCGCAGTCTGGTACGGACGCGACCGCAACCGTCTGTGCGGAAAGGTCTGGCAGTTCGTCTCCGGCATCTTCCAAGGAATCTTCAGTTGCCTGAAGATGAAGGGCTGGTGGAAGTTCATCCTGTATACCGGGCTGATCTGGGCCTGTTACTGGATGATCAGCGCGTGCGTGCTGGAATCCGTCCAGGGGCGGCTTCCGGGGTTCGACGCCCTGACATGGACCGACGCCCTGTTCTTGATGCTGGTCGGTTCCCTGAGTTCCGTCGTCCCGGTTCCGGGCGGCTTCGGGGCCTATCATTACCTGATTTCCCTGGCGTTCACTTCGCTGTATGGGATTCCGGCCGAATATGGCCTGATCTGGGCCACGCTCAGCCATGAATCGCAGGCGCTTACGCAACTCCTCGCCGGCGGCGGGAGTTTCCTGCACGAATCTTTGCGGAAATAATTATTTCAGGATCAGTTCGACCGGACAGTGGTCGGAGCCGAAGATCTCATTATGGATTTCGGCACCGGCGATGCGGTCGCGCAGGCTGTCGGAGACAAGGAAATAGTCGATGCGCCACCCGGCGTTCTTCTGGCGTGCCTGGAACCGGTAGGACCACCAGGAATACTTGACGACACCCGGGTTGAGGGAACGCCAGGAGTCGATGAATCCGGCTTGCAGGAGCTGCCCGAATTTCGCCCGTTCCTCGTCGGTGAAACCGGCGTTGCGGCGGTTGGTGGAGGGATTCTTCAGGTCGATTTCTTCGTGGGCGACGTTGAGGTCTCCGCACACGACGACGCCTTTCTTTTCGGCCAGCGCGCACAGGTAGGCGCGGAAATCATCTTCCCAGCGCATCCGGTAGTCCAGGCGGCGCAGGCCGTCCTGGCTGTTCGGGACATAGACGCAGACCAGGTAGAAATCCGGCATTTCCAGCGTGATGACCCGGCCTTCGTGGTCATGCTCGTCGACGCCGATGCCATAGGTCACCGACAGAGGAGCGAGGCGCGTGTAGATGGCGGTGCCGGAGTAGCCCTTCTTGTCCGCGAAGTTCCAGTAGGACCGGTATCCTTCGAAATCGAGGTCCAGCTGGCCCTCCTGCATCTTGGTCTCCTGCAGGCAGACGAAATCGGCGTCCAGGGCCTTGAACGCTTCGTCAAAACCCTTTCCTGCACAGGCCCGCAGCCCGTTCACATTCCACGAAATCAGTTTCATCGCTATTCCAGTGTCCACTCGGGACCGTTCTTGGTGTCTTTGACCGTGATGCCGAGCGAACCCAGCGCATCGCGGATGGCGTCGCTCTTCGGCCAGTCCTTGGCGGCCTTGGCGGCTGCACGTTCCGCCAGTACCATGTCCATGAGTCCGGCTACGACCTTCCGGTCAGAGCCTTCCGTCGTCTCGTCCTTGAGGCCGAGCACGCCGAAGACCACGTTGTCAAACAGTTGAACCAGCGCCTGAAGGTCGGCGGCGGAGAGTTTCGCCTTGCCTTCCTTGGCGGTGTTGATGATGCGGACCGCGTCGAAGAGATGGGCGAGGGCGAC
>JBGUXJ010000090.1:0-4745 GCA_045222055.1 Candidatus Cryptobacteroides sp. | reverse complement strand
GACGATGAAGGAATCCTTGTACTCCGGCTTGCAGAACGGAGCGGGTGCCGTCGTGACGTTGAACCCCGAGACGATCTTGACGTCCCGCAGTTCGTCCGCCCGGTGGGTCAGGGCCTCCTGGAGCATGACAGGGACGGAGGTGCTTCCCTGGCAGCAGATGGTGTCGCCGCTGCGGATGAGTTTCATCGCATCATCGGCACTCATGTATTTCATACGCGTTCAGTATCTAATTGTACGAACAGATGCAGTCTTTCGTCCAAGGTTTCAAAATCCTCCTCGGTCAGCAGGCGGGACACGCAGACCCGGATGCCGCACTGTCCGCTGCCGGTGGTGTTCAGGGCGACGGCATTGATGCCACAGCGCATCAGCCGCATCAGCAAGGTATTGTTGTCCAGGTCCTTGTATCCGACCGTGTAGAAGAAGCCGTCGCCGATGGACTGGTCCATGTCCTTGTCATACACCAAGTGGAAACCGTGGCGTTCGAACAGGTAACGGGACCGTTCGGAACGCCGGCCGTATTCGCGCAGTTCCTTCACGAAATCGTAGCGTCCCTCGACGGCCGCCTTGAGCATGGCGGACAGGGCGTACTGGGCGGAATGGGAGGTGCCGGAAGAGGCACAGTACAGGTATGTCAGGATATAGTTGTCGCCGAACTTGCCGATGCCGAAACGGTTCCGCAGGGAGGTGTATTCCCGGTGGAAGAGTTTGTCGGAGATGACGGCCAGGGCGATGCGCTCGCCGGCATAACTGAAGATCTTCGAGGCGGAAAGGGTGATGACGTAGTTGTCGGTATAGCGGGCGACGGTCGGCTGGAACGGGGGTTCGAACGGGCGCGACATGTCCTTGCGGAAGTCCATGCACAGGTAGGCCATGTCTTCCAGGATGACGACATCGTATTTATTGGCACATTCCCCGATGATCCGGAGTTCTTCGTCGGTCAGGCAGATCCAGGCAGGATTGTTCGGGTTGGAGTACAGGAGCGCGGCGATGTTGCCCTTGGACATGAACTCCTCGAGCTTGGCCCGGAGTTTTTCCGCCCGATAGTTATAGATATCGAAGGTGACATTCTTGATGCCCAGGACATCGGGCTGGCGCCCGTGGGCCGAGAAACCGGGACAGATGTACAGGATCGTATCCTTCCCCTTCTGCAACTGCGAACATTCCAGGACCAGGTTGAAACTGGCCTGCATGGACCCGACCGTCGGGACGATGCATTCCGGCGGCACGTCGATGTCGATGAAGGCCTTGACGAACCGCGATGCGTTCTGCTTGAGTTCCGGCAGGCCGCTGATGATGGGATAGACGGAAGCCACGCCACGGTCCAGGGCCTCTTTCTGGGCCCGGATGCCATAGGGACAGGCATCGATGCCGGGGACACCGATTTCCAGGTGGATGAAGGGTTCGCCGATCTCTTTTTCCAAAGCGGCACCTACGGCTACGCTCTGGCGGATGGTCGCCGTCGAGATATCCCGGATGTCATTCTGGGCCAGGATCTCATTGATGACGGATTCTTCGATGGGTTGTTTCATCGGGCGAGGTGTTCTTTTGCGTAGGCGTATCCGGCGTCGAAGGCCGCGATGTTGGTCTCGACGATGGCGTCGCCCTTCCGGGCAAAGACTTTCCGGATGCCGTCGCGCAGTTTTTCAGGATCCAGGATACGAAGGACGGACGCCGTGGCGCCGAGGAGCACCATGTTGGCGCTTCTGGGCGAACCGACTCCCTTGGCAATGGCGTCCACATCGATGGCGATCACGTGCGGGATCCTTTGAAGTTCTTCATGCAAAGCGGATTCCGCGGGATAATTGGGGATGTTCACCAGCGGGGTCGTGTTGGTGATGATCCATCCGTCCACGGACAGGTAGGGTAAGTAGCGGAGCGCCTCCATCGGCTCGAGGGAGACGATCAGGTCGCAGGCTCCTTTCGGAATCAGGTCGCTGCAGATCGGGTCGGAAGACAGGCGCAGGTTGCTCTGCACGTCTCCCCCACGCTGGCTCATGCCATGGACTTCCGCCTGTTTGAGGAAGAGGTTCTGGTCAAGGGCGGCCCGCCCGATGACGGTGGCGATGGACAGGATGCCCTGTCCGCCGACGCCTGCTAGGATGATATCTTGTTTCATGGTTATCGGCTCTGGTTTTATTTCTTGGCTGCATGACGGCGGGCGGTCTGGATACATTCGCGGCGGCAAATGATGACCGAGACGCCATGGTATTCCAGTTCTTCCCGGATCGTCCGCTCCATGTCGGGATAGTTCTTCGAGAGCGGGACGATGGTACGCAGGTGCGCCGGTTCGACGCCGAGGCCGAGGCAGATGGCCTCCAGCCGGCCGGTCCCCGCGGAATCCTGGCCGCCGGTCATGCCGGTCGTCAGGTTGTCGGAGATGCATAACGTGATGTCTGCCTTTCCGTTGACAGCATCCAGCAGGCCGGTCATGCCGCTGTGGGTGAAGGTCGAATCGCCGATCACGGCGACGGAAGGCCAGACGCCGCTGTTCGCGGCTCCGGTGGACATGGTCACGGAGGCGCCCATCTCCACGCAGGTCTGGAAGGCATGGAACGGAGCCAGCCAGCCCAGGGTATAGCAGCCGATGTCGCTGAAGACACGGGCCGTCGGATAGTCCTTGAGGACATTGTTCAGGGCCGTATAGAAGTCGCGGTGGCCGCAGCCCTGGCAGAGTGCCGGCGGGCGGGGTACGGCGACCTGGGAGGCCGCATGGGCGGGAAGCGGCGGCATGCCGAGGGCGGCACGGACGCAGTCGGGCGTCAGTTCGCCCGTACGGGGCAGCGTGCCGTCCAGGCGTCCCTTGACGGTGATGCCGGTATCGAAAACACCTTTCAGACGGGTTTCCACGAGGGGCTGGCCTTCTTCCAGGACGAGCAGTGTCCGGCACTGTGCGGCCAGTTTCCGCACCAGCCCGGCCGGAAGCGGATACTGGGAAATCTTCAGCACCGGGAACGGGCAGCCGCCCGGGAACTGCTCCATCAAATAGTTGTATGCGATGCCGCAGGCGATGATTCCCATGGACTTGTCAGGGCCGTCGGCCAGGACATTGAACGGAGAGACCTCGGCTGCCGCGGCAAAACGGGCGTGATCGGCGATCAGGGCCTCGTTCCGGACCTTGGCATTGACCGGGAGCAGCACCCACTGGCGCGGATTCTCCGGAAAATGGAGTTCGTTCTGCGGACGGACGTCGCCGGTCTCGACGACGGCGCGGGAATGGGCCATGCGGGTGGTCAGCCGCATCAGGACCGGAATCTTGTATTCTTCCGAGAAGTCAAAGGCCTTGCGGACCATGGCATACGTCTCCTGCTGGGAAGAAGGTTCGAAGCAAGGGACCATGGCGAAATCGGCATAGAAGCGGGAATCCTGTTCGTTCTGAGAAGAATGCATGGACGGGTCGTCACAGGCAGTCACGACAAGTCCGCCGCACGCACCGGTCATCGCGGCTCCCATGAAACCGTCGGCGCAGACATTCATGCCCACATGTTTCATACAGACAAGCGCACGTTTCCCGCAGTAGGAAACGCCGAGCGCCGCCTCCATGGCGGTCTTTTCATTGCTGCTCCAGTCGCTGTGGATGTTCCGCTCCCGCGTGAGCGGATGACTCTGGATATACTCGGTTATTTCGGTGGAAGGCGTACCGGGATAGGCATAGACGCCGGAAAGACCGGCGTGGAGGGCGCCTAGCGCCAGTGCTTCATCCCCCAGAAGCAAATGTTTTTCAGCCATATTGCAATCTGTGTGTTAAATTATGTGGTTGGTCTGCTACAAAATTAAAAATTCTAAGGAAAATATACAATATTTCCAGAATAATTAAATGCAAAAACGTTTTCGTGTTTTAATTAGTCAGCGAACGCGTGTCCGTAAAAATGCCTATCTTCGTGGGCGAAATGGGCACGAAAACCTGCATATCGGTCATCCTGCCGCTCCGGCTGGCCTGGAATCCCTGCTACTGGGCGGAGGAAGGGTCGGTCATGCGCGGCAGCCGGGTACGGGTCGTCTTCGCCCACAAGACCTATTCCGGCGTGGTCGAAGCGGTCGGTGTCACACCGTCCGCCGATCCGGACAAGATCGCGGACATCCTGTCCGTCGAGGACCTTCCCGCCGTTTCCGAACCGGAATTCCGCCTGTGGCAGTTCATCGCCGACTATTACCTGTGCTCCATCGGGGAGGTGTTCCGCTGTGCCAGTCCGGCCGGAGCCATCGCCCAGGAACAGACGGCCGCCCGTGTCCGGGAGCGGCTGGAAAAACGGCTGGAAACCCTCCGGGAGAAACTCGCCAAAGCCCGCAAGGACCAGACGCGGGAACGCTATGCCGCAGCCATCGCCGAGTTGGAGGCCCGCCTGTCCGGCGAGACGGTACCCTGGGAATCCGGCCCGGAAATCCACTTGTCCGATGCTCAGACTAAAGCTTTAGGTCAAATAAGGAAAGCATTTCTGGACAAGAAGATTGTGCTTCTCAACGGCGTGACCGGATCCGGCAAGACGGAACTGTATGTCCAACTGGCGCGGGAGACCCTTGCCCAGGGACGGAACGTGCTGTACCTGGTACCGGAGATCGCCTTGAGCCGACAGTTGGAAGAGCGGCTGGAAACTTTCTTCGGAGCGCATCTGCTGGTTTTCCATTCCGGGGAGACGACGCCCCGCCGGCAGGAAGTGGCCGCCACGATGCGCAGCGGATCCTATCTCGTGCTCGGCACCCGCTCCGCCCTCTTCCTTCCCCACCATGACCTGGGACTGGTCATCGTG
>JBGUXJ010000089.1:0-17048 GCA_045222055.1 Candidatus Cryptobacteroides sp. | reverse complement strand
CGTGCGCTGGGAAATGCCCATCCGGTCACCGATTTCCTTGCTAAAAAGTCCTTCGGCGCTGAGTTTCGCCACCTGGACCTCGCGGGGCGTGAGGTGGATGTCCGGAGACAGGTCGGCCATCTCGCGGGTGATGTCGTCCAGTTCCTCTTTCCGTTCCTGCAGTGTCATCGCATTGTCCGTCTGTCCCAGTTCGATCATGCGGCCCTTGAGTTCGTCGGCCTTGCGCTGGATTTTCTCGCTGCGCAGACGAAGCTGATACATATACCACGCAGCCGCACTAAGCATCAGGAACAGCACGGCGAGGGAAAGGCACAGGGCCGTTATCCGCTTCTGGTTGTGGAGCCGCTGCCGCCCGGCTTCCAGTTCCGCTTCTTTCCCGGACAATTCGTACTTGATCCGGAATTCATTGAGTTGCTGGGTGGTCTCCTGCTTGGTGATGCTGTCATTCAAGGCGATGAACCGCTCGAAAGAGGCGAGGGCGGCTTCCGGATCGACCGACCGCTGCAATGCCGCCAGGTCTTTCAGCACGTTCCGCTCGACCAGCCGGTTACCGGTCTCCCGGGCCAGCCCGGCGGCCTGCTGCAGATACCGGACCGCGGCTTGGGTGTCACCCCGCTTGGATGCCAGTATGCCCTGCTGCTGCCGGCAGATGGAAAGAGAATGGATCTCCCGGGCCGATTCAAAGACCGGCGCCGCCTGGTCCAGGCAGCGGGAAGCATCATTCAACTTTCCTGCATCCAGATAGATCTCCGCCAACTGGGACAGGCGGATGGCTGCCTTGACCGTCTGGCCGGCTTCCGTGTCCAGCCGGTAGGCCTCCGAAGCATATTTCTCCGCATCCGCATACCGCCCTTGCTTGTTGAACACATCCGCCGCCATTCCGTAACGGACGGACAGGGCGTCCGGCGTTTCCCGCTTCTTCTCTTCTTCGATGGCATCCAGGATCATTTTCTCCGCCATCTCGAAGTCACCCAGCACCAGATAGGTCCCGGCCAGGTTGTTCAGGGAAGAACTGATCCGTTCCGGATCCCCGCTTTCGACATCAAGTTTGTAACACTCCTCCATGGCCGTCAGCGCCAGGTCGAAGATGCCAAGCCGATGGTATGCGGCACCTTGCAGGCTGAGACACTCTCCCAGGTTCTCTTCGTCACCGGAAGCGCGCAGGGCAGGCAAGGCCGCATCGCACAATTCCGCAGCCAATTCATACTGATTGTCGTCGTAGGCCTGGAAAGCCTTCTCCAAGGAAACGAGGGCCTCGGACGCACTTTGGGGAGAAGCGCCGACGAGACCGACCGTAAGGACCAGTTTTAAAACAAGGTACAGAAAAATCTTCATAAACATGTCAAGTTCGTCTTTCTCTTGTCATAGCGAAGATATATGTTTTTCCGCTGAAAACAAAAACCCCGGAAACGAAAAAAACACTATCTTTACGAAAAAGGTCCCGATATGAATACTGGTAAAACCGTCCTGCCTGTCCTCCTCTTCCTTGCCGTCGGATGCGGTCAGAATCCGCGACAGGAACTGATCCTGCACGATGACAAGCCGGCCGTTTTTTTTGAAGAGGCCTATCCGCTGGGCAACGGACGGCTGGGCGCCATGGTCTATGGCGGCACGGACGAAGAACGGATTTCATTGAACGATATCACTTTATGGACCGGCGAACCGGACCGGGGCGAGGCCCATCCCGACATCGGCGCCGATGCCGATGCCTGGCAGGCCATCCCCATGATCCGCGCCGCCCTGGACCGCGAGGACTATGAGACCGCCGAACGCCTCCAACGGCAGGTACAAGGCCATTTCAGCGAATCCTACCAGCCGCTGGGCACCCTGCGGATCCGCCACGACCAGCCCGGCACAGTTACGGATTACCGCCGCCAGCTTGACCTTTCAACCGCCGTCGCAACCACCTCCTATCTAAGGGACGGGAAGGCCTTCGAATCTTCCTGTTTCGTCTCAGCGCCCGATTCCGTCATCGTTGTCCGCCTGCGCGCCGAAGACGGCCTCAACGCCCGGATCACCCTGGACGCTCCGCTTCCCCACCGTACCCAAAAGGCATATAACGCCCTCGTCATGGACGGACATGCCGCCTGGCATGCCTATCCCGGCTACTACAAGACCGGTGAAGGACAGTTCCTCTACGATCCGGACCACGGCATCCACTTCCGCACCGTCATCACGGTCCGCCACAGGGGCGGCCGTGTCCTGGCCGACGATGCCGGCATCACCCTCAAAGGCTGCCGGGAAGCCACCCTGCTGGTCGTGGCCGGCACCAGTTTCAACGGATTCGACAAAGACCCGGTCCTGGAAGGAAAGCCGTACCAGGCCCTCGCGGATGCCAATGCCGCCCGGACGCTCAAGACCGGCTACAAGAAACTCCTCAAGCGGCACGAAAAAGACTATCAGGAACTCTTCAACCGCGTAACCCTGGACCTGGGACGCACCGACGAGAGACTCCGTGCCCTCCCGACCGGGGAGCAGCTCCGGCTCCTGACCGACGAGCCCGACCGGCCGAACCCGGAACTGGAAGCCCTCTATTTCCAATATGGGCGCTACCTGCTGATTGCTTCTTCCCGGACGAAAGGCGTGCCGGCCAACCTCCAGGGACTCTGGAACGAAAGCATGGACCCGCCCTGGAGCAGCAATTACACGGTCAACATCAACCTCGAGGAGAATTACTGGGCCGCTGAAGCCGCCGGGCTGGGCGACCTGCATGAGGTCCTGCTCGATTTCGTGCACAATCTTTCGGTCACCGGCCGGGAAACCGCCGACCGTTATTATGGTGTCGGACGGGGATGGGCCCTCGGCCATAACAGCGACATCTGGGCCATGACCTGCCCCGTAGGCATGGGCACGGGCGACCCTTCCTGGGCGAACTGGAACATGGGCGGCGCCTGGCTGGCCACCCACCTCTGGGAGCACTGGCTCCACTCCCGCGACAAGGCCCGCCTCCAGCGGGACTATCCCGTTCTGAAGGGTGCTGCGGAATTCTGCCTGGACTGGTTGGTGCAAAAGAACGGTGAATGGATTACCGCTCCCTCCACTTCCCCGGAGAACCGGTATGTAACTCCGGAAGGATTCCACGGCGCAACCCTTTACGGAGGCACCGCAGACCTCGCCATGGTCCGGGAGTGCCTGACGGATGCGGTGGCGGCGGCCCGGGAACTCGGCATCGACGGAGACTTCGTCAAGGAAGCGGAAGCCAGACTGTCCCGGCTGCATCCTTACCTGACCGGGGACGGAGGCCGGCTGCGGGAATGGTACCACGACTGGCAGGACGAAGACCCGCGGCACCGGCACCAGAGCCACCTGTTCGGGGTCTATCCCGGGCACCAGATTACCGAAGGCCCCTGGGCCGTAGCGGCCCTGAAGACCTTGGATGCCAAGGGCTTGGAAACGACCGGCTGGAGTTGCGGCTGGCGGATCAACCTCTATGCCCGTCTGGGAGAAGGGGAGAGCGCCTACCGGATGTTCCGCAGGTTGCTGCGCTACGTCAGCCCGGACGGATACCAGGGCAACGACGCCCGCCGGGGCGGAGGTACCTATCCCAACCTGCTGGACGCCCACTCCCCCTTCCAGATCGACGGGAATTTCGGCGGCTGCGCCGGCATCCTTGAAATGCTGCTGCAATCTTCGCCCGACGGTTCGGTCAAGACGCTCCCCGCCCTTCCTTCTGCCTGGAGGAGCGGCCGGGTCACGGGCGTCCGCACCCGCGGCGGCCGGATTGTCGACCTGACATGGAAGGACGGGAAAGTCACAAAAATGAAAGTCCGGTAACTAGCGGATCGCGCGGAACATCTTGTCGATGCACTTCTTCTTCTGTTCCGTGTTCGGATGGACATACAGGTTCAGCGTGGTGTTGATGCTGGAATGGCCCAGGATCACGCTGACGGTCTTGTAGTCGCAGTTGCTCTCGATGCACCGGGTGGCGAAACTGTGCCGCAGGCCATGGAACTTGATCTGCGGGATGCCCAGTTTCTCCATCAGCCGCTTGTAGTAGTTCCGGTAGGTCCGCGGCTCGGTCGGATACGGTTCGTTGGTCAGCAGGTAAAAGTCCGGGTTGACCACCTTGCGGAAGGGCTTGAGCATCCGGTAGAGTTCGGTCGTCATCGGCACTTCCCGGACCGAGTTCATGGTCTTGGGGTGACCGATCATCAGCTCTGTGTGCCGCTGGTCTCCGTCCAGGATATAAACCCGTTCGACCGTCTTCCGGATCATCAGGACGCCCCGTTCGATATCCACGTCTTTCCATTGCAGGGCGCAAACCTCCCCGATCCGCAGCCCTCCTGTCAGGCAGATGTAGATTCCCAGGTTCTTGAACGTGAAATGAGACTGGATATAATCCAGCATTTTCCGGTGATTCCCGACCGACAGGACATCCAGCTGCGGTTTTTCCTGAACCGTCGGGAAACGGATGTCCCATTCCACATAGTCACACCATCCGTTCTTCGCGCCGAACCGGACGATCATCTTCAGCACGACCAGGATGTCCTTGATGGACTTCTGGCAGAGTCCGTCCTGTAGTTTCTTCATGGCAAACGCCTGCACATCAGCCTCCCGTACGTCCGTCATCTCCCCGAAGTACGGGAGGATATGATTCTGCAAGATCAGCAGATACGCGGAATACGTCGATACTTTTACAAAAGCCTTCTTGTCTTCCTTCCAGAGCCCGGCGATCTCTGTGATGCTTTTTCTTTCTGTAATCATAGTTCATCAGTTTTAACGGTTCGTACGAAAGATAAGAGAAAAAAAAGAGGTCCAAAAGCCGGTTTCGACCTTTAGACCTAAAAAAGACTGATAAAGCACTAATTGTCAAAAATCCAAGTCCTTCCCGACATAAAAATCAAGCAGGTGGGTCTGGTACAGTTGCTCGTACCGGGCCTGGACCAGGTCAGACTCCGCTTTCATCAATGTGTTCTTCGCTTCGTTGAATTCCGTAATGTTCGCTTTTCCGTTCTCATATTTCGCACTCACGAGGTTGAAGGACTCCCGGGCGCTGTCCACAACCTGCTGGCTGCTATAGTATTTGTCCTGTGCCGCCCGGGCCGCGAACCAGGCCTGCTGGATCTCCTTGTAAAGAGACTTCCGGACCGTCTCAAGCTGCAGCGTCTGGTTCTCGACATTGAGCTGCGCGCTGCGGAGACTGTTGCGGTTGCTCATCCGGGTGAAGATCGGAATGCTGAGACTCAGGCCGATCTGCTGGCTGAAGTTGTTCTTCATCTGGTCGGAGAAGGAATTGCTGGAGCCGAGCGAAGACGTGTAATAGCCGGTGCCCACGCCACCGCTCAGGGACAGCGAAGGCAGGAAGGCGCCCTTGGCCATGTCCACCCGGGCCTCGGCCGCTTCCAGGCGTTTCTGTTCCGCCTGGACCGATGCCTTCCGCTCCACGGCGGCCGCATAGATATCTTCCGCATTTTCCAGCAGCCGGGGTTCAAGGCCGTCCGCAGAAGGACGGACCACGGAGAAGCCGTCCGGATTGGGAAGTTCCAGCAACTGGGTCAGGTCCAGCAGGCTCAGCCGGAGGTTGTTGGCTGCCTGCGTCCGCTGGTACACGCTCTGGGCGTAGGAGGCCTTCTGCTGGGCCAGTTCGGCCGCGGAGGCCTTGCCGTTCCGCAGGAGTTCCGTAAGCCGTTCGACCTGCAGGGAATCGATCCCGATCTGGTTTTCGGCCACATCCAGGATCTCCTGGTTGTAGAGAACCTGCACGTATGCCTGGGCGACCGCGACGCGGATGTCATCCTTGATTTTCTCCAGGTCCGCCGTGGCGGCGGCCAGGTTCAGCCGGGCGGCCGCGATGTTGTTGCGGATCTGGAAACCCTGGAAGACAGGGACATCCGCCCCGATGTTGAAACTCGTGGAAGTCGAATTGGTATTGGTCGCATACGTATTGTTGCCCAGGAGGGAACGGCCGGCGCTGAAACTCTCGGAAGCGCTGGCGCTGATGCCGGGAAGACGGCGGTTCACGGCCGTATTGAGTTCGATCTCGTTCTGCCGTACGGTCAGGTCACCCTTCCGCACGGTCAGGTTGTTGTCGAGGGCATACCGGATGCATTGCCCTAGGGTCCAGGACTGTGCCTGGAGCCCGATGCCGGCGCCGAGAAGGGCGCAAAGGACAAAAAACTTGCGCATGGCGTTATTCGGTTTCGATGATCTGGTTGCCCCGGACTTTCTCCCCTTCCTGCAGGCCGGCCTTGACCTGGATGTTCACACCGTCGCTCAGGCCGGTCGAGATCCCCTTCCGGGTGAAGTCTTTCGGGCCGCCGACATAGACCCAGGTCGAGTCGTCCTTGAATTCCACGGCGCTCTCCGGAATGGTCAGGACCTGTTCCAGCCGCTCCAGCACGATCTCGGCATTGGCGCTGTATCCCGAACGGATCATCACGTCCGAGGGGACCTTCACGGCCGCCTTGATCTCGAACTGGTTGGCCCCGTTGCTGGAAGCGGCCTTCGGTGAGATATACTCCAGGGACGCGTCGAAGCGCAGGTCCTGCAACGCACCGATCCGGATGACCACCGGCATGCCTTCGGTCAGGCGGCCGACTTCGGTCTCGTCGACGTTGCCGTCGAAGATCAGGTCGTTCATGTTGGCCACGGTGGCGATGGTCGTACCGTCGTTGAACGTGTTGCTGAGCGTCACGGTGTTGCCCACCTTGACCGGGATGTCGAGGATCAGGCCGGAAATCGTGGACCGGATCAGGGTAGAACTGGAAGAGGCGTTGCGCCGGGACACGCCGTCCCGCACCACTTCCAGGGCCTCCTGCGCGGCCGCATGTTCCTCCTTCGCCTGCTCGAGGGACTGACGGACCTTCTCATACTCTTCCGCACTGACCAGCTGCTTGTCATACAGGGCCTTCTCGCGGTTGTAATCCGTCTGTGCCTGGCTGAGGTTCAACTCGGACAGCCGGACCCGGCTCTGTGCGGAACTCAGGCTGCTCATCTCCGGGATGACCTTGACCTTGGCGATCACCTCTCCTTCGGCGACCTGCTGGCCGGCCTCCTTGTAGAGTTCGGAGATGATGCCGCTGATCTGCGGCTTGATCGCCACCTCGTTGCGCGGCACGATCTTGCCGGTCACGACGGCCGTGCGGGACACGTCGGCCACTTTGGCTTCCAGCATTTCATAGCGGACCTCCTTCGGACGGGAGCGGCTCCAGAGGAAGGAGAACGTCCAGATGAACAGGATGGCCAGGAAACCGAGGATCAGATACTTCTTGAACTTTTTCATATATCGTACTTGTTATTAATCTATTCGTCCCGCATGGCGTCGACGGGTTTGATGTTCATGGCGCGCATGGCAGGAGCGAGGCCGGCCAGCAGGCCCAGGACGGTCAGGATCACCACAGCCAGGATGGCCGCACCGAAACTGACCTGGAAATCGGCCGGCACTTCAGAACCGGCGGAAGCGAGGTTCCCCAGGGACAGGAAGCCGACGGAGAAGAAGATGCCGATAAAACCGAACGCAAGGGTCAGCAGCATGCTCTCCAGCATGACCTGTGACAGAATCATCTTCGGCGTGGCACCGATGGCCCGGCGGATGCCGATTTCCGTCGTCCGCTCCTTGACCGTGACCATCATGATATTGGACACGCCGATGGCGGCCGCCAGCAAGGTGCCGAATCCGACGAGCCAGATCAGCAGGTTGACGCCCTTGAACAGGTTGTCCATGATGCTGAACAACTCTTCGGCGTTGATCTCGAACATGGCTTTCTTGTCATCAGGATCGATGAAATGCTCCCGGAACAGGAGTTCCCGGCTCTTTGCCAGGATATCCTTGATCTTGTAGCCGGGCTTCGCCGTCATGCAGAGGAAATCCACCTCCGTTCCCCGGTTGTAGAGTTTCTGCAGGACGCTCATCGGAATCGTAAAGGCCTCGTCGGCCGTGCCGTTGATGCTGATTTCACCGTTGTTCATATCCACGCCCACGACCTGGAACCAGATGTCTCCCATCCGGACAAATTTCCCGCAGGGATCCCCGCCGTCGGGGAAGAGGGTCTTGTACACCCGCTTGCCCAGGACGCAGACCTTGCGTTCCTGCTCCACGTCGACCTGGTTGATGTACCGGCCGTAAGCCAGTTTGGGTTCCTCGATCCGGGCATATTCCGGCAGGACGCCGCGACCCTGGCAGTCCGCCTCCACGTCTTCATAGACGGCCTTGGAGCCCCACATGCTCATATTGCCGGTCACCACGTCGATTTCCGGGATGGCCTGACGGAGTTTCTCGATATCGGACAGGTTCATCGACCAGGTCCGCCCGCTCCGGAAGCCCTTGTACGGCATCGACGTCTCCCCCGGGACGATGAATCCGGAATTGGTCGCAAATCCGGAAAGGACGCCCGTCAGCATGGCCTTGAGCCCCTGCCCGCCCCCCATCAGGGAGAGCAGCATGAAGATGCCCCAGAACACGCCGAACCCGGTCAGCAGACTGCGGCTGCGGTTGCGCGAGAGGGTCTCCCAGATCTCGGTGAAACGGTCTATGTCAAAGAATCTTTTCATTCTGCACGCAGGGCTTCGATGGGTTTGACCCGGGCCGCTTTCCAGGCCGGGACGAGACCGGCGACGGTGCCCGCCACGATCAGCAGCAGGGTGGCCTTGACGGCCACGTCGACGCCGACGGTCGGATTGACGAACATGGTGATCTGTACGATGCCGGCATCGATCGGGGCATCGCTCATGGTTATGTCCATGATATGGTTGGCAAGCAGGCCCAGGACCATGCCGACGTAACCGAAGAAGGCGGTGATCAGGACACTCTCGGCGATGATCAGTTTCAGCAGCGAGCGCGGACTGGCGCCAATCGCTTTCCGGATGCCGAATTCATGGGTCCGCTCCTTGACGGTGATCAGCATGATGTTCGAGACGCCGACGATTCCGCTCAGCAAGGTGAAGAAGCCCAGGATCCAGAGCGCTGTCCGGATGATCCGGATTGCCTTGTCCATCGTCTGCGCACTGCTCAGCCGGTTCCAAAAATATAACGTATTGTCATCGTCCGGGGCGGCGCCGTGGTGGCTGTTGACCACGCTGCGGTAGGATGCTTCGAAGCGGTCACTCTCCTCCTCCGTCTCCAATCCCTTGAAGGAAAAGAAAATCTGGGGGATTTCTTCATCCTTGCCGTAGATCAGCGAGACCGTGGAATACGGAGCATACAACTGCGGCGTTCCGCCACCCTGGCTCTCGTCGCTCTTGTAGATGCCGACCACCTGCCAGGAGAAAGGACCGATCTTGACATTCCTTCCCACCATCCGGACCGGATCCGCACCCGCGCCGAGCAACTGCTCCGCCTCCGTGCGTCCGAGGACGACGACCTTGCGGCGCTCCCGGTCGTCCAGGTCGTTGATGAAGCGGCCGCCAAGCAGTTCCACGTTCTGGATCTCCCGGAAAATGGGCGTCAGGCCCAGCAGCTGCGAAGTCAGGTACCGGTCGCCGTAGACCAGCGAGTCCACCTGGGAGACGACCGGACAGACCTGGTCGACATTCTCGGCGAACATGTCGCTCTCCAGGTATTCGACGTCCTTGACATCCAGCCGGATCCGCCGGTTTTTCTCGTATCCGTTCCAGGCCTTTCCGGTACGCTGGGCATAGACCACCATGGAGTGGTCCATCGTCCCGGAGTTGTTCAGCAGGGCGTTCATGACACCGTTCCCGGCTCCCAGCAGGGCGATGAGCATGAAGATACCCCATGCGACCGCGAACCCGGTCAGGGCCGTCCGGAGCTTGTTCTGGAGGAGAGAACTGAAGATTTCCTGGAAAAGATCGTGCATGGGATTATTTCATGATGGTGGTCGTACCGAACGGAGAGGCGGCATGCTGCCGGTTCTCCTCGATGGTACCGATGATTCCGTCCTTGATATGGATGATCTTGTTGGTGGCATTGGCCACGCCGCTTTCGTGCGTGACGACGATGATGGTCATGCCGTCCTCCCGGTTGAGTTGCTGGAGCAGTTCCATGATTTCCACCGAGGTCTTGGAATCCAGGGCGCCGGTCGGTTCGTCCGCCAGGACGATCTGCGGCCGGGTGATCAGGGCGCGGGCGATGGCGACACGTTGCTTCTGTCCGCCGGACATCTCGTTGGGATAGTGGGAGGCCCAGTCCTTCAGCCCGAGCCGGTCGAGGTATTCCATGGCCATCTCGTGGCGTTTGCGGCGGCTTACGCCCTGGTAGAACAGGGGCAGTTCGACGTTTTCGACAGCCGTCTTGAACCCGATGAGGTTATATGACTGGAAAATGAAGCCGATCATGCGGTTGCGGTAATCCGCCGCCTGGGTCTCGGTCAGGTCCCGGATCAGTTTTCCGTCGAGCCAGTATTCGCCCGTATCGTAACTGTCCAGGATGCCGAGGATGTTCAGCAGGGTGGATTTTCCGGAGCCGGACGCGCCCATGATGGAGACGAATTCGCCTTTGTCGATGGACAGGTCGATGCCCTTCAGGACATGGAGCGGCTGGCCGTTGTCATACGTCTTGTTGACGCCTTTGAGTTCAATAAGCATATCGCGAGAGTTAGCGCCGTTTATCCAACAAGCATTGTGCCTTGCTACTGGGCCCTGGCTGGAATTCCGGCCTTCAGGTCCTCATAAAAGTCAGCGACCGTGGTGCGGACATAAGGGGCCAGGAAGAAGAAGCCGATGCCGAAGGTCATGAGACTGAGGATGAACCACCCGGCAAAACTCAGATACAGGCCGAAAAGTTCAGACTTGTGGCCGTGCATCATCTTGATGGACAGGTCGATGGTCTCATCGGCGGAGAGTTCCGGACGGTCGCGGAGGATATACGGAACCATGGCGTAAGACATGGCCTTGATGATGCCCGGGACGATCAGCAGCAGGGTCCACAGGAAGGTATAGATGGAGCGGAGCGCCATCGTCGCCATCTGGTGCAGGTAACTGTCGATCGAAATCTCGAAGAGATTGTCAACCAGTTTTGTATCCCCGTCCGTCACCAACCGGCGGAACGTGCCGGCATATCCGACGGTCAGCGGGAGCGTGATGAAGAAGAAACCCAGCCCCGGGAATCCGACGGTCGCGCCGGTAATGGCAGAATAGATCAACGCGGTCAGGGCAGCCATGCCCCAGTTCCCGTTCAGCGCCCCACGGGCGGCGGTTTTGTATTCACTGTACGTTTTCATACGATCGGGGGTTTTTGCAAAGATACTATATATTTATTGTTTTACAATATTTTTTTATAATTTTTCGAAAATTAATTCCTAAATCTCAAAAATTCCGTTTAGTGTGTTAGTTTATTAGTACACTGCAAAGATAGCAACGCTTTTTGAATCCGCAAATATTTTTGCAGATTTTTTTCGTGTCTACAGGAAGCGGGCCTAGAACCGGACCTTCAGGAAGACCGGGAAATGATCGGAGAGCAGTTTGGCGATATTGGCCTGGAAACTGATTTCCTCCGGGAAGTTGGCGTTCTTGTACCCCTCCTCCCCGAGCGTGATCTGTCCGCGGTACGTCTCCGTCAGGAGGGCATAGTTGTCCACCTTGACCGAAGGGGAGACGAAGAGATGGTCGATCCGACTGAGGGACCAGGCGTTGGGGTCGAAGCCGTTCACGGTCCCGGTCGGCGCGTACTTGTCCGCGGCTGTCACGAAGGAGTCCGACAGCACGGCTGAACCGGTAAAGGTCTGGTAGATCTCGTTGGTCTGGTCGACATTGAAATCACCGCAGACGAAGACCGCCTCTTCCGGACGGCACATCTCCTCGATTTTCCGGACGATGAGCTTGGCGCTCTCCGCCCTTGCCACCTTGCCGACATGGTCCATGTGCAGACTGAAGAACCACACCTTCTTTCCCGATACCCGGTCTTTCAGGTGCGTCCAGGTGCAGATCCGGTTCAGCGCGGCATCCCAGCCGCGGCTCGGTTCCCCAGGCGTCTCGGACAGCCAGAACCAGCCTTTGTCCACCAGGTCGAAACGGTCACGGCGCCAGAATACCGGCGAACCCTCACCTTTTTCCAGTCCGTCATCGCGGCCGGCATAGACATAGTCATAGTCCGGAAGGAAGTCCCGCATGTCATGGAGCATGTCGATCAGGACTTCCTGTGCGCCGAAGATATCCGGCTTCTCATACCGGATCAACTGGCAGATATAGGGGAAGCGGACGTCCCAGGCGTTGCCGCGCTCGTTGTCGCCCCGGTTTTCATAGCGGACGTTGAACGTCGCGACGGTCCAGGATGCCTCACGGGTGCATGCCATGGCAGCCAGCAGCAGGAACAAGATAGAAAGACGTTTCATCTGGTAGCGGGGTTATCGTTAATATCAGTTTTACCGGGAGAAGGAATAAGGGCGGTCTTCCGCGGCCGTACCGCGGCCGGTGGCCGGCTCGGAAGCCATGTCGAAAACGATGCGCGCGCCGCGGACCAGGTCCTCGTGGCGGAGATAGTTGTGTCCCCAGGCCTTGCCGCCGACCTTCATGCCGCGGACATAGAAGTTCTCCGCGGAATTGGCCGGGGCCTCGATGGTGAAGCGGGTGTCCGGACGGGTCACGGTCACTTTCTTGAAGAGCGGAGTGCCGACGGCATACTCGTTCGAGCCCGGGCAGACCGGATAGAAGCCCATCGCGGAGAAGACATACCAGGCGGAGGTCTGCCCGTTGTCCTCGTCTCCGCAATAGCCGTCAAAACCGGCCGTATAGAACTTGTCCATGACTTCGCGGATCCGGGCCTGCGACTTCCAGGGCTGGCCGCTCCAGTCATAGAGATAGAGCATGTGCTGGATCGGCTGGTTGCCATGGGCGTAGTTGCCCATGTTCATGACAACCATCTCGGTGATTTCATGGATCGGGAAGCCATAATAACTGTCATCGTAGGTCGGCGGCATGACAAAGACGCTGTCCATCATGGCATTGAAGCTGTCGTCGCCGCCCATCAGGTCGATCAGGCCCTGCGGGTCATGGAAGACGGACCAGGTATAATGGAGACTGTTGCCCTCCGTGAAGTCGCCGCCCCACTTGAGCGGGCTGAACGGACGGGCGAAGGAGCCGTCCGCCAGGCGACCGACCATCAGGTTGTATTCTTTGTCAAAGACATTGCGGTAGTTCAGCGCCGCCTCGGCGTACGGAGCCAGTTCTTCCTCGGACTTGCCGAGCGCCTGGCCCAGACGCCAGATGCACCAGTCGTCATACGCATATTCCAGTGTCCGGGCGACATTCTCCGAAATGCCGGCGCCGGTCGGAACATAGCCCAGCTGATCGTAGAGTTCCCAGCCCAGCCGGCCGGTCGAGGAAATATCCGGATGAACGGCATGGGCGCCATGGGTCACGGCCTTCCAGAGCGCGTCGATGTCATAGCCGCGGATCCCTTTCAGGTAGGCGTCGGCGACGACGGATGCGCTGTTGTTGCCGACCATGCAGCCGCGATGGCCGGGAGAAGCCCATTCGGGCAGGAAGCCGCTTTCATTCCAGTAGGCAACCAGGCCTTCCTGGACCTTGGCGCTCTGCTCAGGATAGACCAGGTTCATCAGCGGGAAAAGACCGCGGAACGTATCCCAGAAGCCGGTGTCCGTGAAATAGTAGCCGTCGCAGACCTCGCCGGTATGGGGGCTGTAATGCACCCGTTTTCCTTCGGCCGTGATTTCAGAAAGATCACGCGGGAACAGGACGCTGCGGTACAGACAGGAATAGAAAGTCCGCAGGTTGTCCAGGTTGTCATCCTCCACGGCAATCCGGCCGAGGGTCTCGTTCCAGGCAGCCCGGCCTTCGGCGCAGACTTGGTCGAACGTCTTGCCCTCCAGTTCCTTGAGATTCTCTTCGGCCTGGTCCAGACTGATGAAGGAGGAGGCGACCTTGAGGTTCACGACCTGTCCCTTCCGTGTAGGGAAGCCGACCATCGCCTGGGCATGGGCGGAAGTGATCTGGTCCTCGTCCGTCAGTTCGCCGTCGTCGATGACTTTCCAGTCGGTGAACGGGGTGTCGGATTCGATGATGAACCAGTTCTTGAAGCCTTCTGCCACGCCGCCGTGGTTGTTGGTATCGTAGCCCACGATCCGGTTCTGGTCCGGAAGGACCCAGACCCAGGAACCGCCCTGGTAAGCGTCGATGACCAGCCAGGATGTCTCGCGTTCCGGATAGGTCAGGCGGAAGGCAGCGGCGCGGCTGGTCGGGGCCAGTTCGGCATAGACGTCATGGTCCGCGATGAACACGCCGTAATAATACGGTTTGGCGACCTCCGCCTTGTGGGAGAACCAGCTTTCGCGCTCATCTTCATCGAAGACCGGACCGGTCGTCACCGGCATCAGACTGAAGGCGCCGTAGTCGTTGATCCACGGGCTGGGCTGATGGGTCTGCTTGAGGCCACGGATCTTCATCGCATCGTACCGGTAGGTCCACCCGTCCCCGTCTTTTCCGGTCTGCGGGGTCCAGAAGTTCATGCCCCACGGGACGGCGACGGCGGGGTAGGTATTGCCGGTGGAAAGGGCGAATGTCGAAGCGGTCCCTACGAGGGTGCTGACATAATCGACCGGTTCAAGCTGCTGTTTCGGAGCCTGCGGCGTGCAGGCATAGAGGATCAGGAAAGCAAGGGCTGTTCCCAGAATACGTTTCATATATTATTGTTTTATTACTCTAATAAAATACTGTTCTGCCGAGAAATCCATGCATCTGGTCGTTCTGCGGATTTCTATTATTCTATTTTAGTTTTCCGGTTTATTCTCGTCTGGTCTGTTTTCTCCCGAACTCGATTCTGCTGATTTTATCCTGCAGGATTCTTTCGGTCTATTCCGTAGGTTACTTCACTTCTACTGGTTTTATAACTGACACTTCTGCCGTCTGTCCGGGCCGTCCCGCAAGGGAAAATTCACATCCGCAATACAACTGGTTGTAGAAGCATTGCTCCCGGATGATTTCGCCACGGCGCTGCTGCAAGCCGCCGGTCCGCCAGTTGCGGCCCCACCAGGTGACATCCGGGAAGAGGCCGCAGGCCCACTGCCCGGCATCATTCACCTGCTCCAGATCTTTCCAGCGGGATGAGGCCAACGTGGTCGTAAGGACCTGGAAACCATTCTCATGAGCATACCTTGCGGCACGCTCCAGCCGGAACCGGAAGCACTGCAGGCAACGACGGCCCCGTTCGGGTTCCGCCTCCAGTCCCTTCACGACACTCCGCCAGAGCGGATGGTCATAATCATCGTCGATGAAGGTCAGTCCGTTCTTCTCGCACCAGCGCCGACATTCCTCGCGCCGGAGTTCATATTCCTGCAGAGGGAAGATGTTGGCGTTGCTGAAAAACACCGTCGGCCGGATACCCTCGGACAGCATATACTCGATGATCGCCCCGCTGCACGGCGCACAGCAAGCATGGAGCAGGACTCTCTGGTCCGCTCCGCCCGGGATCTCCTCCCGCAGGGGAATCGTTCTTTTCCTTTTCATCCTACGCATTGCGCTCTTTCGGTCCCGATGTCTTCGGTCTTCAGACTTCGTCTTCAGTCGATTCGCTCGGTTCTGTCGTCTTCGATCGATTCCGACGTCTTCGATTGGTTCGGGAGTTCCATCGATATCGTAACAAAAATACAAATAATCCTGCAGAATCCCACACCAACCTGCTTCGCAGAGCCGGGATCCCCTCGGCATCACATTTCCCACACGTTTCTCTCTAAGATTCTATCATTACTCCTTTCGTCGCAGCTGTCCTTTTTAATGGGACATCTGCTACGATTTCGACCTAATTTGCTGCAGCTGTCCCTAGACTTGGGACAGCTGCGACGAAGAAAGGACGCCACGCAGGAATCGAACCAAGAATCCACGCGGGAATCAGAACGAGTCCAGTGATGAAACGACTTCCTCATAAGAGAGTCCGACCACACGGGCCAGTTGGGCGGGATCAGCGGAAAAACGACGCCGCAACTGGCGAAGAAACTCTGCCAGTTGCTCTGATGACAACTCGCCGGGGCTTTTTTTACGAAAGAGAGACATGCAAAGGTCCGGGATGGCAGAAAGGATACTTTGATCCCGAAAAGAAGGTAGAGAAGATTCCATCCTCGACAACTGGAGCTTCGCTTTAGATGAATTGAATAAAAACCAATTCAAACGCTGGGGAGTCCGGAACAGGGATTCAAGGAAAGAAACCGCGACATACGATTCCGGCAGAATGTACCCGTTTTCTGATACAAGGAACGAATCTGGAAACAGACAATGGGTATGCAGCGTCTTTTGCAACGACCGGATAGAGTAGGTGCCGACCGGTTTCCCTTCAGAGGAGTTCATATTAAAAATCACAGATCCCGTCCCCCAAGGGTAGAGAGAGGGGTGAGGACAAATGTTCGCAGCTACACAATTCATCAACACATAAGCGATTGCCCTCTCCAATGACTCATCTCCAAGATTCACAGGACGGATATCCACCTCATTCCCACGAAGGGCTTCTTTCAATCCATATTTCCTCCTTAGATAGGCACTGTAATGCTGCTTGAACTGCGTGATGAAACGCCGTGCTTCACTACACCTGCACTGTAATACAAAATGAACATGATTAGACATCAAGATAAATGCAAGTACCTGAATGCCTGTCAGATGGGCGATAACCGCCACTGCATTCATTCCCTCCTTGAAATCTGCATCACTTCTGAACCATAGCCGATCCTCCAGATGGGAGGTGCTGACCAAATAAAATTCCAGACCCATACTCAACTGCACATTTTCAAAACAGACACAATGTCCCTTAGATGCAAAAATAAGGATCTTTTGATTTGTATCAAATATTATACAGGTTTAATGCCGTTCCTTTTCTATTGAGATCCCTCTTATCATCATCCCATGCCTTTGTCCTCGATCGCTTCCGCCGTCCCGGAATTTGGGACAGCGGAAGCATTTTGGACGGAATATGCACCAGACGTCCCAGATTTTAGGACAGCGGAAGCATTTCAAAGATAGAGAGTGGGGCGAGAGGAGGTTTGGGGTAGGCGGTTTTTCTTTTAGAGGGGAAAATCGTATTTTTGCATGCTCCTGAAAAAGAGAGGCAAATGCTCTTGAAAAGAGCGGCGGATCTTCCTGAAAAGAGACAAAGCTCCTGAAAAGTGTGGCGAATGTTCCCGGAAAGTGACAATTGGTCCCGATTGGAGAAA
>JBGUXJ010000088.1:0-17282 GCA_045222055.1 Candidatus Cryptobacteroides sp. | reverse complement strand
TCGACCGCCGCCTCGACCTGGAGGACATCGCCGAATCCAAGGGAATGGAGATGGACGAACTCCTGTCGGAGATCGAGAACATCGTCGAGTACGGCACCCGGCTCAACCTGGATTATTACATCAAGGCCAACCTGGACGAGGATGTCGTCGAGGAAATCTACGATTATTTCCGTGACGAGGCCCAGTCCGACTCCGTCGCCGACGCCATCGAGGCCCTCGGACCCGACTATGAGGAAATCGAAATCCGCCTTGTCCGCCTGAAATTCCTCAGTGAAGTCGCCAACTGAGGCACGGACATGAAATACCCGATCGAAGGCCCGGATAATTCCGGGCTTTTTGTTATATTTGCAAGTTAAAGCAAACATAGAACAAGATGTTGATTTCATTCGGATATAAAACCAAGTTCAGCAGCATACTGCGGGCGCTTTCCGCGATTGCGATCGGCCTGGTCATGCTGTTGCGGACCGACGCCTCCGTCGTGGTCGTCAAGATCATCGCCGCCCTGCTGATCGTGGCGGGAATCGTTTCTTTCATCCACGGTTACAGCAAACGAAACGAAGGTGCACTTCCGCTGATGAGCGTCAATGCCGGCGTGGATATCCTGCTCGGCCTGGTGCTCTTCTTCTGGCCGGGGGCCGTGGCCGGGTTCATCGTTGCCGCCATCGGCGTGGTCCTGATCCTCTTCGGAATCATGCAGTTCATCGTGATGAGCGGCACGATCTCGCTGTTGGGAGCAGGACTGATCCCGCTGCTGCTGTCCGGCCTGGCCGTGATCGGCGGCATCACGCTGCTGGCCAATCCGTGGGAAAACACGGTGATGAGCCGCGTGGCGGGCATCCTGTTGATCTATTACGGCGTCACGGAACTTCTCTCGACCCGGCGCATGGTCAAGGCGAAGGAGGCCTATGACATCCAGTTCGCCGAGAAGAAAGAAGCCGCCCCGGCGGCCGGACAGGAGACCGTCCTCGCCGAGGTCAAGGACGTGGAATACGAGAAGGTCGAGGATCCGGAAGAAACCGGATTCTGGACCAGCGACCATACAGGCGAATAGCAGATGATTCCGCAGGACACCGTAGCCAAGATCCTCGATTCGGCGCAGATCGTCGAAGTGGTCGGGGATTTCGTGACGCTCAGGCGCCGCGGGGCGAACTATGTGGCCTGCTGTCCGTTCCATAACGAAAAGACGCCGTCCTTCTATGTCTCTCCGTCCAAGGGCATCTACAAGTGCTTCGGCTGCGGCAAGTCGGGTACGGCCGTCGGTTTCGTCATGGAACATGAGAATCTCTCCTATGTCGAGGCCCTGAAATACCTGGCCCGCAAGTACCACATCGAAGTGGTCGAGAAGGAGCAGACCGCCGAGGAGATCGCCGCGCGCCAGCGCAATGAAAGTCTCCTGCTCGTCTCCGAATTCGCCGGACAGTTCTACAAGGACGCGCTGAAAGAAGGAGAGGGCCGTGCCGTCGGCCTGGCCTATTTCCGCAGCCGCGGGCTGGAAGATGCCACCATCGAGAAATACGGCCTGGGATGGGCCCCGAGGGGCCGCCATGCCTTGCTGGACGCTGCCCGGGCCAAGGGGTACAAGGACGAATACCTGACCGCGACCGGCCTTTGCAAGCAATATGAGGACGGCCACATGGCCGACCTGTTCTCGGAGCGGGTCATGTTCCCGATCCATTCCGTGAGCGGACGCGTGGTGGCCTTCGGCGGCCGGACACTGTCTTCCGACAAGTCCGTTCCGAAATATGTCAACTCCCCGACGACGGAGATCTACCTGAAGGACAAGACATTGTACGGCCTGTATTTCGCCCGGACCGAGATTGTCCGGCAGGGGCGCTGCTACATTGTCGAGGGCTATCTGGACGTGCTGAGCATGCACCAGCTGGGCATCACGAACGTGGTGGCCCCGTGCGGAACCTCGTTTACGGTAGACCAGATCCGGGTCGTCCGGAAATTCACGGAGAACCTGGTCCTGATGTTCGACGGGGACGGCGCGGGGATCCACGCCGCCGAGCGTGGCATCGGCCTGGCGCTGAAAGAAGGGCTGAATGTCAAGGTCGTGCTGATTCCCGATGGGGACGACCCCGATTCCTATTCCCGCAAGCATACCCTGGAGGAAGTACAGGCGTTCCTTGCCGCCAACGAGCAGGATTTCATTTCCTTCAAGACGGACAGGACCCTGGCCGAGGCGGGGAACGACCCGCTCAAACGGGCCGAACTGATCAACGACATCGCCGATACCATCTCCCTGATCCCGGACCAGGTCAAACGGACCGTGTTCGTCCAGACGACGGCGGAGCGGTTCGACATCGATTCGCAGATTCTTTTCCAACGGGTCAGGCGGACCCGGGAGAAAATGCTGGTGGACGACCAGACGGCCGCCGAGCGGGAACGTGCCCGTCAGGAACGGCTCGCGGAGGTCCCAGAAGCCCAGCCGGGCGATCCCGGACCGCAGGAGATCCCAGTCCCGACAGTGGAAGACCTGGCTTTCGAAGTCCCTGCCCTGGCCCCCTGCGAGCAGGAATTGCTCTGGTTCATCCTGAACTGGGGCGCCAGTCCGCTGGAATTCGAATCGGACAGCGATTTCTACGATCCGGAAGGGACCTGTTCCGTGGCGGATTTCATCCGCAGCAACCTGGAGGCGGATGATTTCACCTTCGTCAATTCCGTCTACCGCCGGACATACGAGGCCTTCTTCACTGTCTATGACGGACAGCCCGAAATGGACCAGGACGGCATCGTGCGGCAGTTGATGGACGGAGAGGACCGCGTGGTGGCGGACCGGACGGCGCAGTTGACCCAGGAACGCTATAACCTCACGGTCAAGAACTACCAGGCGGCGCTGACCGCCACCTCGACCATGCTGGTCATGCGCGTGCCCCGGGCCATCCGGGTCTATCAGGAAAAGCGGCTGGCGGTGCGGCAGCGGGCGATCGAGGCGGAACTCAAGGATGCCGCTCCCGAGCAGCAGTTCGCCCTGCTGCGGGAACTGCAGAAGATCGCCGCCCTCCGGAGCCAGGTGCTGAAGGATCTGGGACGCGTTCAGTGAAAGATAAATAGTTATAACGTAAATATATGGACAAGCAATTCAAAAGAACCCTCGTAACCTGTGCGCTTCCGTACGCCAACGGCCCGGTCCACATCGGCCACCTCGCCGGTGCCTATATCCCGGGCGATATCTATGTGCGGTACCTGCGCCTGCGCGGCGAGGATGTCGTCTTCATCTGCGGCAGCGACGAGCATGGCGTGCCGATCACGATCAAGGCACGTGAACTGGGTGTCACCCCGCAGGACATCGTCGACAAATATCACCAGATCATGAAAGATGCCTTCACCGGACTGGGCATCAATTTCGATATCTATTCCCGGACGACCTCCAAGGTCCATGAGGAAAACGCTTCCGAATTCTTCCGCAAGCTCTACGACGACGACAAGTTCATCACCCAGGAGAGCGAGCAGTACTATGACGTCGAAGCGAAGACCTTCCTGGCAGACCGCTACATCGAAGGCACCTGCCCGAAATGCGGCAATCCGCACGCCTATGGCGACCAGTGCGAAAAGTGTGGCAGCACCCTCAGTCCGACCGAACTGATCGACCCGCATTCCCGCCTGAGCGGCGGCGTGATCGAGAAGCGCAAGACCAAGCACTGGTACCTCCCGCTGGACCGGTATGAGCCGTGGCTCCGCGACTGGATCCTGGAGCGGCACAAGGAGTGGAAATCCAACGTATACGGCCAGTGCAAGAGCTGGCTGGACGGCGGCCTGCAGCCGCGCGCCGTCAGCCGCGACCTGGACTGGGGCGTCCCGGTACCCGTCGAAGGGGCGGAAGGCAAGGTGCTCTATGTCTGGTTCGACGCGCCGATCGGTTACATCTCCAACACCAAGGAACTGCTTCCTCGGACCTGGGAGAAATGGTGGAAGTCCGAGGACACGAAACTGGTGCATTTTATCGGCAAGGACAACATCGTGTTCCACTGCATCGTCTTCCCGTCCATGCTGAAGGCCTATGGCGACTATGTCCTGCCGGACAATGTCCCCTCCAACGAGTTCCTGAACCTGGAAGGTGACAAGATCTCGACCTCCCGCGGCTGGGCCGTCTGGGTCAACGAATTCGTCGAGGAGTTCAAGGGCCAGGAGGACGTGCTCCGCTACGTGCTGTGCGCCAACGCTCCCGAGACCAAGGACAACGACTTCACCTGGAAGGATTTCCAGCAGCGCAACAACTCCGAGCTGGTCGCCATTTTCGGCAACTTCGTCAACCGTGCCGTGGTCCTGACCCACAAGTATTTCGGCGGCAAGGTGCCGGCGAACCTGAAACCGGAGCCCATCGACGCAGAGACGCTTGCGCAGATCATCCCCGCCAGGGAAGCCCTTGAGAAATACATCGAGACCTATCATTTCCGCGAGGCGTTGAAGGAGGCGATGAACATCGCCCGCATCGGCAACAAGTACATTTCCGACACCGAGCCGTGGAAGGTCGCCAAGACCGACATGGACCGGACCGCTTCGATCCTCTATACCTGCCTGCAGATCTGCGCGGACCTGGCGCTGGTCTTCGAGCCGTTCACCCCGTTTGCCGCCGAGCGCCTGCGCACCATGCTGCGGGTCGGCGTGAACGCCGGTACCGACCATCGCGCCGGTGAAGGGACGGTCGATGCCGCCGATTTCGGCGTCAAGGGTACGCCGGGCGAGAATTTCTTCCGTCCGGACGAGGGCTGTGCGCTTCATACGAGCCGGCCTTCGGCTTTCCCGCTGGTGCTGGACTGGTCCATGCTCGGCGCGGACGAACTCCTGCCTGCCGGCCATGAACTCGGCACGGCCGAACTGCTGTTCCAGAAGATCGAGGACAGCGTGGTGGATGCCCAGATCGCACGCCTGGCCGCCATCAAGGCCGAGCGCGAAGCGGCGGCCGCCGCCCGGGAAGCGGCGGAAGCGGCCAGACGTGTCGAGCCGCAGAAGGACGAAGTGACGTTCGATCAGTTCGGCGCCATGGACATCCGCACGGCGACCGTATTGGCTGCGGAACGCGTTCCCAAGACGGACAAACTCCTGAAACTCACCATCGATACCGGCATTGACCAGCGGACGATCGTGTCGGGCATCGCCGAGTATTACAGTCCCGAGGACATGCTCGGCAAGCAGATCTGCATCCTGGCGAACCTCGCTCCGCGCACGATCCGCGGCATCGAGTCCAAGGGCATGATCCTCATGGCCAAGCAGGGTGACGGAAAGATGCGCTTCATCACCCCGGCGGAAGTCGTGACCAACGGAGCACAGGTCGGTTAAGCCATGAAACTTTCCTACAACGTCGGTCTCAGGCCCTGGAACACCTTCGGCATGGAGGTGCAGGCGGCTGCGCTGCTGGAATATGATTCCGCGGAGGAACTCTCCGGCATCCTGGCCGACGAGCGCTTCGCGGGCGAACTGCCGCTGCCCCTGTTTCCCGTCGGAGGCGGCAGCAACCTGCTCTTCACCGGCGATTTTCCGGGCACGCTCCTTCATTCCCGGATCCGGTTCATCGATCCGCTTCCTTCCGAGGGCGTGCTGTCGGACGATGCGGATTGCCAGCGCGTCCGCGTCGGCTCCGGCGTGGTCTGGGACGAGTTCTGCGAATGGGCGGCCACGGAAGGCCTCTGGGGCCCGGAGAACCTCTCCCTGATTCCCGGTGAAGCCGGTGCGGCGGCCGTGCAGAATATCGGTGCCTACGGCCGTGAAGTCTGCGAACTGGTCGAGACGGTCGAATGTTTCGACCTGCTGGAGCGGCGCTCCGTCGTTTTCCCGGGGTCGGAATGTCGGTATGCTTACCGGGATTCCCGGTTCAAGGGAGAATGGAAGGGCCGGTATATCGTGACGGCCGTGGTCTTCCGGCTCCGTCGGGACTATGCGCCCGTGTTGGATTACGGCCATGTCCGGGCGGCCTTGGAAAAGGCCGTCGGGCCGGAGCCGTATACGCCCCTGCAGGTGCGGGAAGGAATCATCGCCATCCGCAAGGACAAGTTGCCGGATCCGGCCGTGACCGGCAGTGCCGGCAGTTTCTTCCGCAACCCGTTCGTCCTGCCTGAGCAGTATCGGAAAGTCGAACAGATCGCTGAGAAGGAAGGCCTCGGGCCGGTGCCGCATTTCCTGACGGAGGACGGCCTGGTCAAGATTCCGGCCGCCTGGCTGATCGACAAGTGCGGCTGGAAAGGCGTCCGGCGCGGAAACGCGGGCGTATGGCCGGTGCAGCCGCTGGTGCTGGTCAATGCGACCGGTACCGCGACGCCGGGCGAGATCCTGGCGCTGGAACAGGAGATCATTTCCTCTGTCCGGAGCCGGTTCGGGATTGTGCTCAATCCGGAAGTAGAACATATATAACACTGAAATATGGCCAGTTTCATCATCGAAGGCGGACACAAACTGTCCGGTTCCATTCAGCCGCAGGGTGCCAAGAACGAGGCCCTGGAGGTCATCAGCGCCGTCCTGCTGACACGGGAGGAGGTCGTCATGGAGAACATCCCGGAGATCCTGGATGTCAAGAACCTGATCGCGCTGCTGCAGAGCCTGGGCGTCGAGGTGCGCCGGCTGGAGAAGGGAAAATATGCTTTCCGTGCGGACAAGCTGAATGCGGAATACGCGGACAGCGAAGCGTTTATCAAGACCTGTGCGAAACTGCGCGGGTCGGTCATGGTGGCGGGTCCGCTGCTGTGCCGGCTGGGTCATGTCTGGTTCCCCAAGCCGGGTGGCGACAAGATCGGCCGCCGGCGTGTGGATACCCATATCATGGGCATGGTGAACCTGGGTGCGAAACTCAGTTACGACAGCACCCGCAAGGCGTACCGGCTGGACGCGCCGGACGGCCTGAAGGGAACGTACATGCTGCTGGACGAGGCCTCCGTGACCGGTACGGCCAACATCCTGATGGCGGCCACCCTTGCAAAGGGATCGACCACCATCTACAACGCCGCCTGCGAGCCGTACATCCAGCAACTCAGCAAGATGCTGGTCCGGATGGGTGCCAGGATTGATGGGATCGGGTCCAACTTGTTGAAGATTGACGGAGTCGAGGCCCTTGGCGGGACGACGCACCGGATCCTTCCGGACATGATCGAAGTCGGTTCGTTCATCGGCATGGCCGCCCTGACCCGCAGTTCCCTGACCATCACGGACACGTCATATGATGACCTGGGCATCATCCCCGCCCAGTTCCGCCGCCTCGGCATCAACATCGAGCAGAGGGGGGACGATATCTATGTCCCTGAGCAGGAGAGTTATGTCATCGATTCTTTCCTGGACGGCTCCATCATGACCATCGCGGACGCCCCGTGGCCGGGCCTGACCCCGGACCTGCTGAGCGTCATGTTGGTCGTGGCGACCCAGTGCAAGGGCAGCGTGCTGATTCACCAGAAGATGTTCGAGAGCCGCCTGTTCTTCGTGGACCGGCTGATCGACATGGGCGCGCAGATCATCCTGTGCGACCCGCACCGGGCCGTGGTGATCGGCCATGACCATCATTTCCAGCTCCGTGCCGGACGCATGTCCTCTCCGGATATCCGTGCCGGTATCGCCCTGCTGATCGCCGCCATGTCCGCCAAGGGCACCAGCGTGATCGGCAACATCGAGCAGATCGACCGCGGTTACGAGGATATCGACGTGCGTCTCAATGCCCTCGGCGCCCATATCATCCGTCAGAACGACTAAGTCTATGCGTACCCAGGAAGAACTGAAGGCCCTGGCGGGAAAGTTTGCCGTCAAGGGGTCCGTCCGGGCGGTGTATCCGCTGGGAAACGGCCTGATCAACGACACGTTCAAGGTGGAGGCGGACGGCCCGGAAGACTATGTCCTGCAGCGGATCAACCATGCCGTTTTCCAGGACGTCCCCCTGTTGCAGCATAACATCGAGGCGGTGACCCGCCATATCCGGAAGAAACTCGCCGGAGATCCGGACATCGACCGCAAGGTCCTGCGCTTCCTGCCGTTGGCGGATGGGACGCAGACCTGGTACGAGGCCGCCGACGGGACATTCTGGCGGCTGTCGGTGCTGATTCCGGACGCTTATACCCATGAGGCCGTGACGCCGGATTCGGCCTATGATGCCGGAAAGGCTTTCGGCCGGTTCGAGGCGATGCTCGCGGATCTGGATGAGCCGCTGGGCGAGCCGATTCCGGATTTCCACAACATGGAACTCCGGGCCCGCCAGTTGCGCGAAGCAATCGCGGCGGACCCGGTGGGCCGGATGGGGGATCCTGCGGTGCGGGATCTTGTCGAGGAGGTACAGGCGTGCGAGTGGGAAATGTGCAAGGCGGAGCGGATGTACCGGGAGGGGATCCTTCCGAAGCGGATCTGCCATTGCGACACCAAGGTCAACAACATGTTGTTCGACGCGGACGGGAATGTGCTCTGTGTCATCGACCTGGATACGGTGATGCCGAGTTTCGTCTTCTCGGATTTCGGGGATTTCCTGCGGACGGCGGCCAACACCGGCGCAGAAGATGACCGGGATCTCGGGAACGTCCATTTCAACCTTGCGATATTCAAGGC
This sequence comes from Candidatus Cryptobacteroides sp., assembly GCA_045222055.1. GTDB lineage: Bacteria > Bacteroidota > Bacteroidia > Bacteroidales > UBA932 > Cryptobacteroides. The sequence goes on along the minus strand of JBGUXJ010000088.1, from coordinate 8,768 downwards.
CTTTTCTAAAGGATATCTGGAGTCGGCCTCCGTCTTCCTGACACAGGTCGAGCGGGAGAACCTGCCCTATGCGGCCATGCTGTTCCCGTACATGCAGACCGTCCGTTTCCTGGCGGACTATATCAACGGAGACACGTACTATCGCATCCAGTATCCGGAGCACAACTGGGTCCGCAGCCTGGCCCAGTGGAAGTTGTTCACCTCCGTCGGTGCCAGCGTTCCGGCCATGAACGCATGGCTGGCCTCGCTGTAATCCGGAGTCTTACAGGAAAATCAAGGTACTGAGCCGGTCGGGGGCGAAGATGCGGCAGGCGGTCGCGCGGAGGTCTTCGGCAGTCAGGGCTTCGATGGCGGCTCGAGTTTCTTCGCTGGAAGAGATCCGGCCGAACGAAAGAAGGCTCTTGCCCATGCTGAGGCACTGGGCTTCACCGGATTCGGCGCTGATGGCGAGTTGCCCGAGCAACTGTTTCTTGGCGGCCTTGAGCCGGTTCGGGGAGAGGGGAATCGTCTGGAACTTGACGATCTCCTTGTGCACGGCGGCCAGGCAGCGGTCGAGGTTGGACTTGTCGCAGCCCAGGCAGACGGCCATGATGCCGGTATCGGCGTAGGGCGTATAGGAGACTTCGACGCTGTAGACCCATCCGTTGCGCTCCCGCAGGATGCTGCCGAGGATGGAGTTCGAGGCGGGGCCGCCCAGGATGTTGCCCAACAGGTTGGCCGCCAGCCGTTCCTTTTCTTCATAAAGCGAGGGCGCAAAACTGCCGATGACGGCATTCACCTCGTGGTTTTTCTTGTCCACGGTCTCATCGAACCTTATCCCGGCGGGGAGCCGGATGCCTGCCGGAGCGGATCCGGTCAGCGGCTCGCGGTCCGGAGCGTCCGGGAACCACCTCCCGATGAGCCGGAGCACTTCTTTCTCCAGTTTCTCTTCCGGAACATCCGCCACGAGGGTGAAGGCCATGGCCTCCGGACGGAACTTCTCGGCCACGAAACGGCGCAGTTCCGCCGCCTTGATCTTGCGGACGGAAGCGACGGTGCCGAGGATCGGCCGTTCAAGGGGATGGCCGGCATAGAGTTTCTCTTCGAACCGGTCATAGACATCGTCGGCCGGGCTGTCCTTGTAGGAGAGGATCTCTTCGATGACCACGCCCCGCTCCGTCTCGATTTCGGTTTCCGGGAACGTCGCCTCGGTCGCCAGTTCAAACAGCAGTCCGCCGGCCTTGCGGAGGTCTTCTTTCAGGACGGTGGCATGGATGACGATCTCCTCCTTGGTCGTATAGGCGTTCAGTTCGCCGCCCAGCCGTTCCAGGTAACTGTTGATGGTGGCGGCACGCTTGCGGCGCGTGCCTTTGAAAAGGGTATGTTCGGTGAAATGAGCGATGCCGGCGTGGTAGCCGTCTTCGTCGCGGGTGCCGCAACGGATGCTGAGCGCGCAATATGCCACGGCGTTGCCGCCACGGCGGACGGCATAGCGGATGCCGCAGGAAGTCTTTCCGATAATCATCAGCGAGGTTTGACGAGGTCGTTCAGGTCGGCTTTCAGGAAGCCGGTGCCGGTGCTGCCGCTGATCTTGTGCTGCTTGTACCACAGGATCTCATGCGTACGGGCATCGACGAAATATTTGTAACAGGAGGCACCCTTGACGGTCTGTGCCGGAGCAATGCAGAAGGCGACGACGGCGTCTTCGCCGCGTCGCATGGCGGCATCGGCCGTGGCGGCGTCAACAAGATGGATCCCTTTGTCGAACTTCTTGTCCATGAATTCTTTGCCAATCTGGGGAGACAGCTCGTCCTCCACCAGATAGACGTCCTTGCCACCGGTTTTCCGGAGGGAACCGATCGCCGACCCGAAACGGGCGAGGTCGCTTCCCATGGCCTGCCGGACATAGGCCTGCAGGGTCTGCAGCATGGCCGGAAGCAGCACGGCTTCGCGGCCGGAAGGGGCGCCGGCGGCACAAAGCGGAAGCCGGGCGACGTCCATCATGTCCTCCACCTCCTTGGCACCGCCTTTCAGTAGGAACAGGAACGTCAGTCCGCCCGGTTCCTTTTTCCGGTCCATTTCACGGGGCACCAGGAAATACCAGCTGTCGCTGGTGCGCAGCCGCTCGAATTCCTTCATCGTACAGGTTTCATAGGGCGACAGGTCCCAGGCATCCTTGGCCGCCTCCCGAAGCGCTTCATCGAGGATGGGGTTCCCCGGCAGGACCACTTTCAGGGTCTTGCTTTCGAAGTCGCTGAGTTTTTCTTTCTTCGTCGTGATCTGTGCCTGGCCGGCTGCGGAAAGGCAGAACAGGACCCCGAGAAGGAATGCAAAAATTCGTTTCATGTCCGCAAAGTTAAGCAAATAATGCGTACATTTGTAAACTTGGGTAAACAGAAAGCATTATGTCGCAGTATATCGTTTCCGCGCGAAAATACAGGCCGGACTCCTTCGAATCCCTGATCGGTCAGGACAATATCGTCCAGACCCTCAAGAACTCCATCATCCGGGGGCAGCTGGCGCATGCCTACCTGTTCTGCGGACCGCGGGGCGTGGGGAAGACCAGCGCTGCGCGCATTTTCGCCAAGACGATCAACTGCGCCCATCCTACGGCAGACATGGAGCCGTGCGGCGAATGCGAGTCCTGCGTTTCCTTCCGGGAAGGCCGGTCCTACTGCATCCATGAACTTGACGCCGCGTCCAACAACAGCGTCGACGACATCAAGTCGCTGATCGACCAGGTCAACATCCCGCCGCAGGTCGGCAGGTACAGCGTCTACATCGTGGACGAGGTCCACATGCTCAGCCAGCAGGCGTTCAATGCCTTTCTGAAAACCCTCGAGGAGCCGCCGGCACATGCCATCTTCATCCTGGCGACCACCGAGAAGCACAAGATCCTTCCGACCATCCTTTCCCGCTGCCAGACGTATGACTTCAACCGGATCAGCGTCCCGGACATCGTCCGCAATCTTCGGACCATAGCCGGTAAGGAAGGGATTACCATCGACGACGAGTCCCTGCATGTCATCGCCCTGAAGGCCGACGGCGCCATGCGCGACGCCCTGACCATCTTCGACCAGACGGTTGCTTTCTGCGGGACGGAAGTCCGCTATGAGGATGTCCTCCGCAACCTCAATGTCCTGGACTATGAGCACTGCTTCCAACTGGTGGACAGTTTCCTGGCCGGAGACTACGGGGCTGCGCTCCTGAAATTCGACGAAATCCTGGCCAGGGGGTTCAACGCCCTGCATTTCGTGGCTTCCCTCAGCAGCCATCTGCGTGACCTGATGGTCGCCCGGAGCGGGGGACTGGACGCCCTGCTGGAACTCCCGGACTCCCTCAAGGCGAAATACCGCGAGCAGGCCGCCCGCTGCCCGGTGCAGTTCCTGTACGATGCGCTGGCCACGACGACCGCCTGCGAGGCCGGCTACAAGGCCGCCGTCAATCCGCGCCTGCACATCGAGTTCGCCCTGATGCGGCTGAGTTTCCTCTGCGGCAACGGCGAAGTCTCGCTCCGCCCTGCCGCTGCCAAGCCGTCCGCTGCGACCGCCGTGGCTCCCGCCGCCAAACCGGCCGCACCGCAACCTGTTGCCGCAAAGCCCGCTGCCGCCCCGCAGCCCGCTGCCAAGCCGGAAGCCCCCGTTGAGACGCCCGTCGCTGCCCCGCAGCCGGCCGGCAAGCCGGCGGAGCAAGCCGTCAAGCCGGAGGCGCCCGCCGCCGAAAAGGCACCGGCCCGCCGCCGTTCTCCGAAGGGCGCCCTGGCTCTTGGGAAAATGCAGCCGGAAGACAATCTGGCACATCTGCCGGATGCGTCCGCCCAGGGCGACGCCCTTCCCGACGATGCCGTGGTAGGCGAAAAGTGGAAGGAAATGGCCAAGGATTACCAGAGTCGTCCGCGGCTGGCCTCCATGCTCGCCAATTCCAAGATGGAAATCGGCGAACAGGACGGGACCAAGGTCCTTTCTTTCTATGTTGTCAACGTCGCACAGCAGGAGTGGATCAAGGAGAAAATACTCAGCGAATTTGAAAGCAAGATGCGCCGGCTGCTGGGCACGGCGAAAATCCGTCTCGAGGTCCTGGTGACCCCGGACGAGGAAGTCAAGAAAATCAACTATACCCAACAGGAGCAGGCCGCTGCCCTGATTCAGGATAATCCGGAAGTCAAGAACCTGATTACCGACATGGGACTGGATATTTAAGCGTATGAGACTGCACTGCGAAAATCTCGTCAAGAAATATGGCGTGCGGACCGTCGTCAAGGGCGTGTCCATGGAAGTGGAACAAGGTGAGATCGTCGGTTTTCTCGGTCCGAACGGAGCCGGAAAGACCACGAGTTTCTACATGATTACCGGTCAGATCGTCCCGAACGACGGCCGCATCTTCCTGGATGATACCGAGATTACCGGTCTTCCGATGTACAAGCGTTCCCAGATGGGCATCGGCTACCTGCCCCAGGAAGCCTCCGTTTTCCGCAAGATGAGCGTCGAGGACAACATCCTGTCGGTCATGGAGATGCATGACATGAGCCGCTCCGAGCGGTATGACCGCCTCGAATCCCTGATCAACGAGTTCAACCTCAGCAAGGTACGCAAGAGTCTCGGCATCCAGCTTTCCGGCGGTGAGCGCCGCCGCTGCGAAATCGCCCGCGCCCTGGCCATCGATCCCAAGTTCATCCTGCTGGACGAACCGTTCGCGGGCGTCGACCCGATCGCCGTCGAGGACATCCAGTATATCATCGCGAAGTTGAAATACAAGAACATCGGCGTCATCATTACGGACCACAATGTCGGCGAGACCCTGGCCATCACCGACCGTGCCTACCTGCTCTATGAAGGAACCATCCTGCAGCACGGCACTCCGGAGGCCCTGGCTGCCGACGAGGATGTCCGCACCAAGTACCTGGGCTCCGGCTTCGTCCTCAAGCGCTCCGTCTCTGTCGAGCGCGCGCAGCGGGAGCACGAAGAAATGCTGAAAGCCCGGGCCGCGGCCCAGGCTTCCGGACAGTCTTCCGAAGAATAATCCTTAGACGTAATCCTTGACGTCCTGGGCGGAGATCACCGGTCCGCCGAGGATGAGGAGACGCTCGACGACATTGCGGAGTTCGCGGATGTTGCCGGGCCACTCGCGTTGTTGCAGGAGGGTGATGGCATCGGGCTCGAAAGGCCGTACGCTCTTGCCGCTTTCTGCGCAGATCTGCTCGGTGAAGTAGTTTACCAGCAGGGGAATGTCATCTTTCCGTTCGTCCAGGGACGGGACGCGGATGATGATGACGGAGAGGCGGTGGTAGAGGTCTTCGCGGAAAGTCCCTTTCTCGATTTCGGCCCGGAGGTTCTTGTTGGTCGCGGCGACCACGCGGACATTGACTTCGATGTCCTTGTCTCCGCCGACCGGAGTCAGTTTCTTTTCCTGCAGGACGCGGAGGACCTTGGCCTGGGCGGCCAGGGACATGTCTCCGATCTCGTCGAGGAAGAGGGTGCCGCCGTCGGCTTGCTCGAACTTGCCCTTGTGGTCCTTGACCGCTGAGGTGAAGGAACCTTTCTTGTGGCCGAACAATTCGCTCTCAATTAGTTCGGAAGGAATGGCGGCGCAGTTGACTTCGATGTAGGGCATGGCGCTGCGGAGACTCTGCTGGTGCAGGCTGCGGGCGACGAGTTCCTTGCCTGAGCCGTTGGGCCCGGTGATGAGGACACGGGCGTCGGTCGGGGCGACTTTTCCGATGATGTCGCGGATGTGCAGGATCGGTTCGGATTCGCCGATCATCTGCTGGCCGTAGACCTTCTTCTTGAGGATCTTGTTCTCTTTGGCGAGGTTGGCCTTGTCGGTGGCGTTCTTGATGGTGATGAGGATGCGGTTGAGGTCCAGCGGCTTCTCGATGAAGTCGAAGGCCCCTTTGTGCATGCATTCCACGGCCGTGGCGATGTCGGCATGGCCCGAAATCATGACCACGGGCGTCTCGATGCCTTCTTCGACCAGCTTGACCAGCACCTCGGTGCCTTCCATTCCGGGCATCTTGATGTCACAGAAAATCACATCATACCGTTCCTTCCCGGCCTGTTCCAGGCCTTTGGGTCCGTCCTCGGCCACATCGACGGTATAACCCTCATCCATCAGGATTTCTTTCAGCGAATTGCGGATGGCGCGCTCGTCATCGACTACCAGAATCTTCATACACAACAATTTGTCAGGCGGTTCTGCTGCCGCCGGTTCATTTCTACGCAAATATCGGATAAAAATCGCTGACTTTGCACAATTTTTCCTATTTTTGCTTTCTAACCAGCACATCCATGCAAGTTCCTGATATCATCATCGCCATCGACGGCTTCTCTGCCACGGGCAAAAGCACCCTCGCGAAACTTATCGCCGAGACGTTTTCTTTCCTGTACCTGGATTCCGGCGCCCTTTACCGCGGCGTGACCCTGTTTGCGCAGGAGAATGGCTTCATCGATCCGGACAATACCATCCATGAGGCGGAACTGAAGGCCGCGCTCGATGCCGGTCTGGACCTGCATTTCGGCCCGGACGGCACCTATATCGGCAACCGCCGGATCGAGAAGGAAATCCGGACCATGGAGGTCTCCAGCCAGGTGAGCCCGATCTCCGCCGTGCCGTTCGTCCGTGCTTTCGTGGACGGCAAACTGCATGAGGCCGGGGCGAAGGGCCGGGTGGTCATGGACGGCCGGGACATCGGCACCGCCGTTTTCCCGAATGCGCAGGTGAAGATCTTCGTGACGGCCCGTCCGGAGGTCCGGGCGCAGCGCCGGTTCGACGAACTTTTGGCGAAGGGGGAGAACCCTGACCTGCAGGAGGTGATGAAGAATCTGGAGGAGCGGGACTACATCGACTCCCACCGGGCGACCAATCCGTTGCGTCGGGCGGAAGATTCCTATGTGATGGACAATTCCGAGATGACGCTCCATGAGGAGATCGTCTGGACGCAGGGTCTGCTACAGGGCCGTTTCGGTATCCTGGAATAATGTATCAGGTTGAAATAGACGCCCATTCCGGGTTTTGCGGCGGGGTCATCCGGGCCATCGGCCAGGCGGAGGACTACCTGGCGGAGCATCCCGGGGAACAACTGTTGTCGCTGGGTTCCATCGTGCACAACGAGGCGGAACTGGATCGTCTGCAAGACAAAGGATTGCGGGCCATCTCTTCCTTAGACGGGCTCCAGGGGGAGACCGTCCTGATCCGGGCGCATGGCGAGCCGCCGCGGACGTATGAGCAGGCGGCTTCCCAGGGGATCCGGCTGATTGACTGTACCTGCCCGGTCGTGCTGCAGTTGCAGCGGCGGATCCGGGAGGCGTATGCACGGATCCATCCGCTTGGGGGGCAGGTGATCATCTTCGGGAAGGTGGGTCATGCCGAGGTGCTCGGTCTGGTGGGCCAGGTCGGTGGCGATGCCTTGGTGGTGGAGAACATGTCCATGCTGGAAACGGCTTTCGACGGGGGACTTGTCTGTACGGACGGGCCGGTCGAGGTGTTTTCCCAGACGACGAAGAGCCCTTCGGAGTATGCGGAGATCTGTTCCGTGCTCCGGGCGCGTGTAAGCGGCGAGGTGACGGTCCATGACACGATCTGCAAGCAGGTCTCATCGCGCCATGCGCAGTTGATGGAATTCGCGCGCAACCATGATGTCATCCTGTTTGTCTCCGGCCGGGAGAGTTCCAACGGGAAGGTGCTGTTCAATCTGTGCAAGAGCGTGAATGACAGGTCTTTCCGGATCGGGAGTGCCGACCAGGTCGATCCGTCCTGGCTGCGGCCGGGGGACCGGGTCGGGGTCTGCGGGGCGACGAGCACGCCGAAATGGCTGCTGGAAGCGGTGGCGCAGAAATTTTTGCATGTATAGAGACAAATTATTAATTTTGCGGGCTGAACGATTCTAATTTAATCATTTATATATGGCAACAACAGCTGATTTCAAGAACGGACTCTATCTGAATTTCAACGGTAAGCCGTGCTCCATCGTATGGTTCCAGCATGTCAAGCCGGGCAAGGGTCCCGCTTTCGTCAAGACCAAGCTCCGCAACCTGGAGAACGGCCGCATCCTCGAGAATACCTTCACCGCCGGTGCCAAGATCGAGACCATCAACGTCGAGCATCGCGGCTACCAGTTCCTCTATGCCGATGAGGAAGGCTTCAACTTCATGAACGAGGACAACTACGAGCAGATTTCCCTCCCGAAGGACCTCGTCGAGAACTCCGACCTGATGAAGGAAGGCCAGCACGTCGAGATGATCTTCGTGACCGAGCCGGAGGAGCGCTGCCTCACCTGCGAACTCCCGACCTACGTGACCCTCCAGGTCACCTACGCCGAGCCCGCCGTCAAGGGTAACACCGCTTCCACTTCCGCCCTCAAGGAGGTCGAACTCGAGACCGGTGCCAAGATCATGGTCCCGCTGTTCATCAACACGGACGATATCATCACCGTCAACACCACCGACCGCAGCTACGGTCAGCGCGTCAACGGTTAAGTCCGTCCCTCCGACAGCTTCCCGACCTCGGGAAGATTCCGACCCTCAAACGGCCACCCTCCCCGGGCGGCCGTTTTTCCTTTGCGCCTGCGGCAGCATTCCGCTGTCGCTGCTGCTTTGCATCGCGTCGCGTTGCTCTGCTTGCTCGCTTCTTCGCGCGCTGGCTATCGCTCTCGCTGCGCGTCGCTTTGCGCCTGCGGCAGCGCCTCGCTTCCTCTCGTGCTGTGCTGCGCGTCGCTTTGCGCCTGCGGCAGCAAGCCTCCGGAGCGGTACGCCCCTGCGGGGCTATCCCTCCCACTCGCTTCGCTCGCGGGCCCC
>JBGUXJ010000087.1:0-7010 GCA_045222055.1 Candidatus Cryptobacteroides sp. | reverse complement strand
CAACGGAGTCATCCAGGATACGGAATGGACCAAGACCTTCATCCAGAAGAGCGTCAAATACCACCGGGACATCATCCCCGTCCATTTCTACGGACGGAACTCCAACCGGTTCTACCGGGTCGACAAACTCGGTAAAATCTTGGGTATCAACAAGAAATTCCAACTAGCCATGATCCTGCTGCCGGACGAACTGTACAAAGGCCAGAACAAGACATACCGCATCGTGATCGGTGATCCGATTCCGTGGCAGACCTTCGACGGGAGCCAGAAACCGGTCGAATGGGCCGCATGGGTCCGAGAAAAGGTCTACGATCTATGAAACCGATCATTCCCCCCGTTGACCGGGCATTGCTCAAATCTGAGCTGACGCCGGACTGCCTGCTGCGGAAAACCAACCGGGCGGACAACGAACTGTACGTGGTCACCAACGAAAACGCCCCGAATGTCCTCCGGGAAATCGGCCGGCTCCGGGAAATCGCATTCCGGGATGGCGGAGGCGGGACCGGCGAGCCCCTTGACCTGGACAAATTCGACACGAATCCGGCCTATGGCTACCGTCAGCTGGTTCTCTGGGATCCGGAAGCGGAAGAAATCATCGGCGGCTACCGGTTCGTCTTTGGCGACGAAGCGGTTTTCGACCGCCTGGGACAACCGATCCTCACATCCTCCCACATGTTTGAGTTCTCCAGGAAGTTCATCGAGGACTACCTGCCCCGGACCATCGAACTGGGCCGGTCTTTCGTTTCCGTCGAGTACCAGGCCTCAAAGGGCGGTTCCAAGAGCATTTACGCACTTGACAACCTCTTCGACGGCCTGGGTGCGCTGACGGTCCTAACGGACGGTCGCATGAAGTTTTTCTTCGGGAAAATGACCATCTACCCCGACTATCCGAAGCGTGCGCGTGAGATGATCCAGGTTTTCCTGAAAAAATATTTCGGGAGCCGGAAGAAACTGGTCCTTCTGCGCAATCCGGTCGTCGTCAAGACCAAGAGGTACAGCCGGATGTTCAGCGGCCTGCCCTTCCAGGAGGGATACAAGGTCCTCAGTGCGGAAATCCGCAAACTCGGCGTCAACATTCCCCCGCTGGTCAATTCCTACATGAAACTCTCGGCCACCATGTTGTATTTCGGCACCGGTGTCAACGACGAATTCGCCGATGTGCTGGACTCCGGCATCCTGATCAGTTTCGACGAACTGTATCCTGAAAAGATCCGGCGGCATATCGACTCCATCCTCAAGACGGAGTTCCTCAAGCTCCGCCGCCGGCTGAAATGGTCCCGGAAGAATAAAACATCCAAATAATCCATCGATATGAAACGAATCCTCCTCCTGATTCCCGTGCTTGCCTTCCTGGCCTCCTGCGGAAGCAAGCCGATCATCGACCTCCCCCGCGCCAAGGCACCGGCTGCGATGGACGAAGCTTTCCAGAACTATCTGGCGGCCGTTCAGGACGCCGGCCAGGACCTGCACAGCATCATGGTCGTCCAGCATGGAAAAGTCCTGGAAGAGACCTGGCTGGGAGACGCCGCGCCCGACAAGCCGCACATCCTGAATTCCGTCAGCAAGACCTTCACCGCCACGGCCGTCGGCCTGGCCATCAACGAAGGGCTTCTCAGCCTGGATGACAAACTGATCAGTTTCTTCCCGGACAAGCTTCCCGAAGAAGTCAGCGACAACCTCGCGAAGGTAACCATCCGTAACTTGCTGACCATGAACTGCGGCCACCATACCGAACCGTCCGTCCGCCGCGTCGAGGGGGCCGACTGGGTGGAAGGTTTCCTCGCCCACCCCGTCGAGCATGAGCCCGGCACCTATTATTGGTATAACAGCATGGGAACGTACATGCTGTCCGCCATCGTCCAGAAGGTGACCGGCGAGAAGGTCGTGGATTACCTGACCCCGCGCCTGTTCGAGCCGCTTCACATCGACAAGCCCGAATGGCAGGAAAGCCCGCAGGGCATCAACTGCGGCGGCTGGGGCCTCTATCTCAAGACCGAGGACCTCGCCAAGATGGGCCAGCTCTTCCTGCAGGGCGGCAAATGGAACGGAAAGCAAATCCTTCCGGCCGATTGGGTTGCCGAGGCCTCCAAGTACCAGGTTCCCTGCGTCCCGTCCGGCGTCCGTCCGGAGATGCTGGAGCAACTGGGCATGACCAAGGAGACAAGCGACTGGGTCCAGGGCTACGGTTACCAGATGTGGATGTGCCGTCATGGCGCCTACCGGGCTGACGGAGCGAACGGACAGTACATCATCGTGATTCCGGAGAAGGATGCCGTCGTCGTCACGACGGCCAACATCCGCGACATGCAGGCGGAGATCAACCTGATCTGGGACTACATCCTCCCTGCCCTTTAATTCTTTTTCAGGATATTCGTCGAAAGAAAACGGGGTTCTGTCGAAAAAGCGGACAGGACCCCTTTTTCATGTCGTATGTTTGCAGCGTGAAACCGGGAAATGGTTTCTGAACCTGAATAAACAGAAACAAACATACGATGAAAAAGATTCTTGCAACCCTCAGTCTGATCCTGATGACCACGATGGCCGCCATGGCCCAGCGCACGGTCGTCAGCGGCACCGTCCTCGACTCCCTTACCCGCGAAGGCGAACCTGCAGCCATCCTGCAGTTCTTCAAGGCCTCCGACCTCGAAAAACCGGTCGCGTTCACGACCACCGATACCGACGGCCGTTTCTCCCAGGTCCTGACCGGCCGGGGCGAATACCGGATGCTCTTCAGCAACATGGGCCGCAAGCCGCTGCATCGCGACTTCACCCTTGACGGAAGCGAGACCCTCGACCTTGGAACGGTCCTGGTACAAGATGACGTCCAGACACTCCAGGCCGGCGGCGTGACCGCCATGCGCCCGCTCGTGAAGATGGAGGTCGACAAGATGACCTACGACGTGGCCAACGACGTGGATTCCAAGAGCAGCACCGTCCTGGACATGCTCCGCAAGGTACCGATGGTATCCGTGGACGGCCAGGACAACATCACCGTCAACGGCAGTTCCTCTTTTCAGGTCTATGTCGACGGCAAGCCCAACCAGATGATCTCCGCCAACCCGTCCGTCGTCTTCAAGATGATGCCGGCAAGTTCCGTCAAGGACATCTCCGTCGTCACCAACCCGGGCGTCAAGTATGACGCGGAAGGCGTGGGCGGCATCCTGCAGATCACGACCAACCGGGAAGTCACCGGCGGCCAGAGCGTGGCGGACGGCGCCTACGGCACCCTCACCGGCATGGCCAGCACCCGCGGCTACGGCGGCGGCGTGTACTACAGCCAGCAGAAAGGCAAGTTCGCCGTCAACTTCAACGGCAACGCCATGTACAACAACAACCCCGGCACGGTCACCGACATCGAACGGACAGGCTCCGGTATGACCATGAAAAGCCACAGTGAAGGCGGCATGAAGATCCCGCTGGTCATGGGGAACCTCGGCATGAGTTACGAGATCGACGACCAGAACCTGATCTCCGCAACGGCCGGCCTCATGCGCATGGGCATGACCAATGACGGTACCGGCTCGACCGAGATGCTGTTCGGCACCGAAGGATTCAAGTACAGTACGGACACCTACACGAAGAGCCGCAACAACTCCATTACGGCCAGCGCGGACTACCAGCATCTCTGGGCAGACGTTCCGAACCGCAGTTTCATCCTCTCCTACCAGTTCTCCGCCAGCCCTTCCACCACGGATTCCAAGAACCTTTTCGGCGACGTGGCCAATCCCCTGCTGAACCTCACCGACCGTCGCACCGATGGCAAGACCGGCTCCACGGACCACACCGTCCAGGTGGACTTCACTTCTCCGCTGGACGGCATCGGAACCATCTCGACCGGCGCCAAGTTCCTCTCCCGACACAACACCTCCGACCAGCAGAACTACCTCTGGAACGGTTCCGACTGGGCCTACAACGACCTTGGCAGCACCCGGTATGACTTCTACAACCGCATCGGCGCGGCCTATACGGAACTCGCCGTCACGCTCGGAAAGTTCGGCATCAAGGGCGGAGTCCGCTACGAACACACCTGGCAGCGTTACAACGAGAACGGCGGCAGCAGTTTCACCACGAACTACGGCAGTCTCGTCCCTTCCGCGAGCGTCCAGTTGAACCTCGGCATGACCAGCAACATCGGCCTGAGTTACAACCTGCGCATCAGCCGTCCCGGCATCACCTACCTCAACCCGTACCGCGACACCTCCGACCCGACGGCCGTGAGTTATGGCAACCCGGATCTCGACGTGGAGAAGAACCACACCGTCAGCTTAGTCTATAACTACTTCAGCAGCAAGGTCATGCTCAACCTGACCGCCCGCTGGAACCATACCGGGAACGGCATCTCGGCCTATAGTTTCTACCAGGACAACATCCTGCATTCCACGTACGACAACATCATCGCCAGCACCACGACCGGCCTGAACGCCTTCCTGATGTGGAACGCCGGCAGCAAGACCCGCATCATCCTCAACGGCGGCGTGGATTACGCCGACATGCGCAGCGAAGTACTCGGCCAGTCCAACAACGGATGGAGCTACAACGCCCTCCTGGGCTTCCAGCAGACCCTTCCCTGGGACCTCCGCTTCAGCGCCAACGGCATCCTCATGAGCAAGAGTTACAACCTCCAGGGCTGGAGTACGGGCATCAGCATCGGTACCGTCGGCCTGACCAAGACTTTCCTGGACGACCGGCTCAGCATCAGCGTCAACGCCGTCAGCCAGCTCAGCGGCAAGGATCTGTCCATCAAGGCATTTACCCAGACGAAGGAGTTCACCATGAACATGGCGACCACCGTCCCGATGCAGCAGGTCGCACTGAGCGTCAGCTGGACCTTCGGGAAACAGGGCAACTTCGGTGTCAAGCGAGCCCGCCGTACCATCACCAACGACGAGGTCATCAACACCCAGAGTACGGCAGAAGCTCTCAGCGGCAGCGGCGCCCTCGGCGGCGGAAGCACGACTTCCACCAGTCTTCCCACGGGAATGTAAAAGGAATTGCTTATCTTTGTCCTGATCATGGATAAACAAAGACGCAGCAGCTTGGTTCTCAATATGACGCAGGTCCTGATCTGGATCTTCGTCATATTGATGCCGGCTATTCTCAACATTTTTCTGACAGGAAACAAGGCACAGACCGTCCAGGTTTTCAAGACTACCCTGGTCATCATGGCTCCCGTCCTGTTCCTTTACATCGTCAATTACCTGTGGCTGGTCCCGAGATTCCTGTTCGTCAAGAACAAGAAAAAATGGTTCTGGATCATCAATGCACTCCTCCTGCTGGCATTGGATGCCCGGTACATGTTCCCGGGTCCCATCCCGGAGGATGTCCAGACGCAACTGTCCGAGAACCTGCCTTTCCCCATCGAGAACCTGTGGGCCTGGTACGCGGGAACCATCTTCATGGCCTTCCTGGTCCAGTGCGTCTTCATCATGCTGGCCGTCGGCGTACGCCAGATCCAGCGCAACCATGAACTGCGCCTGAAGATCGAGGAGGAAAAGCGGAAAGGGACCGAGGCGGAACTCAACTGGCTCAAGCACCAGCTCAACCCGCATTTCCTCTTCAATACGCTCAACAACATCTCTTCCCTGACGCAGATCGATCCGGACAAGGCCCAGGAAAGCATCGGGCAGCTCAGCGACCTGCTCCGCTATGCCCTGTACGACACGGACAAGGATCTGGTCCCGCTCACCGGCGAGATTGAATTCATGGACAACTACATCAACCTGATGCAGTTGCGCTGCAATGAGATGACGACCGTGGAGAAGGATTTCAATGTCGTCCCCGGAGAAGCCAGGATCGCCCCGCTGCTCTTCATTTCCCTGATTGAGAATGCGTTCAAGCACGGCGTCAACGCCCGCTATCCGTCATTCGTGCGGATCCGGATGGAACGGGAAGGGAACGACCTGGTGTTCACGTGCGAGAACTCCCTGTTCGAAAAAACAGGGACGGACCAGATCGGATCCGGCATCGGCCTGGAGAACCTGCAGCGCCGGCTGGAACTGATCTACCCTAAGGCCTTCACATTCACCCACCAACCCGACGGACAGACCTACAGGGCCGTCGTCCGCATCAACGACCTGCTCGCATGAACCTCCGCTGCATCGTCGTCGATGACGAGCCCCTGGCCGTCAAGATGCTGGAGAACTTCATCTCCCGCACACCGTTCCTTTCTCTTGAAGCGTCCTTCACCGATCCGGTCCAGGCCCTGTCGGAGATCCGGGCCCGCCAGCCGCACCTGGTCTTCCTGGACATCCAGATGCCCGACCTCAGCGGCATGGAACTGTCCCGGATGATTCCCCCGCAGACCCGGATCATCTTCACGACTGCCTTCAAGCAATATGCATTCGACAGTTATGAAGTCTCCGCCCTGGACTTCCTGCTCAAGCCGATCCGGTACCAGAAGTTCCTGGAAGCGGCCGAGAAAGGCCGCCAGTGGTTCGCCTTGCAGGAAGCCGCTGCGGCCCCCGCCGTTCCGGAACGGGAGCCGGAAACGGTTTTCATCAAGGCGGACGGCATCCTGCAGAAAGTGGCCTTGGACGACATTGTCTGCCTGGAGGGCATGAAGGACTATATCCGCATCATCCGCACAGGAGGCCGGCCTCCCCTGCTGACGCACCTGACGATGAGAGCCGCCGAAGAGATGCTGCCCCCGGGCCGTTTCATGCGGGTACACCGCTCCTATATCGTCGCGCTGGACAAGATCGCTTCGGTATCCGCGACGGGAGACATCAGCGTCGGAGACATGCTGATCCATGTCTCCGACGCCTGCAAGGATGCTTTCCAAGCGTGGCTGGACGCCCGCTCGATTATCGCTTCAAAGTAATGAGGATGACCCCGTTGCCTCCCCGGCTTCCGTAGATGGCCGCGGAACCGTCCTTAAGGACGTCCACGCTCCGCACGTCCCGGGGATTGAGGTAGGAGATGTCATGGACCTCCACGCCATCCACAAGGATCAGCGGTTCGGTCGAACTGGTGATGGAATTGATGCCACGGATCAGGATCGAAGGCGTTCC
>JBGUXJ010000086.1:0-7191 GCA_045222055.1 Candidatus Cryptobacteroides sp. | reverse complement strand
ACGCTCTCGATCTTTAAGTTCGGTACTTGCTTCTTGTACTTTCCTTCCAGTCTTTTCAATGATCTCTCGATAATAAATCCCGCCTTTTCGTCAAGCGGGATTGCAAAGGTAAGCACTTTTTCCGAACTGGCAAACTTTTTTACAATTATTTTTTGACTTTTTGACCGGACGAAAACGCCCTAAAACGGTGTAACCCCCCGATGTCTCGGAGGGTTACACGAAATAAAAATTTTTTGTCAAAAACGCGGACTCAGGTCCCTGAGGCCTACATCATGCCACCGGCGGGCATGGCAGGAGCGGCCGGAGCCGGTTCCGGGATGTCCACGATGCCACATTCGGTCGTCAGGAACATGCCGGCGACGGAAGCGGCGTTCTCCAGGGCGACACGGGCCACCTTGGTCGGATCGATAATCCCGGCCTCATACATCTTGACGAATTCACCGGTACGGGCATTGTAACCGAAGTCCGCCTTGCCCTCGCGGATCTTGTTGATGATGACGCTGGCTTCGACGCCGGCGTTTTCGGCGATCTGGCGGAGCGGCTCTTCGATGGCACGGGCCACAATCCGGATACCGGTCGTCTCGTCCTCGTTCTCCCCCTTCAAGGAAGACAGGGCCTCGGTCGCGCGGATATAGGCGACACCGCCACCCGGCAGATAGCCTTCCTCCACGGCCGCACGCGTCGCATTGAGCGCATCTTCGACACGGTCTTTCTTTTCCTTCATCTCGACCTCGGTCGTCGCACCGACATACAGGACAGCGACACCTCCGGCGAGCTTGCCCAGACGTTCCTGGAGTTTCTCACGGTCATAATCGGACGTGGTCGTCGCAATCTGCTGGCGGATCAGCTGGGCACGCTCGGCAATCTCTTCCTTGCTGCCCGCACCGCCGACGACGGTCGTATTCTCCTTGGTGATGGTAACTTTCTCGGCACGGCCCAGCAGCTGCAGGGTTGCATTCTGCAGGCTGAATCCACGCTCCTCGGAAATCACGGTCGCACCGGTCAGGATCGCGATGTCCTGCAACATTTCCTTGCGGCGGTCGCCGAAACCAGGCGCCTTGACGGCAGCCACCTTCAGCGTACCACGCAGACGGTTCACCACGAGGGTCGTCAGCGCCTGGCCGTCGACATCCTCGGCGATGATGAGCAGGGAACGACCTTCACGGGCGATCGGCTCCAGCACCGGCATCAGGTCCTCCATCGTGGAGATCTTCTTGTCGGTCAGCAGGATGTACGCGTCGTCCAAGACGGCCTCCATCTTGTCGGCATTGGTCATAAAATACGGGGAGATATAGCCACGGTCGAACTGCATGCCTTCGACGACCTTGACTTCGGTGTCGGTACCCTTGGCTTCCTCGACGGTGATGACGCCGTCACGGCCGACCTTGGACATGGCATCCGCGATCAGTTTGCCGATATAACCGTCGTTGTTGGCGGAAACGGTACCGACCTGCTCGATCTTGGAGTAGTCGTCACCGACTTCCTGGCTGCGGGCCTTCAGGTCGGCGACCACGGCGGCGACGGCCTTGTCGATGCCACGCTTGAGATCCATCGGGTTGGCACCGGCGGTCACGTTCTTCAGGCCGACGTTGATGATGGCCTGGGCCAGGACGGTCGCGGTGGTCGTACCGTCACCCGCCTGCTCGTTGGTCTTGGAAGCGACTTCCTTGACCATCTGGGCACCCATGTTGGCAAACCGGTCTTCCAGTTCCACCTCCTTGGCGACAGTCACACCGTCCTTGGTTACCTGCGGAGCGCCGAATTTCTTATCGATTACCACATTACGACCCTTGGGGCCGAGGGTTACCTTCACGGCGTCAGCCAAAGCGTCGGCTCCTTCCTTCATCTTGGAGCGGACATCCACGTTGAATTTTATTTCTTTTGCCATAATGTTTCTCTCCTATTATTATTAAAGAATCGCGAGGATATCAGACTGACGGACAATCAGCAGTTTCTTTCCGTCCACAGTCACTTCCGTTCCCGCATATTTACCGTAGAGGACCTGGTCGCCGACCTTCACCTCCATCGGTTCATCTTTCTTGCCGGGGCCGGCTGCCACGATGACGCCCTGCTGCGGTTTCTCCTTTGCGGTATCCGGGATATACAACCCGGCCGCCGTCTTCGTCTCGGCCTCGCGCGGCTCGATGACGACTCTGTCTGCCAATGGTTTGATCATGTTGATATGTATTTAATATGTTTTCTTGCCTGCCCCGAAGGGCCTATATCCCATCATCAAGGGCCGTGCCAACGGGCGGGACTGACAAAATGGCACGATTTTTTATCGGAGGGCCATAATTGTGCAAAAAATAGCCCCTTCTTCGCGTAGGAATGCTTATTTTTGTTAGCAGAAACAAAAAAGGAATCCATATATGAAATCTGTCATCCGGCGGATCCTGACAGCAGCCGCCCCCCTCCTTATCCTGGCAGCCTGCACCAGCAGGCAGGCCGTCCTTCCCGACACCGGTTTTTCGGACTATGTCTCCGCCTATTCCGGCGGTGTCATACCGGAAGACGGAACCATCCGGATCCAGTTGGCCGTACCGGCCGGCGCCCGGCCGGAAGACGGGCTGTTCTCCTTCTCACCCGCCCTCCCGGGCAGTCTCCGCTGGGTGTCCGGGGACATGGTCGAATTCGTTCCGGACCAGGGAGCCCTCGTTCCGGGCAGGACCTACAAGGCGAGTTTCGACCTGTCCAAGGTCAGGACCGTCCGGGACAAGAAATTCAAGTCATTCCCGTTCCGTTTCATGGTAGCACCCCGCTTCGGCCAGCTGGCCGTCGACCGCACCTTCCTGCAAAAGGACTCCGCCACCGTTGAAGGCACCCTGACCTTCAGCACCCCGGTGGACCCGCAGACGGTACTCGACATGGTCCGACTCCAGTGGCCCGACGGCGATCTTTTGCTCCGTCTCTCCGACAACAAGGCATCCGCAAAATATGGTTTCACCATTGACGGGCTCGCCCGTTCCGGAAAAGATAAAACACTAAAAATCAATCTATCTGAAGCCGGAAGCGGCTTCCGGATCAAAGGTAATACCCAGGTCATCATTCCCGCCCGGGGGGAATTCAAGGTACTCTCTGCCCGGCTGGTCGAAGCCAAAGACCCCTTCGTCGAAATCCAGTTCAGCGAGCCGGTCGGACCGGTCGCGCAGGGACTCATCACCCTCGACGGCACAGGCCGGATCTATGCGGAAACCGACCGGAATATCGTCAAACTCTTCTATGACGAACGCCGCAAGGACAACCTTGTCCTGACTGTTCATCCAGGTGTCAGGAGCACCGAAGGAGATGCCCTGGCCGAAGCCTTCACCACCCAGCTGAAGGAGCTGCAACCCAATCCGGCCGCCGTGATTCCCCTTCACGGCAACATCCTCCCCGACACCAGGCACCTTGTCCTTCCTTTCCGTACGGTCAGCCTGCGGGCCGTCGACCTGCGGGTCATCCGCATCTACGAAGACAACGTCCTGCAATTCCTGCAGGACAACAGCCTGGGCGGCAGCGACGAACTCCGCCGCTCCGGCCGGCTGGTCTACAGCCGCTGCATCCGGCTGGACGAGGATCCTTCCAAGGACCTGTCCACCTGGCAGGACTGGACCGTCGATCTCGGTCCGCTCTTCCGTCGCGAGCCAGGGGCCATCTACCGCATCCGTCTGGCATTCAAGCAGGAGTATGCACTGACCGAATCCGGCAGCACGGGTCTGATTCCGGTTGAAGACACCGGAATCAGCCCGGAAGACGAAGCCATCTGGGATACCCCCCAGACATATATCTGGGAATCCTGGACTGACTGGGACAACTATGTCTGGGAAGACCGCAACAACCCGCAGTCGCCCACGTATTACATGGACGCCAACCGGTTCCCCGTCATCAATCTGATGACCTCCGACATCGGCCTGCTGGCCAAATATTCCGACGGTGACAAACTCTGGGTCACGGCGACCGACCTCGAATCTGCGAAGCCGGCCTCCGGCATCGACCTGGAAGTCTATAATTTCCAGTTGCGCAAGATCGGTTCCGGCAAGACCGGCGGCAACGGCGGCAGCGTCATCGACCTCAAGGGAAAACCGTTCGCCGTAGTGGGACGCCGCGGCAAGACCGTCAGTTACCTCAAGGTCACGGACGGCGATGAGAAGACCCTCAGCCGGTTCGATGTCGGCGGAGCGAAACTGCAGAAAGGACTCAAGGCATTCATCTACGGCGAACGCGGCGTCTGGCGTCCCGGCGACACCCTCCACGTCACCATGATCCTGCAGGACAAGGGCGGCAGCCTCCCGTCGGAACATCCGGCCTCTCTCGAACTTTACACCCCGCAGGGCCAGTTCTATGCCCGCCAGGGCCGCACCGCGGTGGACGGCTTCTATGCGTTCTCGATCCCGACCCTGCCGGAAGACCCGACCGGTTTCTGGAATGCTTACGTCAAGGTCGGCGGATCCTCCTTCCACAAATCCCTCCGGATCGAAAGCATCAAGCCCAACCGTCTGAAGATCGACCTGGACATGGGCGGAAAGACCTTACAGGCCGGCACCCGGGCCCAGGCCTCCGTGACCGCTTCCTGGCTGACCGGACCGGCCGCAGCCGGGCTTCCCGTCAAGGCCGACATGACCCTGACAGCCGCAGGCTCCCATTTCAAAGGTTTCGACGGTTACACCTTCCTGGATCCGACCAAGTCCTTCACCTCCAGTGAGGACCGGATCATCGACAGCCGCCTGGACGGCCAGGGTACCGTCCGGCTCGGCGTTGACCTGCCCAAGGCGGCAGATGCGCCCGGTCTGCTCAGCGCCACCATCGTCTGCTCCGTCGAAGAGCCCGGCGGCGACGCCAGTTTCGTTCCGGTCACCCTGCCCTACTCCCCGTTCCCGGCCTATGTCGGCGTTCAGGTGCCGGAAGAGACCCTCGAGACGGACAAGGACCATGTCATCCCGGTGGCCCTGGTCGATGCCGACGGCAACCGCGTCGGCGGACACAACCTCGAATACCGCATTTACAAGATGGACTGGCGCTGGTGGTGGGAAAGCCGGGCTTCCGAACTGGATTCCTATGTCAACGGGACAGCGGCCAACATCTTCTCCTCCGGACGGCTGGTGTCCTCCGCTTCGGGCGATGTCCGGATTCCGTTCCGGCTCGACTATCCCGAATGGGGCAGGTTCCTGGTCTATGTCAAGGACCTGGACGGCGGCCATGCCAGCGGCGGCGTATTCATGGCAGACTGGCCGGCCTACCGCGGCCGTTCCGACAAGCAGGATCCGACGGCCCTGACCATGCTCAGTTTCTCCCTCGACAAGAAATCCTATGAAACCGGCGAGACGGCCACCCTGCTGATTCCGGCCGCCGACAGAGGCAACGCCCTCGTCTCCTTCGAAAACGGATCCGGCGTCCTCCGGCAGGAATGGGTCGCCACGGACGCCAGGCGCGAAACGCCGTACAAGTTCAAGGTAACGGCGGACATGGCGCCGAACTTCTACATCCACGTGACCCTGCTCCAGCCGCACGGCAACAGCGGCAACGACCTGCCGATCCGCATGTACGGAGTACAGCCCGTCCTCGTCAACAACCGCGCTTCCCACATCGAGCCGATCATCACCATGCCCGACGCCGTCCATCCGGAGGAGGAATTCTCCGTCAAGGTCAACGAAAAGACCGGCAGGGCCATGACCTATACCCTCGCCCTCGTGGACGAAGGGCTGCTCGACCTGACGGCCTTCAAGACCCCGGACCCGTGGAACGCACTCTACGCCCGCGAAGCCCTGGGCGTCAGGACATGGGACCTCTACGACGAAGTGGTCGGCGCCTACAGCGGCCGCTTCTCGCCGATGTTCAGCGTCGGCGGTGACCAGCAGATCATCACGGGAGCCAAGAAGGACAACCGGTTCAACCCGGTCGTCAAGGTGCTCGGTCCGTTCACCCTGGAGAAAGGCAGCCAGACCCACCGGATCAAACTTCCGATGTACGTCGGCAGCCTGCGGGTCATGGTGGTAGCCGGCCATGACGGAGCCTTCGGCAACGCCGAGAAGACGGTCGCCGTCCGCTCTCCGCTGATGGTCGTCCCGACCCTGCCCCGCGTGCTGGGACCTTCCGAGAAGGTCACCCTGCCGGTCAATGTCTTCGCCATGGAACAGGATGTCCGCCAGGCCTCCGTCTCCGTAAAGGTCGAAGGACCTGTCCGTCTGGCAGGTGCCTCCTCGCAGGAACTGACCTTCGCCGAGCCGGGCGACCAGCTCGTCCGCTTCAACCTCGAGACGGTCGGGGAAGGGACGGCCAAGGTGACCGTCTCCGCTTCCGGCGCTGGTCACAAGGCCTCCGAGACCATCACCATCCAGGTCCGGAATCCCAATCCGTCCGTCATCCGTGTCCAGCAGAAGAGCCTGGCAGCCAAAGAGAAGGCCGATTTCACCTTTGACAACGCCCAGTCGGCCCAACTGACGCTGACGAACTTCCCGGCCATCGACGCCAACGGTGCCTTCTCCTTCACCCGGGACTACCGCTATTCCTGCAGCGAGCAACTCTCCGCCCGCGGCCTGACCCTGCTCCATACCCTGGACATGCTTTCCAAGGAGAATGCGGAGACCGCGGAAATCCTCCTGCCCGAAATCATCCGGGAACTCTACGTCCGGCAGTTGCCTGACGGCGGATTCGTCTACTGGCCCGGCGGAAATGCGGCCGACACCTGGGTCTCGTCCATGGCCGGCCTCTTCCTGACCGAGGCCTCCGCCAAGGGCTACAAGGTCGAACAGGAAGCGATCCGCCGCTGGACCGCCTTCCAGCAGAAAGCCGTCGCCAACTACCGTGCGGCCTCGCAGAACTGGCGGGATCTGGACCAGGCCTTCCGGCTCTATACGCTCGCCGTGGCCGGCAACGCCGACGCCGGTGCCATGAACCGGCTCAAGGAACAGGCCGGGCTCGAGCCGCAGGCCCGGTGGATGCTGGCGGCCGCCTACGCCGCCAACGGCAAGAAGACGGTAGGCGCCCAGTTGATCCAGGCCATCCCGGAAGGCTTTGCCGAATACAACGCGGACAGATATACCTATGGCAGTTCCCTCCGCGACAAGGCCATCGCCATCAACGCACTGGCCCTGTGCGACCGGAGCGGTCAGGCGCTGGGGCTTGCCCAGGAGGTGGCCGGAGTTTTTGCCCCCGGCTACAGTTCCACCCAGGAAATGGCCTTCGCGGCCATCGCCATGGACCGGCTGGCCAGCA
>JBGUXJ010000085.1:0-6575 GCA_045222055.1 Candidatus Cryptobacteroides sp. | reverse complement strand
TACTTCGACCGCATACAATGCCTGGGAAAGGGTCTGGAGGTCACCGTATTCCCGCAATACGTCCGCCCATTTGCGCTCCGCCTCGCGGAAAAGCGGTTCGTTTTCCCACAAGGTATCGTCGGCGTCAAACGCGATTACACGTATCCTGTCTTTCGGCAAGAGCATGCCGCAATTTATGAATTTTTCCCCGAATTCGCTATATTTGCGAAAAACAAATCCCATGCTGACCATCTTCTTCGCCGCCCTTCTCCCTGCCCTGATCCTGATGTGGTATGTCTATAAGAAAGACCTCGATCCGGAGCCGGTCAACCTGGTCGTCAAGGGGTTTGTCTATGGTGCCATCGCCACCTTCGTGTCGACGCTGATCTCCGGGCCGCTGATGAACCTGGGGCTCTATACCAACAACCCGACCAACCTGATGGAATGCATCAAGGTGTCCTTCCTGGGAGCCGCCATTCCGGAAGAATGTGCCAAACTGTTCATGCTCTGGCTGTTGCTGCGGAACTGCAAGGAGTTTGACGAGCGGTACGACGGCATCGTCTATGCCGTCGCCGTGGGACTGGGATTCGCGTCCTTGGAAAACCTGATGTACGTCATTTCCTCCGGAGCCGACTGGTTCCAGGTCAGTGTCAGCCGCGCCCTGCTGGCAGTACCCGGCCATTTCGCCTTCGCCGTCGCCATGGGCTATTACTATTCCCTGAACCATTTCTACGGAGAATCCGCTCCGGCAGGCACCCGGGCCAACATCCTGCTCGTTCCTGTCCTGCTGCACGGCGTCTATGACACGCTCGCTTTCTGGAGCGGTGTCACCGAGTGGCTTTCCGGCCTGATCACCATCGGTTTGCTGTACTTCTGCTTCCGTCTTTTCAAGGCCACGCGCGAGCGCATCCAGGCAGAAGCCACCACCAACAACGACCGCTACAAGATCCTGCGCGATTCCGACTCCCGCGACGACCGCCCGGACGACCAGTAAGTCTCTGAAAGCCGGACCAGCTCTGTTCCGTCGATCCTCCCCACAATGTGGGTCCCCTCCCTTTTCGGGAGCCAATGTCGACTTGAACAGAGCTGGTCCGGCTTTCAGGCAGTGATCTGGTTGCCGGTGTAGAGTTCGAAATATTTTCCTTGCTGGTCAAGGAGTTCCTGGTGCTTGCCGCGCTCGATGATACGCCCTTTCTCCAGCACCATGATATAATCCGCATTCTGGACCGTTGACAACCGGTGCGCGATGACGAACGTCGTCCGCCCCTTCATCAGACTGTCCATGCCCGCCTGGATCAACCGTTCGGTTCGCGTATCGATCGAGGAGGTCGCCTCGTCGAGAATCAGCACCGGCGGATTGGCCACCGCGGCCCGGGCGATGGCCAGCAGCTGCCGCTCACCCTGGCTCAGGTTGCCGCCGTCCGCAGCCAGCACCGTATCATATCCGTTCGGCAGACGCCGGATGAACGAATCTGCATACACCAGCCGCGCGGCGTCCCGGCACTCCTCGTCCGTCGCGTCCAGGCGGCCGTACCGGATGTTCTCCAGGACCGTCCCGCTGAACAGGTTCGTCTCCTGCAGCACGATACCGAGACTCCGGCGCAACGACTCCTTGGCAATGTCAGACACGCTGATCCCGTCATAGGTGATCGTTCCGTCCTGGATTTCATAAAACCGGTTGATCAGGTTCGTGATGGTCGTCTTTCCGGCGCCGGTTCCGCCCACGAAAGCGATCTTCTGCCCCGGATATGCCGTCAGGGTAATATCGAAAAGCACTTGTTTCTCAGGAACATAACTGAAGTCAACCGTATCCAGCGAGACCAGTCCTTCCAATTTGCGCAGTCCGCCGTCCGGCGCCTTCCAGGCCCAATGGCCCGTCCGCTGCGGCACTTCCTCCATGGAGGCGTCCACGTTGACGAGGGTATACTTGCCGGCATCCGGCTCCGACGGCTCGTCCAGTAAGGCATACACCCGGTCGGTACCGGCCGATGCCATGACGATGCTGTTGATCTCGTTGGAAATCTGGGACACCGGACGGGTGAAGTTGCGCTGCAAGGTCAGGAACGACACGATCGTACCGAGGGTCATGGCCGCCCCGTCCAGGCCGCAGAGCCACCAGCCCTGCCAGCCGCCCAGGACGATCAGCGCACCGGTGACGGCCAGCAGCACATAGCCGAATTCAGCCAGGTTGCTGTTGACCGGCATGATGATGTTGCCGATCTTGTTGGCATTGTAGACGCTTTTCCGCAATTGCTCATTGATGACGGCGAATTCCTCCATCGCCTTCTCTTCATGGCAATACACCTTCACGACCTTCTGGCCGGATACCATTTCCTCGATAAAGCCGTTGACGATGCCCAGGTTCTTCTGGCGTTCCGTGAAATACTTCCGGGACACCTTGCCGAGCGCCGTCGTCACCCG
This sequence comes from Candidatus Cryptobacteroides sp., assembly GCA_045222055.1. Taxonomy (GTDB): domain Bacteria; phylum Bacteroidota; class Bacteroidia; order Bacteroidales; family UBA932; genus Cryptobacteroides. The sequence goes on along the minus strand of JBGUXJ010000085.1, from coordinate 4,175 downwards.
GAACATCGCGATGGCGACCACCACCGACACCAGGGTCAGCGGAAGACTGAGGACCAGCATGCTGACGAAGGTCGCCGTAATCGTGATCAGCGACTGGAACAGCCGCGGCACGCTGCTGCCGATCACCTGGCGGAGGGTATCGATGTCATTGGTATATACCGACATGATATCGCCGTGCGCATGGTTGTCAAAATACTGCAGCGGCAGGGTCTCCATGTGGTTGAAGACGCTTTCGCGCAACTTACGCATCGTCCCCTGCCCCACGAAGATCATGATCATGTTGTACGCATATCCCGCGACGATTCCGGTCAGCAGGATTGCGGCCAGCTTTACCAGCGCGACGGCCAGCGGATGGTAGTCCGGGCCGAGCCCGGCCGGGGCCGACAGCATGGGAACGATATAGTCGTCGATCAGGGTCCGCGTAAACAGCGAGGAAGCCAGTGAAGTGACCGACGATATCACGATACAGGCCAGCACCACGATGATGGACACCTTGTAGTTGGCGAAAATGAACTTGAAGAGCCTGCGGACGGTACCGATGTTCTTCAGATCCTTGAGGGTCGCACCGCCCCGCGGCCGATCTCCTCCCCTGTTGTTTCCAAATCCCGGCGGCATGGCTAATTCTCGGTTGGACCGGCGTCGAAGTCACCTTCGCCTCCGGAGGTTTGCATTTCGTGGATATCCCGATAGATCTGGTTGGTCTTCAGGAGGTTGTCGTGGGTGTCGAATCCGTTGACGCGGCCGTTTTCCATCACGATGATCCGGTCGGCGTCCCGGATACTGAGGATCCGCTGGGAGATGATGATCTTGGTGGTCCCGGGGATGCGCTGCATGAATGCCTGGCGGATACGGGCATCCGTCGCCGTGTCGACCGCGGAGGTCGAATCGTCCAGGACCAGCACTTTCGGATGTTTCAGCAAGGCCCGGGCGATGCAGATACGCTGCCGCTGGCCGCCGGAAACATTGGTGCCGCCCTGGTCGATGACCGTCTCATATCCTGCGGGGAATTCTTCGATGAATTCGTCCGCGCAGGCCTGGCGGCACGCTTCCTTGCATTCTTCCAAGGTTGCGTCCTCCTTGCCCCACCGCAGGTTGTCAAGGATCGTGCCGGAGAACAGGGTGCTCTTCTGCAGGACCATCGCCACTTCCCCGCGCAGTACCTGCATGCCATATTTCCGCACATCCACCCCGCCGACGCGGACGACGCCTTCCGAGACGTCGTACAGACGCGCGATCAGGTTGCCCAGGGACGACTTGCCGCTGCCGGTACCTCCGATGATCCCGACCGTCTCGCCGGCCCGGATATGCAGGTCGATGTCTTCCAGGGCATAGTCTCCTCCCTTTTTATAAGAGAAATACACATGGTCGAAATCGATGGAGCCGTCCCGGACCTCCAGGACCGGATCGTCCGCCTCGTCCATGTCCGGCACTTCGTCGATCACTTCCGCGATACGGGCACCGCTGGCCGCGCTCTGGGTCAGCTGGACGATGATCATCGAAAGCATCATCAGGGCACCCAGGATCATGGTGATATAACTGAACAGCGACGTCAGCTGGCCGGTGGTCAGCGACCCGTCCACGATGAAATGCGCACCCCACCAGCTCAGGGCGATGATGCTGGCGTTCACCACCAGGTTCATCACGGGGTGGTTCAGGGCCATCAGGCTTTCCGCCTTGACGTTCAGGGTATACAGGGACAGGGCGGCTTTGTCGAACTTGCTCATTTCGTGATGCTCCCGCACGAACGCCTTTACCACGCGGATGGCGCTGACATTTTCCTGGACGACACCGTTCAGGTCGTCGTAGCGCTTGAATATCTCCTTGAACAGCCGGGCCGCCCGGCTGATCAGGACAGCCAGGAAGGTTGAAAGGACGACCATGGCGACCAGGAAGATGATGCTCAGCTTCCCGTTGATGAAAAAGCACATGAACAAGGCGGACACCATGTTCAGCGGAGCCCGGAAGGACAGCCGCAGCAGCATCTGGAAGGCATTCTGGATGTTGCTGACATCCGTCGTCATGCGGGTGACCAGACCGGCGGTGCTGAACTTGTCGATGTCGGAAAAGGAGAACCGCTGGATGTTGCGGTACATCGCCTCCCGGAGGTTCGCAGCCAGTCCGGTGCTGGAGTAGGCGCCGAAACGGGCGGCCAGGATGCCGAACAGCAGGCTGAAGCATGCCATGACGATCATCAGCGCTCCGTATTTATAGACATTGCCGATGTCGCCGGCATTGATCCCCTTGTCGATGATGGAAGCCGTCACATAGGGGATCAGAACGCCCATGACCACCTCGGCCGTCGTCCACAAGGGTGTCAGCAGCGCCGCCCACTTGTACCGGCGTACCTGCCGCAATAGCGTTTTGACCATAAATCCATTCTATATCGCATTCAAATATAGGAACTTTTTTTATCTTTGTGAATTGGATTGACCACATAATTCAAATACGACATAACCTGATAATAAACGATGAATCTTGAAGCCCAGAGATGCCTTCTGTGCAAGAAGGCACGGTGTTCGGAGGCCTGTCCGGTCCATACGGATGTGCCTGCGGCGATGCGCCTGTACCGGGAAGGCCGGCAGGAAGAAGCGGCCCGCCTCCTTTTTGACAACAATCCCTTTTCGGCGATAACCAGCCAGGTTTGCGACTGGTCCAAGTTCTGCTATGGCCACTGCGTCCTGAACGCGAAGAAAATGCCTGTCAAATGGTATGAGATCGAGCAGGAGATTTCCATGGAATACCTGCTCCACGCCCATGTGGACGTACCGCAGGAGCGCACGGGCAAGACCGCCGGCATCGTCGGTGCCGGACCGGCCGGCATCACTGCGGCCATCCAGCTCCGCAAGGCCGGCCATGACGTCGTCCTGTATGACGCTTTCGACAAGGTCGGCGGTGTACTGCGCTACGGCATACCGGAATTCCGGCTGGACAAACGATATGTGGACGCCTACGGACGGATCCTGGAGGAGATCGGAGTCCGTTTCGAGGGCGGCAAAACGTTGGGCAAAGACCTGGCAATCGAAGAGTTGCGCGAGCGGCATGACGCCGTCCTCGTCGCCGCAGGCGCCTGGAAGCCGCGCCGGCTCGACATTCCCGGAGAGAATCTCCCGGGTGTCATCCATGCGCTGGAATTCCTGAAAGAACCGGAGAAGTTCGAACTCGGACACCGCGTCCTCGTCATCGGCGGCGGCAACGTCGCCATGGATGCCTGCCGCACGGCCATCCGCCGGGGCTGCGACACCACCGTCGTTTACCGCAAAACCTTCGAGAACATGCCTGCCAACCAGATGGAGGTCAAGGAAGCCATCAACGACGGCGTGAAGTTCATCCTCTTCCAGGTCCCGGTCGAAGTGAAGACCGACGGGAAGAAGACCTGGACTGTCGTCCGGGCCTGCGAGAATTATACGAAAGAAGACGGACGCATCGCCACCCGCATGCTGGACGGAACCGATTCGGACATGGAGTTCGACTCGATGATCGTCGCCATCAGCGAGAATGTGGACAAGTCCCTGCTCGGCGGAACGGATCCGGACGCGATGCCGGACGTGTTCCTGGCCGGGGACTACGCCTATGGCCCGCAGACCGTCGTGGAAGCCGTGCAAAGTGCCAAGGACTGCGCCGCACGCATCCTGGATTATATCGGATAAACGCCTATGAAAAGCCCGGAATACGCCTTTACCATCGATATCGGGAGCATCCTGCATGACAAGTTCGGGAATGTTCCGGGTTTCGTCATCTCCTTCCTCCGCAAACTGATCCACCAGGACTTCCTGAACGCCTTCTTCGAGCAGGGCTGGGAAGGGGTCGAATTCGCCGATGAATGTCTCAAGTACCTGAATGTCAAGGTTGAGGTGGAAGGTCTTGAACGCCTGGATCCGAACGGACGGTATACCATCGCCAGCAACCATCCCCTGGGCGGCATCGACGCCATGTGCCTGATCAGCACGTTCGGCAATTTCTTCCATGGAGCGATCAAGTATCAGGTCAACGACTTCCTGATGTACCTGAAGGGGCTGAATTCAGCCTTCGTTCCGGTCAACAAGACAGGCAGGCAGTCCCGGGACCTGGCGACCGGGACCGATGCCATCTTCTCCGCCGACGGGCAGCTGGGCGTCTTCCGTGCCGGCAAGGTCTCCCGCAAGATCAACGGAGTCATCCAGGATTCGGAATGGACC
>JBGUXJ010000084.1:0-11124 GCA_045222055.1 Candidatus Cryptobacteroides sp. | reverse complement strand
TCGTCGATCTTGTACCGGCCGTCCCGGATCAGGTCCATGTAGGAACCGGGATTCATCTGCCGGTCATCCGGCAAGGCGCCACGACCGACGAGCCACATCACGATTTCATGCAGGAACGACCGTGTCCGGTTCGCAAGGTCCGCCGTGTTCTCACGCAGGACAGAAGAGATGAAACCCGCCACGCTTCCGCCGTTTGATGTTCTGACCGTAGCATCGTACCAGTCAGCCGCTTCGAAAAGTTCCGCGTTCTCCTTGCGGATCCGGCTGTCCTGGCTGTCGATCTTGAGGATGATGTCCTTCACGACTGCCATCCGGTCCACGGGCTGGTATGCCTTCTCCATCCGCCGCACCAACGATCCGGCCAGACCGCACCCTTCGCGGATTTCGTCCAGGGAAAGCGAAGAGAGACAGATGAAGGGGACATGGACATGATAGTTGACGGCCGCCTCGACGGACAGGATGCTGCCGAGTCCCGAGAACGGGGCCGCTTCGTCGGAAGATTCCGGGATTGCCGGATCATAGACCACGGCATCCACGCTTCTCGGAAGGTCCTCCTGTCGGATGAGGGCCGGGCCGATGTCGTCCATCTCCTTCCCGCTTCGCAACACCTTCACAATCCGGATGTTCTTGTCGGCAAGCTCGCTCCTGCATTGGTCCAGGAAACGGTCGTCCGAAGAGGCGACCAGAAGGTTGAACACTCCCGCCTCGTCCTCCGCTTCAAGTTGCAGCACGAATTCCGAAGGAAGGATGACGTTCTCCAGATCCATGGCTTCCCGGAACATGGAGGCCATGAGATTCGTCGGATTCTTGTAGATACCACCCTGGCCGATTGTAGGTACGAGGAACACAAGGTCCGGATGCGTTACTGCATACTGGATGAAACGATGCACCGAATCACGCATTGCGGCGCAGTTGTCCTGTCCTCCCTGGCTGTCTTCGAACCGATAGCAAGGAATCGCGTACGTCTTGTCGGAGGTCATGCCCTCTCGGTAGTCTGTGCCGAACTGAGCACCGAATTGTTTCGCCAGTTGGGCCAGAGGACTTTTTGCCAGGAATCTGCCATCTGGAGCATTGGCATAGACGAGTACCTCGTTCTCCCCGAGGTTCTTCACGATACCCGTATATCTACGATTGTATTTTTTCATGGCTTTACACCCAATTTGATCAATTCCTTCTCGAGATCCGTGACAGGAACGGCAGAATGAATCGTTCCTTTATGATCTATGTCATAAGTGCATCCTTGCGTTTGTGACGGCGTTCCTTTCGTGCTTCCGTCCTTCGTACTCCAGAACGGGATGTCAGTTACCGTCTGCCTGCCTACCCTGCCTCCATTCTCCCCATGATACAGCAGATATAAATACAACGTGCCCAATTCATATCGGACCGCATCAACCCGCTTTGTCGTCGACCGGTATATGATTGCCTTTCCATTTTCTATGGAAATATACCTGTAACTTGTAGGAATACTGTTGAATAAATCCCGCAGCTGATGGCATTTCATATAACACAGACAATATCTCCAATCGCTGATAGCGGGCAGATTACCATATGTCAAGGCATTCAGAAAAACCAGGTAATTGTTGGGATAAGGATTCCCCCATTTGTCCATCAAGTCTTTCAGCAAAATGCCATAATAACCGGTCCTTGAATCTTTATCACGCAGATGACGTTTCCAACTTACATCGCGGTCATCGTTCAAGATCCCCAGACTACCCCAGGATGCGCTGCCATTGAACGTGTATTCTTGTTCTGACAGAACCGCCTTGATGAGCAGCAGGCCTGTAGAAGTATTATTATTCAAGGATGTCGTTGAGAACAACCTGTCAATCTTGGACATATACGAACGGAACAGGTCTATGTCATACCCGCCTCCGATCTTTGACCATGATAGCGGAGCGATGATCTGCCCCCAGAGATAGGGGTTTTTCTCGGCGGAAAGGATTGCAGCATCCCAAACCGACGGAGAGCCCGAAGCGACAGGTTCTTTGCCCAACCGGATGCCGGCTTTCAAAGCTTCCTCTTCCAATCGTTCCTTCTCCTGTCTTTCCGGATTCTGAACGATATGATCGCAGATAAAGGACAACATCTCCTTGCCACTCGGGTTCGGGGTCCGATACGTGTTAAAGAAGGCATCCAACCAGGAATTGATGGCCGCAACCGCATTCCTGACAAGTTCGGGTTTATCGATAGGGTTGTTCTTATTCGCACGGAGAAAGACATTCCGCAAGAAACGCATCCATTCCTTGAAATTCTCAAATTCGACCGGGACAGAGACCAATGTCCGCGCATCCCTGCGACGAAGGTATGCGAACATCCCATATGCAATCACCCGGGCTTCATGGGTGAGGCTGTCGTTTAAAAAATCATCCAATACCGTTTTATCATTACCAGGATGCATCTTAAGCCCGTGTTCATGGAGATACCGGGCGATGTCTTTCCATACATTGAGCCCCGAAGGGCCCTTTTCCTGGTAGATCAGATGATCGAAGTCATCGATGATGCTGGAGAAATCAAGCGGGGTCAGATTCTGGTTCTTGTTGTTACACCCTCGCTCATAGCGGGCATATTTGAAATATCGGTCCGCTACCTGATCACAATCAGCACTAAGGATGCAGTCTCCAAGGGCGACCCCAGGGCTTTCCATGCCCACCTGCTGGACTGGCGTCGAATTGATGTTCTTGTCGAAGAAGGATTTACCGATCAGCCGGATTAACAACCTCTCAAGTTTTTTCTCGACCCCTTTTACATCATCCAGAGTCGGATTATCAGGAATGTTAGAATTATCCCAACAAAAGTATATCCATGCCTGGTCTATCTTGATTCTCCAATCGTTTATCTTCGGATTATTTTGTTTATCCAATTCTTCTTCAAGGGAAGACTTCAGCAAATCAAAAGATGACAGTGCCTTGCCTCTGGCATTCATCTTTTCAAACAACTCATCTCCGTCACAGTCAAGTTTGTCCAATACCTCAAACCGAATATTGTCAAGGTTGTCGTTATGTTTCAACCGCAGGCACCACGTGCACTTTCCAAACTTTTGCTGCACCAGTTTGCAGGCCGTTTCCAGCACGACGATCATGGAACGTATATTGGGATCGATATGCCACTCCCATTTGAATTCGTCTTTCGACATGAAATGTTCGAGGAGACTGGGAATATGCCCGTCCGTCGGGTCTGGCAATTCTGCCGCACAGGCAGATTCCTCCCACTCAGGGATGATGTCCAAAGGATCCAAAGTCATCAGCCAATGGCAGAAATCTTTACTGGTTTCCCTTGTTTCATAGACAAATAGTGAGTGACCGGAGTTGTCGACAATATCCCCTTTTCTCCCAAGCAGCCAATGAAGCAGGAAGAGCGTCGTCAGACGCTGCTGGCCGTCCAAAGGTTTGAAAACATTTTGGGATGTAATTCCATACACGAAATCCAGAGAAAGACTCTTGTTAGGATCGAATGCGACATCCAGCATATCCTGCAACAATGATGTGCGCTTTTTTTCGACAGATTCGGTTTCCCTTCCTTCGGCATAGTCCCGCTGAATCTGTGGTATGACAATTATGTAACTGGAGCAAAGCTCTTTAAAGTTTTTCGCACCACTCATTTCAAGAAATCTTTTAACGTCGTCACAATCGCATCATAATAACCTTCCTGGTCGTCATCCCTCCACCGCATCATATTAAATGCGGACGGACTTCCTTTCTTGCTATAGTACTTCATAAAAAGGAACCTGGTACAAGGTGGAATATATTTCCCTTCCTGGTCTTTTTTCTTTATGGTACTGAGCTTTTTGGGGAACAACGCATTCTTGTATTCGCGGTTGATGGAACTGTTCAGCAATGTCAGATTCCCGATCCAGTCCTTATCGTATTTTGACTTGGAATTAACGCCGAAAGCGTAATAAGACTCTACATCTTGCCGGTATTTATCAAATACACCCTGATTCATGCTCTCACCCAAGTTGAGCAGGTTCTCTCCGCGCTTAATCAGCTTCTGAACAGAATTAAAATCCGGATGGTTCTGAGGGAAAGATTCATCTCTCAATGTAGCCAAAGCCTGATCCCTGACCCATTCGACCCGTTCCCCGAGGCCGGTGATCGCATTGTCAGTTTGCGAGTTGATATGTTCAATATCATATTTTTGCCCTTTATACTGACGATAGGAGAACCGTTCACCATGCTTCTCGCTCGTTTCAACATTGAAAAGGAGGAGGAGTTTACGGATCGCCGTTTCATTTCCATGGTACATCAAAGAGTCGACGTCTTCCTTTTCAATGTTCAACAGCGATTTGATCATTCCCTCGACAGTCGCGATCGAGGGGTCCGGACTCTTTTTCTTGATTTCTTGCAAAATCGTTGCTGCCGACTTCCCAAATTCGATCAGATAACCGATGTAATTATGCAACGTGGTGTTTTCATGCCACTTGCAGAGAATGTCAAAATGCCGCTTGATATCATCCCACTTTTTTTCCAACGTTTTCGTATCCGGCTTGGACAGCATTTCTTTCATATCATTATAGTAGTAACGATATGAATTGCTTGTACTTTTCCGCGGGTCACTTTCACAGATGAAATCAAACAGGAAATCAAGTCTGTTTTCATACGTGCGGTTCTTGGGACAGATCATCGTCCAGAATTCATCGTCCTGGAATTTCCGTCCCATCTCATCCCACTTACGGGTCAAGGTCTCTTCGTTAAGGCGATAGGAGGGATTCCTACTGGAGGGATCCTTCTTGACACACAAATAGAACAAAGCTTTCAGCAACTCTGAATTCGTCAGACTGATTTGTCCTCCATTCAAGCGGTTGAAGACGGCGATATCGTCCGAAACATTGACTGGCGTCTGGGATGAAGTCGATTGGAGCGGCTGGACATTATACCATATAAAAGCGACTCTTAGGGAAGGCGTCGATGATGGTATCCTCGAAGAATCCTCATAGAACAAGGCTTTTTTCAGATTATCTTTTCGCTGCTGCAAGTTCATTTCGCTGTCAAACCACTTCTCGATCTTGTCTTTTGCCTTTCTGACAAAAAAACTGTCCAGGTTGGCATTGGGTTTCGGATAATCATGATCCTGACTGTTCCTATCAAAGGTAATCCTGCCGAAATCGATATCCCTACCACAATTCATATATCGGATCGAATACAATTGTTTGCCAACATGAAGTTTCTCATTGATACAGCGCAACAGAAGCAGCATCGTCGTCAGACGTTGCTGCCCATCCAGGACGTCCCAGACCAGATTTCCGTTCGCATCGACAAATGGTTTCACCATAAGCGGCTGCAGATAGTAATAGGCCGTCTGCTGAACATTCGCATTCGTATCGATGAAATGGGTCAAGTCGTTCAACAAGTCGTCGACCTGCCTGACTTCATGATCGCCGGGACCTTCGCTTGACTCCCATCTGTACCCCCTCTGATAGGATGGGATACGGAACGTATAATTACCCTCCAGCAACTCGCTGGTCGGCATCTGTAATGGATCGGAGACCGTTGCAATTGCTTTGGGATCACACAACATCATGACGTAAAAAACTATAATTCATAAGACGAAATCATGCCTCGCCGGCGGAAACCGCATACGGACTCACCCAGGCACGGATTATTTGGGTGAAGATAGTAAAAAAATGTCAGTCGAAGCCCAAATCTGAAAAAGAATTCCGCTGGATCCAAATACCCCCATTGACAACTGCAACGGGGAACCGTCGCAAGATCTCCATTCCCACTACGCCATCGACCCCCAGCACGGAAAGCATCACCTGCAGGGAACCGGGAAGATGTCCTGCCTGCATCGTGAACGTCTTCCCCGCGAACGTGGCCGGGAACGCGAATACGGGCGAATCGAAGGTGTCGCCGGGGACCATGGGATTGAAGTCGGTGACCTGACCGACAGGATCAAGTCCCTCCGTAAAAGACTGGGAGACATAGGAAGTCGGAGCACCCGTATCCAGTATGACCCTGGCAGGTTTCCCGGCCAAAACCATCTCCATTGACATATAGCCCATCCCCGTTCCGGAAGGGACGCGGACCATTCCATCAACCGAAGGAGAGACGGACAGCTTGCCGCCGGGAATGTCAATCTTCATTCCGATTCTGCCGATGATGTCCATCCCCAGCAGACCGGAAACGGGCAGGCCCACCTTCTCGGTGATATATGAGGTATTCACCCCCATCAAGGAGGCAGGTACCTCGAACGCCTCATCCCCCAGCTGGAAACGCCCGTTCTCATGAAAGCTCAAAGGGCTGCCGGTATCAACCAGCAGCCGGCCGCCGACACAGTCGATCAGGACATGGTCGCGGGACAAAAGGATGTCATATTCTTTCATAAAAATCCAGCAGAATGGCCTTGAGGTCCGGTTTCAGGATTCCAAACACATGGTCGGCCCACGCTTTCGGGATTTCCATCCCCGGAGTGGCGGCGGCGAGGGCGCCCGCGATGGCTGCGATGGTATCCGCATCGGTCGCGAGGGATACGGCGTTGCGGACGGTCTCCTCGTAGGTTTCCGACTGCAACCAGCAGCAGAAGGCCTGCGGGATGGACACATCGCAGTTGTAGCGATGGTCAGCCGTACGGCGGATCTCCTCGACCGGAGTGCTGAAATCATATCCGAAGGTCGTTTCCACATAGTGCCGGACCTCGGCCTTGTCATGCCCGGTCCTGGCCAGATAGATACCGGCGGCGACCGCCTGTGCGCCGCGGATGCCTTCGTCCGAGTTGTGACTGACCTCGGCTGTCTGCCGGGCCAGGTCCAGGGCTTCCTCCAGCGAACGGGCCGCCCAGCCGCACGCACCGACCCGCATGGCACTGCCGTTGGTGTTTCCGCCGTATGGACGATGCTCCACTGAACGGAGCCACGCCTTGAAGCGGTGACTGTAACCGGCCCGAGGATGGCTGTTGCATAGTTGTACCAGGCTGCGGACGAGGTTTTCACGGGTCCGTTCCCCGAGAAGCCAGCGGGCGACCGCAAGCGCGCCGATACTGTCATCCGTGGGATGAGACCCCGCCGGGAAGAGCGGGAAATTGAAGTCCTTTGTCCGATGGTGCTCGTAGACGCTGCCTACCGTATCGCCCACGATGAGTCCCATCAACCCTGTCACCGGAGCCTCAGTACCGCTGAAGTCCCGCGGTTTATCCGGGACAGGATTGATGCCGAGCATCGGCACGAGGCCGTCTATTCCGGCTGCATCGAAAGGAATCGAGTCAATCCCCGCCGACGTCGCAGCCTGCTCGTCACGAACGCAGTCCGTCACACAGACGAGGTCCTCCGGTTCCAGGCACATCTTCGCCGCCGCGACGAACAAAAGGTCCGGCAGCGGCTTGCGGTATTTTCCCCATCGGCTCAGGTCGTAACCGCCGACGACCAGGTCGACGGAGAGGCCTGCCTGGGAAAGGATTTCCCTCACCTCAGTCCTGCCGTGATTGGAGACAACGGCGGTGCGGATGCTTCGTTCACGGACCGCCTCAGCAAGCGGGCCACGAAGGCAACGGACCGTGGCCGAATTGAAGACAATTCCTTTATATTGCTTCATAATCAATCGTTTATCGGGAGGCCTTACGATGATGATGGTGATGGCAAAGCTCGGGATGAGCGTGTTTCCAACGGGCCGTGCTGGTGCAGTCCGCGGCCGTCAGATGACGACGGAGAGGGCACGTGAGCAGGTCGAGGGACCTGTCGTGGTGACGGCCGATCGCCGTGCGCTCCTCGTCAGTCAGTGCGAAACCCAACCGGTCGAGGATCTCGACGGACCGGCGGCCATGGCCACGGCCGTCTCGCTTCGCGGTCTTGCCCAGATCGTGGAACAGTCCGACGACGGCAATGCTGTCGGCAGGGTAACCTTCAGCATGCGTGAGCATATGCTCGTATACTTCAAGGGAATGCTGTGCAAGGCCACCGTACTCCTTGTGATGGCCGTAACACCCGCGCTTGAAGTAACTCGAGGTAAGGAGGTAGTTGATAACGGCTTCCATGCCGGGGCGCCCGGTGGCGCGAAGGATCTCGCAGATCCGGTCTCTTGTGTCTGTCATAGTCTGCATGCTTACATATACTCCCCTCAGCCAGGATTCTTGCACGTGATCACGCATGTATGACAACAGGGAACCAAAAATGTCCGGCGACAGTCCCCTATTTATACCGACGGAAGGAATAAGTGGTCCTGCCCCCCAGGCCATCTTTCTGGATGACCAGTCTCGTGCGGGACATCTCAAGGACGTTGTATGTTCCGGACAGGCGCATCTCATATTGGAGACCTTGCGTGAGCCAGAGCACCTTCTTGAAACTGATCTGCTTCCGGGAGGCGTTGTAGGAGAACTGCGAGCCGTCGACATCCACGTCCTTGAGGTCAAACTGCGTGAAACTGCCCTTCTTGGCAAGGGCGATACGAGGCTCGCTCAGGGAAAGATAGAAATGGACGCCGGAATAATCGACCTGGTTCCGGGACTCCAGTGCCCACACGCCGTAGATGGCCCCGGTGTAATCCCCGGTATGCCTGACATTCGACACCCCGCAGGACGTCAGCAGGGCAAGGCAGGCGACAACAGCCGCGAATAAAACTTTCTTCATGGTGATTCTGTGTATTACATTGATGCACTTTCTTCCGCCACTTTTGCTTCGCAGTCTTTCATGGCATCCAGGGTCTTCTGCAAGACCTCGTCCAGTGACCAGCCAAGCATTTCGGCGCCTTGCTCGATTACTTCGCGTGAGCAGCCGGCGGCAAAAGTCTTTACCTTATATTTTTTCTTGAGGGACTTCAGTTCCATGTCCTGGACGCTTTTCGACGGGCGCATCAAGGCCGCGGCTCCGATCAGTCCGGTCAGTTCATCGGTGGCGAAGAGCACCTTTTCCATCGTGTGCTCAGGTTTCACGTCCACATGCATCCCGTAGGCGTGACTGCAGATCGCGTGGATCATTTCTTCGCCGACCCCGTCTTCCCGCAGCAGTTCGGGGGCCTTGATGCAATGCTCCTCGGGGTACATCTCGAAGTCGATGTCATGCAGCAGCCCGACGATTCCCCAGAAATCCTCCTCCTCGGCGAAGCCCAGTTGTCTGGCGTACCAGCGCATGACGCCCTCCACCGTCAGGGCATGATGCAGGTGGAACGGTTCCTTGTTGTACTTTCTCAGCAGCTCAACGGCTGCCTCTCTCGGGATGTGGTTCTCCATGACCGTATTTACTTGATTTTCACGGCAGGCCAACCGTAATCCTGATAATAAGCGATATCCAGGTCATTGGCGGACGCGTAGTCGAGGATGGATTCTGCTCGGGCTGCCCGCCTTGCATCATCGTCGGAATGCAGGGCCATGAAAGCATCGTAGCGGTCGCCGAAAATGGCCTTGGCCGTAGGATTGAAATCGGAGCCGTCGCCGACTGCATCGAACGCCGTGACTTCGAAGCCATCATCGGTCTTCCGGACATGCATACATCCGGGATGGCTGCCGCCGGAGACGGACTTGAGGGTATCGCCTTCCAGGTTGTAGTTTTCCACCCAAAAATCGCCCCATATCCGGATATCGTCAGGATCTTCCGTTTCTTCCCTGACAGTCAGGCAGTAAGGGATGCAGTGATCACCGGGAGCATAGTGGGAACCGACCTCAGTCATGTACCGTTGGATCGCAGCGATGGGGGTATCTTCCTCCTTTTGCATCCTATAAGCGCAGATGCGCCCGTCGGACACGCGGACATCCGTCACGCCAGGGTTGCCCAGATCGGAATAGGTCACACGATACCATCCCTCCCCCAGCGGCTCGATTGATTCCACGGAAGACACGCTGGAAGGGCCGTCCTGCAGGCCGGTCCGGAACACCCAGAAGGAGTAGGTATCCTCGTATTCCGTCTCCCAGATAGCGTTCAGGACATCTTCGGACAGCGTCTTCTGCAGATACTTGTCAGTCATCTGCTTGTTGCCCAGTACATGTTCATAGAAATCCCTGACGAAGGCGATCTCTTTCTTCTCCTGCGGCTGACTGCAGGAAAGGAGTGCCAGGCAGGCAGCCAAAACGATAAGGATTCTTTTCATTTCCAATGCTTAAGTTGTGAAAGTTGTTTGTCAAATAAAGCTCTTCTTTCCGCCTCCGGCAGGTTATCCGGATTGGGCATATGTTCCATCATAAAGTCAAGAAGCGCGTCTTTGCTTTTATAAGCGAACTTCCCGTCATAGTAGCACCATTTGCAATAATCCCGGTTCAGGGTATAGTCCGGATTGAGACTGATGATGCCATCATCGTACAGCGGCATTCCGCAGCATTGGCAATACTTCATGTCGACATTTTCTTCCATTGTCATGGCGATTTTGAAAACAGTACAAATTTAACGAACCCGGAAGAACTTGTCAAGAGAAAGAGTCATCTTTGTCACGCGTGAAGGCAGCCGATGAAAGAATCCGGATCCGATCTGGTATATAGATAAAAAACATCGTATGACCGAGAAGAAATTTGAAAGGTACTATGACCTGGCAGGTAAGGCATCCTTCGAGAACCTGGAATCCGTCAGGAACAGCAAGCTTTGCGGATGCTACTGTTGCCGGAGCATTTTCCCATCTTCGGAAGTATCTGCCGATGAATGGATAGCGGACCGTCACGGGAGGACAGTCCTCTGTCCCAGGTGTTCCGTCGATGCAGTCATCGGCGATGCATCAGGCATTCCCATCCGCGAGGATATCCTGGAAGAACTGCATCGGGAGATGTTCGGGATCGACGACGGCCCCGTCGCACGATGCGTCGGTTCCGGCATTTACAACCTGGATACGATCGTGGTCCGGGAATATCCGGACGGACCGGCCGGGAAACGCTTTACGGAGAAGGTCGTCGCGGAGGAAGCGGGCGGCACCTGCGGCAACGTGATGTGCCTGCTCGCAAGTTTCGGACTGGAGACCTATCCGCAGGCCTGCCTGGACGATTCTCCTCAGGGGAAGAAGATCGCGGAAGACCTTGAACGGTATGGCTGTGACATGCGTTTCGTGACCCATGCTCCGGACGGCGGGACGACGCTGCTCCGCATCACGCACAAGCGGAATCCGGACGGAACGCCCGGGATCAGCGTAAGAGCCGGTTCCCCAGGCGGAAGCCGGTTCCCCAGGAGGAAGTTCCTGCGGGCAAGAGACCAGGCGCCGGCATTCGTCGACGCCCTCACCACGG
>JBGUXJ010000083.1:0-9652 GCA_045222055.1 Candidatus Cryptobacteroides sp. | reverse complement strand
TTATGCTGGATCCACAGGTTCCCGAACCTGTCCCGCAAGGTGATGCCCAACTTGTCGTTCCCATCGATGCCGTCACCTTTGAGAATCGTATAGGATCCGGACCCGATATGCTGGCGGAAAACGCCCTTGTTCGTAATGACCAGGATATATCCGTTCCCGAGCGGATAGAACATGTTGAGCGCATCTGCGGAGAAGGGAGCCGGACGTTGGATGCTGTATTCATCCATGTGGCGATAATAGTTGGACAGTTCCTGTCCGCCTTTGCTGAGCCACAGGTTGTCTTGGGTCACGAAACTGATGTGCTGACCGGTATCGCCCAGTGTCTCGAACTCCCATTCCTTCCGGACTTCGCCGCCCGTGACCGAGAAGATTCCTTCGTTATGGATACCCAGGAAGGTGACTTCATCGTCACCGCACATGAACAGGACGTTCCGGCCCCTGGTCAGGTCCGTAAGGTATTGTGGCAACTGCGCGGGGGTCCCGTCTGGCCCAAAGCACAGGATTCCGGTAGTCGTAAACAGACATATCCCCATTCCGGGATACTCGTAACCGCCGGCTATGTCGTGACCGCTGACTTGGAATTCTCGGCAGATCCGGAACCCGGAGTCGAGGACGATCAGGTTGCCCGTGCTGAGATTGCGGATCCAGATATGCCTGTCCGACGTGATCAGGAACCGGTTGTAAAGCAGCCGGCGGTCCAGATAGACCGGCCGGATCTCTCCTGTTTTCTTGTCAGCCATGAACAACCCTTCCCGGTTGGAAAACAGCAGATGGCCGTCGTCCCAGACCCTGACATGACTGACACGGTTGGACCGGATCTGGATGGTTGGATCCACCTTGTTCCGGCGGATGGCCTGGATGCCGGATCCGGTGGCGACCCACAAGGTCCCGTCCGCATCGGTACACAGGGACGTGATCAAATCGTCGAGGAGACCGTTCTCTTCCTGGTAATATACTATATAGGAACTGCCGTTGTACTTGTTCAGTCCGCGGGACGTCCCGATCCATATGTTGCCCGACCCGTCTTCCGTCATGCAGCTGACCAGCGGATTGGACAGGTGGTCCTGGCTGGGCATCGGTGCGTTCTGCGCGTGAAGGAGGGGAAAAAGGAGCAAAAAGACTGGAATCAGGATCTTTTTCATGACAATCGTTATCGTTTCTGTACAAATATAGACAGATTTTAACATTCTGCATACCTGATTGTCGTTTGGGTTGTATCGTTTAACATGGGGGCAAACATACTTTCTTTATTATGGTATCCGTGGAGGGGATTCTGCATAAATTTGCGATGGTGTATTGGCAGATCATGAATCAAACACTACAACCATATTATTAACCTCAATTAATCACACGATTAAGATGAACAAAAAACAACTTCTCAAGCGATTGGCCTCGGTCGTCTGCGGGTTCGCCCTCAGCCTTCCGCTGCTGTTCGCCCAGAACAAAGTCGTCGTCAAGGGCATCGTTATCGATGATACTGACATGGGCGTCATCGGCGCCGCTGTCATGGTCAAAGGTACGACCAATGGTGTAGCCACCGACATCGACGGCAAATTCGAACTCAGCTGCAACACCGGCGACGTGCTGGTCGTCTCCAGCGTCGGTTACGACGATGTCGAAGTGACCGTCGGTGACAAGACGGACCTCACCATCCGCCTGTCCATCGCACAGGAAATCCTCGATGACGTCGTCGTCATCGGTTACGGTACCACCCGTGCCAAGAATTTCACCGGTTCCGTGGACGTCATGAAGATGCAGGATTCCCCGGTCGCCGACCTCGGCCTGAGCAACGTCTCCGACATGCTCCGTGGCCGTATGTCCGGTGTCAACATGGGTGCTGAATCCCAGTCCGTCGGTTCCCGCGCGAGCATCCGCGTCCGTGGCCGCCGCTCCGTCGGTTCCACTTCCGAAGAACCGCTGCTCGTTGTCAACGGTGTGATCTTCACCGGTCACCTCGAGGATATCGACCAGACCTCCATCGAATCCATCAGCGTCCTGAAGGATGCAACCTCCCTGGCCGCTTACGGTTCCAAGGCTGCGAACGGTGTCATCATGATCACCCTGAAGAAGGGCGAGGAGGGGAAGCCGACCATCAACTTCTCCACTTCCCACCAGTTCTCCGCTCCTTCCTATCGCCAGAAGTTCCTCTCTCCTGCGAACTATATCAAATACCGCAACGCCCGCCTGGGTGTGGACGACCTGACCGACACTTCCTGGATGTCCTTCCTGGAGAAGGCCAACTACGATGCCGGCAAGACCACCGACTGGTATGACATGGTGAATCAGATCGGTTACACCCGGAACTATAACCTGAGTTTCTCCGGCCGTACCCAGAATTCCAACTACTATGTTTCCCTCGGCCGTTCCAACCAGCGTGGTATGACCGTCGGCAACGAGTTTGCCCGCAACAACGTCTCGATGAACCTGAGCACCCATATCAACAAGAGCATCGAGATCGGCGCCAACATGGCCTACACCAATTCCAAGGATGACCATGTCGCTGCCAGCACCACCCTCAAGCAGTCTCCGTACATGGAGCCGTATCTCCCGGACGGCAAGACCCTCCGCTACTATGTCGAAGGTGTCAACAGTTCTTCCGTCAACCCGCTGTGGGAGACCCAGTATGCCCGCGACAAGGACAACCGCCGTTTCAACCTCAACCTCGGCGGCTATGTCAGCATCAACATTCCGTGGGTCCAGGGCCTGAACTTCCGCATGAACGCTTCCTATACCAAGGTCCAGTCCAAGAACTACAGCTTCACCCACGAGGACATCACCCCGGTTCTCCTGGCGAACGACTGGGATGGTATCGGCCAGACTCCCGAATATTACAACCTGTCCAATGCGAACGGTTCCATCTCCAGCTCTCTCTCCGAGAACTGGGTGATCGACAACATCCTTTCCTATGCCCGTTCCTTCGGCCTGCATTACGTGAGCGCCTCCCTGGTCTATACCCGTGACAGCGCCGAATCCACCGGTGAATCCGAGAGCGGTACCGGTTTCGTCGCCGCCGGCAACACCATCACCGGCTGGTACGGTCTGGCAAACGCCGACTCCAAGACGATCACCAATCCGTCTTATTCGCTGCATACCGACGTAGGTTACCTGGCCCGTCTGATCTATTCTTATCGTGACACCTATCACTTCAACGCTTCCTTCCGTCGTGACGGTTCCTCCGTTTTCGGTGAGGACAAGAAGTGGGGTAACTTCCCGGCCTTCGGTGCAGCCTGGACGGCGACCAACGAAGAGTTCATGAAAGGCATCAAGTGGCTGGACTTCCTGAAGCTCAAGATCTCCTGGGGTAAGAACGGTGCCCAGACCCTCTCTCCTTACGGCACCCTTTCCACCATCGCGGTGGCCAAGGGCGGCAACATTCCGAACTACTATGGCGGCAACATCCACTGGGGCCAGCGGCTTTCCAAGCTCGGCAACCCTTCCCTCGGCTGGCAGACCACCACTTCCTGGAACGGCGGTTTCGAGGCTGACTTCCTCAAGGGCCGGATCCACATCGACCTGAACGCCTACTATTCCAAGACGACCGACCAGATCTTCAACCGTCCGATCCCTGTCATGACGACGGGTATCAACTCCCAGGACGCCACCATGGGCCAGGTCGACAACAAGGGTGTTGAAATCAACCTGACCACGGTCAATGTCAAGAACTCCAAGCTTACCTGGTCTTCCGACTTCGTGTTCTCGCTGAACCGCAACAAACTCGTCGACCTTTACGGTGACGGTCAGGACGATGTCGTGAAGGGTTACTTCCTCGGTGAGCCGCTGAGCGTCATCTTCGACTACCGCAACCACGGCATCTATCAGGATGGTACCTATGCAGGCCGTCCGATTTTCCTGGACGCCAATGGCAACGAGACTCCGAACCCGGCTCCGGAGGACAGAAAGATCCTCGGCTCCTCCGACGAGAACTTCCGCCTTTCCTGGGCGAATACCCTCCGCTATGGCAACTGGCAGTTCTACATGTTGGTCCAGGGTATCTTCGGCGGCAACGGCTACGGCCTTGCCAACAACACCTTCGCTTATGTGACCTTCGATACGACGGCTGCCTGTACCGCATGGGACATCCCGTTCTGGACCAAGCAGGAGCCGAAGAACACCTATCCGGCCCCGAATGTCAATGAGAGCAAGTACCAGGTCTACAATTCCTATGGCCATGTCCGCCTGCAGGACATCTCCGTCTCCTACAATCTCTCCAAGCTTGCCAACAAGATCGGTGTGAAGAGCGCCCGCCTGACCCTCTCCGGCCGCAACCTCTTCTACATTGCCCCTCATTGGAAAATGAGTGATCCGCAGAACCGTTCCGGCTATGGTCTGGGTGTTCCCCGTGCCTGCACGCTCGGTTTCAACGTAACGTTCTAATCAATCATTGTTATTTGCGTAAGAAATGAAAACGATCAATTATATCATTGGACTTGCCAGTGCCGTCCTTCTGAGTGGTTTCGTAGTCTCCTGCGAATCTGACAAGGAATTCCTGACGGAGAAACCGAAGGCCGCACTTACCATCGCCAACGCCTATGACAAGAGCGACCAGGTGCTCAACACCTTGCTGACCGGATACTATGAGTTCGAGGAACTCTTCTTCCCGAACGACTGGGGTCAGGGTCTCGCTTACAACACTTCCACCGGTACCGACATGACCGACAACAAATTCCAGTTGGGCGCCGGTTCCCACATGAGCAACTTCGAGGCCGCCTGGTCCACTTCTGCCAGTCTGCCGAAGAGCCTCTGGGACAAGTTCTACCGGGTTATCTCCTATGCCAACCTCGCCTTGCTGAAGATGGATGCCGTCGAATGGCCTTCCGACGCTGAAAAGAAGCGCGTCGCCGCCGAGGCCCATTTCCTCCGCGGTATCTCCTATCTCCGTCTGGGCGAACTGTTCGGCGGCGTTCCGCTGGTCCTCGAGTATGTCGAGACTCCGAACTGGGGATATGACCGTGCCACCCGTTCCGAGACCTACGGTGCCGTGATCGACGACCTGAAAGCCGCATACGACGTCCTTCCTTGGGATGTCCGTACGGAATACGGCCGCGCCGGCAAGGGTGCAGCCGCCATGTACCTCGCGGAGGCCTATCTGGCCCGTGGCGTGGATGCCAACAGCAATGCGGATTTCACCGAGGCAGTGAAGTATGCCCGTGAGGTCACCGAACACCACCCGCTCATGACGAACCGTTTCGGTGTCCGTAACGCGGGTGCTACCGGCAGCCAGAACGGCATTCCGAACGAATACCTCCAAGGCAATGTGATGTCTGACCTCTTCGTGGCCCAGAACATCATCAGCCCGGCAAATACCGAGGCCGTGTGGGTCATGGTTTCCGCTCCGAACTATGCACAGTACAATGTCAACGGCGGTCGCCGCAACTGCACCCTCGGCCTGACTCCTGCCATCCAGGACTACACCTGGGCTGCTGAATATAAGAATCAGTCTAATCCCAAAGTGGCTGCCGGTCCTTGGAAGGCTTTCTCCCAGAAATACGGCGGTGAGATGAGCCCGGCTTTCCTCGGTGGTACCGGCTGGGCGCAGAGCACCCCGACCTGGTTCGCTTCCTACACCATGTGGGATGATGAACACAATAACAACTCTCTGGGCAAGGATCTCCGTTACATCGAAGATGTTACCGTCATGACCACATTCCTTTGCT
The DNA here is from genome assembly GCA_045222055.1 of Candidatus Cryptobacteroides sp. GTDB lineage: Bacteria > Bacteroidota > Bacteroidia > Bacteroidales > UBA932 > Cryptobacteroides. Next base: position 3,998 of record JBGUXJ010000083.1, on the reverse strand, counting down.
GCGACGAGAACAGTGACTACTATGAGCAGAAACTGGGTTGGGAATATATCGACCACTCCACGCCGGAGCTCTCCGGTATCTTCTTCCCGATCTGGTACAAGGAGACCCCGTTCAGCGTGTGGGATTACGACATGACTCAGCCGGCTGGTTGGTTCGGCCGGTATGTCAACTTCTATCGTTCCCGCTATGCCGCCCGTTCCGCCGAGGCTTACTTCCTCCTCGCCGAGGCCCTGCTCCGCAGCGGTGACACCAGTGGTGCGACCGCGGCCGTCAATGCCGTCCGTGCGCGTGCCAACGCGAATCCGTTCAGCACCGTCACCATCGACACGATTCTTGACGAGCGTGGCCGTGAGCTGCTCTACGAAGAGTTCCGCTGGGCGACCTTCCTGCGCATGAAGCCGGACGAGTGGAAGAAGCGTATCTGGGATTACGGTATGTATCATGCCCGTCCGGGTGCCGAGGTCTATCCGAACATCCGTCGCTGGGCTGAGGATACCAAGGAAATCGCATTTGATCTCTTCCCGATCCCTTATACCTATATCGAACTGAACAAGCAGTCCGACGGCATGACCCAGAACAAGGGCTGGGAAGGCAGATAATCCATTCTTTTCCCCGCTGAAATTCTTATCTTTGAGGTGGCGGCCGTTCCGCCACCTCTTTTTCATATGAACAACAAAATCCTCATTGCAGCCGTCGCTTTGCTGCTGACCGTTCCTGCGGTCGCCCAGTATCCCGGAAGCCGGTATGAACCCATCGTCGACGGCACTTCCGTCACCTTCCACCTGAAGGCGGACAGCGCCCGTGAAGTCCGCGTGTACGGAGACTTCCTGCCCGGCGTCAACGAATACAACCTGGGCGGCAACGTCGCCATGGAACGCGGGGAGAACGGTGAATGGACCTGGACGGTCCGCGACCTCGCCCCCGATTTCTATTTCTATTATTTCGAGGTGGATGGCGTCCGCGTGCTGGATCCGCACAACCTGCACCTGGTCTGCAACTACTCCGAGTATTTCAACTCCTTCCTGATCTCCGGTGAAGGAAGCCGTAACCTGACATTCGCCGATGTACCGTCCGGAACGTTTGTCAGCCACTGGTACATGTCGCCGCAGTATGGCGGCCGCCGGCATCTGAATGTCTGGCTTCCGGAGGGTTACGATCCCTCGAAGACCTATCCGGTCCTGTACATGATTCCCGGCGGCGGCGACGATGAGGACACCTGGGTTGATATGGGACGCCTTCCGCAGATTGCCGCGCACCAGATTGCGGCAGGGGAGGCAGTGCCGATGGTCATCGTCCTGCTCAACGCGATGCCCAACCAGTGGGCCGGCCCGCACATCCTGAATCCGATTCCGGGTGCGAAAAGCCATTTCGAACTGATGCGGACGCCCCAGGGTGCCAGCGGCGGCGAATTCGTCAACGACCTGGTAAACAACATCATTCCTTTTGTCGAGACGCATTACAGCGTCCGGAAGGACCAGAGCGGCCGCGCCGTCTGCGGTGTCTCCATGGGCGGAGTGTATGAGATGTACATCCTGGAACATTATCCGAGTCTCTTCGGCGGAATCGCGTTCATGGGCTCCGGCATCATGGGCGGTTCTCCCGACGCGGCGGATGCGCAGCTCGCTCCGCTGAAGAAGACGGGTTACGACCTGTTCTGGATCGGCGCCGGCAACAAGGACATGGCGCTACGCAGCGCGCAGGGGCTCATGCAGGCCCTGGACCGTGCGAAAATGCCGTACACGTACTATGACTCCGGAGACGGACACAACTGGCGTTCCTGGCGCAGGAACCTGCAGCAGTTGCTGCCGCTGTTGTTCCGATAGAATACCGGACTCTTGAAAACGGAAAAGCCCGCCGGAATCGCTCCGGCGGGCTTTTCTGTCAAGTAGTGACCGATTACTTCTGCGCGAGCATCCAGCGCATCGGGCTGCCCTCGGAATAATCGTCCAGCAGCGGGACCCAGGAGAAGTGGGCGATCATGACCGGAATGCCGTATGCCGCCATCTCCTCGTCGGAATAGATCTTCATCTGGTCATCCTTGGCACCGAGACGCTTGCGTGCCTCGAAATAAGAATAGGTGCTGGCGACCTTGCAGGTGCGGTCGGAAGCGGCATGGACGAAGAACATCGGGAGCTTGACGAAGGCGTCGGTATCCATGTCGGCGAGGGCCATGTCGGTCCCGTTCCATTTATAGACCTGTCCCTGGAAGGCCTTGGTGATGTCGTCGGCAAACTGGCCTTCATATTTCTCTTCCACCATATGGATCGGAACGATCGGATCCATGGCGCAGCAGGGGATGGCGGCGCGGAACCGGTCGGGGAACTGCATCATGAACCGCATGGTGCAGCCGCCGCCGCTCGAGGCACCGGCGCAGTACAGGCGGCTGCCGTCGACTTTCCCTTCTTCGATCAGGGTGTCGATGAACGCCATCTGGAGCGCATTGTTCCGGTCAATCAGTTCGATCTTCTCAGGGAACAAGGATGCGCTGTAGGAGTAGTTCGGATTGGCGATGGCGAAGACCAGAGCGGCGCAGGGGATGCCTTCCTTCGCCAGGGAAACAAGGCAGCGGTTGGCCGTCGCAACAGTCATCATGTCCCGGTTATACTCTCCGCCGCCGATCTGCCAGACCATGAGCGGCACGTTCGGGATGACATTTCCTTTTTCGTCTTTCGGAAGGTAGAGCATGTATTCTCGGGTCAGGCCGGCGAAGGTGAAACTGCCCTTGATGCAATCGTCGAGGACCGCGATGTGGCGTTCGCCGCTGATCTGGTCGCCCCGTACGTTGAGGGCCGTATCGACGGCACAATGCAGCTCCCAGGGAATGCGGCGGAAGCGCTCTCCGTTCTTTCCGTTGACATTGAACGGTTTCGCTTCGATCCGAAGGACATTCTTGTTACGGGTGACGGTGATCTGGTCATCGATGTAGTCGGCCGGAGCCTGTCCCGTCTCCGGATCGATGAAGGTTCCACAGACGTTGTTGACGAAGTCGAAGTCCTCGGCTTTGAGTCCCTTGAGGGAACGGCCGTCCTTGACTGTGATTTCCAGGGCATCGACCAGAAGTCCGTTGTCTCCGACCTCGGTGAACAGGTCGACTTTCTCGACTTCCGCGGCCGGGCGCGGCCCGCAGGACAGCATCAGCAGGAAGCAGGCAGGGATGAATGTAAGAAGTTTTTTCATGATTTGTTTTGAATAATGGAGGCCGGAAAGAGTTCTCCGGCCTCCGTGCAATGTTGTGTTTTGTGAAAAAAGCTGTGATGTCAGCTAGATGGTAACTTCGGCTTTCTGGCGGATGTCGTCGGAAGCGGAGCCGAGCAGGAGTTCGAGTTTGCCGTGCTCAAGCGTCCAGGCGTTGGTGTTGACATTCCAGTAGCGGAGGTCTTCCATGGGGATTTCGAGGGTGACGGTCTTGGTCTCACCGGCGGCGAGGCTGACGCGCTCGAAGGCCTTGAGTTCCTTGTACGGCCATTCGACGGAGGAGTCGAGGCGGCGGACATAGAGCTGGGCGACTTCGTCAGCGGCCATGCTGCCGTTGTTGGTGAGGGTGAAGGTGACCTTGACGGACTTCTTGGAGGCAGAGGCGTTCATGGCGCCGTAGCCGAAGTCGACATAGGAGAGACCGTGGCCGAAAGCGTACATCGGCTTGACGTTCTTGGTGTCGAACCAGCGGTAGCCCACGAGGGAGCCCTCGGTATACTTGGAGGTCGGTTTCGGCATCTTGGCCATCATTTCCTGAATCTGCTCACGGGTCATCTGGGTGCGGTCCTGACGGTACATCAGGGTGAACAGGTCACCACCCTGGGTCTTGTCCGGGAAGTTGCCGAGGGCGAAGGCCGGGGAGTCTTCCAGTTTGGCCGGGAAGGTGAACGGAAGTTTGCCGGACGGGGCGATGTCACCGAAGAGGACTTCGGCGAGGGCGGTGCCGCCTTCGGTACCGTTCCACCAGCCCTGGACGATGGCCGGACTCACGGGCTCGAGCTCCCGCAGGTCCGTGGGACCGC
>JBGUXJ010000082.1:0-7849 GCA_045222055.1 Candidatus Cryptobacteroides sp. | reverse complement strand
GCCGGGGCGGCAAGAAGATGACCATCCTTTTCACTTCGATCAACTATTGCCCGCTCGAGTCCGTCTATCCGGACGAGGGCAACGCCCGGTATGTCTATTCGAAGATGGCCATCCTCTTCTCCGGCATTGCCAAGGATACTCCGCTGCGCCGTTATCTTTCCGACACGTACAAGATTGTCAAGCGGTTCGCTTTCCCGGACCACTACCGGTACACTTCTTCGGATTTCAAGAAAATCGCCGCCGCGGCGAAAGAAGACCCGACAGCGGTCGTCGTGACGACGGAAAAAGACGCACAGCGCGTGCGCGATATTAAAAAGGTACCGGACATGCTGCGGGAGCGCCTGTTCCAGGTCCCGATCCAGGTTGCTTTCCTGACCGACCGTGAGCAGGAGGTCTTCGAGGAGAAGATGCTTTCCGCCCTCCGACGGGGACATACTGAAATACTCTGACATACCCTGCTATGAAAATCGGTAATGTCGACCTGGGGGAGCGTCCCGTGCTGCTGGCACCGATGGAGGACGTGACCGATGCCTCGTTCCGCATCATCTGCAAGGAATGCGGGGCCGATATGGTATATACGGAGTTCATCTCGTCGGACGGGCTGATCCGGGATGCGGCCAAGGCCATTGCCAAGATGCGCACCTCCGAGGCGGAAGCGCCGATCGCCATCCAGATCTATGGGAATATTCCCGAGGCGATGGTGGATGCGGCCCGCATGGCGGACCGGGCGGCGGAGATCGCCGGCGGGCATGGCTGCGACGTGATCGACATCAACTTCGGCTGTCCGGTCAGCAAGATCGCGGGCCGGGGCGCCGGGAGCGGCATGATGCGGGAGCCGGACAAGATGGTGGCCATCACCAAGGCCGTCGTCGAGGCGGTGGACAAACCCGTTACGGTCAAGACGAGGCTGGGTTGGGACGACAGTTCCAAAATTATCGTGGAACTGGCCGAGCGGCTCCAGGATGCAGGCATCCAGGCGCTGACGGTCCATGGCCGGACCCGTTGCCAGATGTATAAGGGAGAGGCCGACTGGACCCTGATCGGGGAAGTCAAGGCCAATCCCCGGATGCATATCCCCATCATCGGGAACGGGGACATCAATTCCGCCGAGAAGGCGAAGGAAGCGTTCGACCGCTACGGCGTCGACGGGATCATGGTGGGACGGGCCTCGTTCGGCCATCCCTGGCTCTTCACGGAGATCAAGCATTTCCTGAAGACCGGAGAGGAACTGCCGCCCCTGGGCGTGCGGGAACGGGTGGCCCTGGCCAAGCGCCATTTCCAACTGTCGCTGGACTGCAAGGGCCCTGTGACAGGTGTATTTGAAATGCGTCGGCACCTGAGCTGCTATTTCAAGGGCCTGCCGGACTTCAAGGACACACGCATCCGGCTGGTGACGGAGAAAGATCCGCAAGTGATCTTCGACCTGCTGGACCAGGTCGCCGACCGGTGGGGAGAAACCCCGCTCACGGAATCCGCTTCCGTATATGGATTGTGAAACGACAAAACAGACAACGATATGAGAGAAATCAAGAAAATTGCCGTCCTGACCTCCGGCGGAGACGCCCCGGGCATGAACGCATGCATCCGTGCCGTCACGCGCGCGGCCATCTACAATGGGATGAAAGTCGTGGGTGTCTATCGCGGCTATGAAGGTCTCATCAACGAAGAGTTCAAGGAATTCACCTCCTCTTCCGTGTCAAATACCATCCAGCGCGGCGGAACGATCCTCAAGACGGCTCGCTGCAAGGCTTTCCTGGAACCGGAAGGTCGCAAGCAGGCCTATGAAAACATGGTCAAGCACAACATCGACGCGCTGATCGTCATCGGCGGCAACGGTTCCCTGACCGGAGCCCAGCAGTTCGCCCGTGAGTATGACATCCCGATCATCGGCCTGCCCGGCACGATCGACAACGACCTCTACGGCACCGACCATACGATCGGCTATGACACGGCGCTCAACACCATCGTCGAGTGCGTGGACAAGATCCGGGATACGGCCAATTCCCACGACCGCATCTTCTTCGTCGAGGTCATGGGCCGGGATGCCGGCTTCCTGGCACAGAACAGCGCCATCGCCTCCGGCGCCGAGGCGGCGATCATCCCCGAGGACCAGACCAACGTGGACCAGCTGGCGGAATTCATCGGCCGCGGCATGCGCAAGAGCAAGAACAGTTCGATCGTCCTTGTGTCCGAGGCGAAGAAGAACGGATTGGGCGGAGCGCTGTACTATGCCGACCGCGTCCGGAATGAGTATCCGCAGTTCAACGTGCAGGTGACGATCTTGGGACATCTCCAGCGTGGCGGCACCCCGAGCGCGTATGACCGTATCCTGGCCAGCCGTCTCGGATACGCCAGCATCGAGGCCTTGCTCGAGGGCCAGCGCAACATCATGGTCGGCATTTCCAACGACGAGATCGTCTATGTGCCGATCCAGCGTGCCATCAAGATGGACAAGCCCATCAACAAGGAACTGATCGACGTGCTCGCCGTCCTGTCGATGTAAAATCGGCTTGTAGGTGCTTAAATTTGCGTAAAATCCAAATTCTTCTTATCTTTGCGGTCCCTATAAAGTGTAGGGATCGCATTTTTTAAGTATAAACCATTAAAGATCAAGACAGTGGACACACTTAGCTACAAAACAGTTTCGCTGAACAAGGCGACTGTCAAGAAAGAGTGGGTAGTCATTGATGCTACTGATCTGGCACTTGGTCGTCTGGCTTCTCGCGTGGCCCTTGTCCTCCGTGGCAAGACCAAACCGGGCTTCACCCCGAACGTGGACTGCGGTGACAACGTCATCGTCGTCAACTGCGAGAAAGTCGCCCTCAAAGGCAACAAGATGACCGAACGCGTCTATACGCGCTACACCGGTTACCCGGGTGGCCAGCGTTTCACGACGCCTGCCGAGATCCTGGCAAAGAGGCCTACCGAACTGGTCCGGAGAGCTGTTAAGGGTATGCTCCCGAAGACCCGTCTTGGTGACAAGCTCCTTGGCAACCTGTACATCTATGCAGGTCCCGAGCATCCGCACCAGGCACAGAACCCTAAAACTATCAAGTTGAACGAAATCTAAACAGAGCAAATGGAAAAAACAGTCAACGCCCTTGGAAGACGTAAATCAGCTGTGGCTCGTGTTTATGTGGCAGCCGGCACCGGCAACGTGACGATCAACGGCCGTAACCTGGACGAATATTTCGCCGAGGATACGCTGAAATACATCGTCAATCAGCCGTTCGAGGTGACGGGTACCGCAGGTCAGTTTGACGTGAAGGCTACCATCGATGGTGGTGGAGTCAAAGGTCAGGCCGAAGCCCTGAGACTCGGTATCTCCCGCGCACTTTGCGAGGTGGATCGCGAGGCTTACCGCTCCGCCCTCAAGGCCGCCGGCTTCCTCACCCGCGACGCTCGCGAGGTCGAACGGAAAAAGCCTGGTCAGCCTGGTGCACGCCGCCGCTTCCAGTTCAGCAAGCGTTAATCGCTGCCTGACGCTGGTTTGCGCCCACAGTCCGGTTCTGCAAATCCGTCGGATCTTTGCGCTGGTGTGAATCCGCGCTCAGCTACCCAGGATTGCCGGTACTGCGAAAAATTCCGGAGACCGGAATACCCGCTGCTTCGGGATTGAAGTAAAAAGCCCTGCAGGCACAAAAAGGCAAACAGTCTGCCGGGACAGTTTTGAAAACAGAAAAATCAACAGAAAACAATGCCAAGAACAAATTTCCAGGAATTGCTTGATGCAGGTGCACACTTCGGTCATCTCGCCCGCAAGTGGAACCCTAAGATGGCTCCCTATATCTTCGACCAGAAGAACGGAATCCACATCATCGACCTGCACAAGACCGTCGTCAAAGTTGACGAGGCTGCCGAAATGATGAAGGAACTGGCCCGCAGCGGCCGCAAGATCCTCTTCGTGGCAACCAAGAAGCAGGCTAAGGACATCGTCGCCGAGAAGGCCGAGAGTGTCAACATGCCTAGTGTTACTGAACGTTGGCCGGGCGGTATGCTCACCAACTTCCCCACCATCCGCAAAGCCGTCAAGAAGATGAACACCATCGACAAGATGAAAGAGGATGGAACCTTCGAGAAACTCGCCAAGCGTGAGCGTCTCCAGGTTGACCGCCAGCGTGCCAAACTTGAGAAGAACCTCGGTTCCATCAAGGACATGAGCCGTCTCCCTTCAGCTATTTTCGTAGTGGACGTACAGAAAGAGGCCAATGCCGTCAAGGAGGCAAACCGTCTCAACATCCCGGTTATCGCTATGGTTGATACTTGTTGCGATCCTACTCCGATTGATTATGTGATTCCGGCGAATGACGACGCCGCGAAGAGCATCGAACTCATCACCGATGTTCTCTGCGCCGCCATCCAGGAGGGATTGAACGAAAGGAAGCTCGAAAAGGAGAAAGAGGCTGATGCAGCACCCGTCCAGGAGCAGCCGGCTACCGGCAAGAAGCTCCGTGCACGTCGTGGCACCAAGGTCGAGATCGAGGCCGAGGCTCCTGCAGAGGAAGAGGCGAAGGCTGAATAATTTTGCTCAAAAAGAATACGATTATGGAAATTACCGCTAAGGACGTAATGAAACTGCGTCAGATGACTTCCGCCGGCATGATGGATTGCAAGAAGGCCCTCATCGAGGCCGAAGGCGATTTCAAGAAGGCCGTCGACATCATCCGTGAGAAAGGTAAGCTCGTCGCTGCCAAGCGTGCGGACCGTGAGACCACCGAAGGTGCCGTCCTCGCCCGTATCGAAGGTGGCAAGGCTGTCCTCGTCTGCCTCGGTTGCGAGACCGACTTCGTCTCCGCCACCCCGGACTTCAAGGCCCTCGCCGGCGAGATCGCCGACGCCGCCATCAAGGCTTTCCCGGCTGACGCCGAAGGCCTGAAGGCTGCTCCCTGCTCCAACGGCCACACCGTGGAGGAGGAGATCTCCGCCCAGACCGGCAAGACCGGTGAGAAGCATGTCCTGGCCTGCTACGAGACCCTCGAGGCCCCGTACATCGCCCAGTACATCCACTTCAACGGCAAGCTCGGCGCTATCGTCGCTTTCAACAAGGAGGTTCCCACCGAGGTCGGCAAGAATGTCGCCCAGCAGGTCGCCGCGATGAACCCGGTCTCCGTCAGCAAGTCTGACTGCCCGGCCGAACTCGTGGAGAAGGAACTCGCCATGTACAAGCAGCAGATGGCAGAGGATCCGAAGATGGCCGGCAAGCCGGAAGCGATGCTCGAGAACATCGCGAAGGGCAAGCTCGGCAAGTTCTTCAAGGAGCAGACCCTCGAGGAGCAGGATTTCGTTTGGGACAACAAGATTTCCGTCGCCAACTATATCGCTTCTGCCGATAAGGAGGCCAAGGTCGTTGCCTTCAAGCGCTTCTCCCTCAGCGACTAATTTTTAAGGTCCGTCATGGACTGACTTTCTGGGAGTGACGGCCGTACGGGTGTCACTCCCTTTTCCTTTTTCATGATGAAACGGTATTTCGACCCTCTCCTTTCGGTCCTGTGGAACCTGTTCCTGGCGCTGGTCCTGTTCACGGTCTGCCGCCTGGTTTTCTTCGCCGGCAACCGGGAACTGTTCCCGGAAGTCACCGGCGCGGTTCTCGGCCGGATGATGCGGGGAGGCCTGCGCTTCGACATATCCGCCCTGATGTACACCAACGCGCTGTACATGGTGCTGGCGCTGCTGCCGTTCCGGTTCCGGAAGAGCAATTTCTGGCAGGGTCTGGTCAAGGGACTGTATGTCGTACCGAATTTCATCATATTCGCCGTGGACCTGGCGGATTCCGTCTATTTCCCGTTCTCCAACCGGCGGACGACCTTCACCATCTTCCGGCAGTTCGGCGGAGACGACCTCGGTGCAGTTTTCCTGCATGAAATCCTCGCCCACTGGTACCTGGTCCTGCTCGGACTGGCCATGCTGGCGGCCCTGGTATTCCTTTACCGCCGTCCGAAGTTCCATGAAGGACGCTGGGGATGGAAGGACTATGCCGTCCATGCCGCTGTCCTGCTGGCAGTGATCTATCCGGTGGTCGGCGGGATGCGGGGCGGCTTCGGCGTGACTGTCCGGCCGATCGCGCTGAACGACGCCAACCTGTATGCCGACCGTCCGCTCCAGGCGGGCGTGGTCCTCAACACGGCATTCAGCATGTACCGGACCCTGGGGGACGACTCTTTCCGCGACCCGCATTATTTCGAGACGGAGGACGAGGCCCGGGCAATTTTCGATCCGGTCCATGTCCCTGCGGACACGACGGCTTTCCGTCCCAAGAACGTCGTCATCCTGATCCTGGAGAGCTTTTCCGCTTCCTACAGCGGCTATCTGACCGAATTGCAGGGACTTCCCCAGCCGACGCACATGCCGTTCCTGGATTCCCTGATGCATGAGTCCCTGGTGTTCCGCAACTCCTTCGCCAACGGACGCGTGAGCATCGAGGCGCTGCCTTCGGTCATGTGCGGCCTGCCGTCGCTGATCGAACCCTTTTTCCTGACGCCCTATGCCCAGAACGACGTGCGCGGCCTGGCCCGCGAACTGGGTGAAAAGGGATATTCGTCGGCTTTCTATCACGGGGCGCAGCGCCAGTCGCTCGGCCTGGCCGGCTTCGCCAACAATACCGGATTCCAGAAGCAGTACAGCCGGGAGTCCTACGGCAACGAGGCGGACTACGACGGTACCTGGGGTATCTGGGACGAGCCTTTCCTGCAATACTTCGAGCGTGGCATCAATGAACTGGACCCTCCGTTCGTCGCGACGGTCTTCACCCTGTCGTCCCATCATCCTTTCAACGTGCCGGCGCAGTATGAGAATGCCTTCGATCCCGGGACGATTCCGATGCACCGCTGCGTCGCATATTCCGACCATGCCATCCGGAAGTTCTTCGAGTCGGCCAGGGAGGAGCCCTGGTACGAGGATACGATCTTCATCATCACCGGCGACCATACCAACCGGACGGACCTGCCTGAATATCAGACGGACTGCGGCCGTTTCCGGATTCCGATCATCTTCTACACGCCGGACGGTTCGCTGCGCGGCCTGCGCGACGGAATCGCCCAGCAGACGGACATCAAGCCCACGGTCATGGGCTGGCTCGGCTATGACCAGCCGTACCTGAGTTTCGGCGTCGACCTGGCCCGCACGGCGGACGAGGACACGTTCGCCGTCAATTACCTGCCGAACGGTACCTTCCAACTGTTCCAGGGCGAATGGCTGCTCCAGTTCGACGGCCAGAAGCCCACGGCGCTCTACCGTTTCAAGACCGACCTGCTGCTGGAAGAGAACCTGCTGGACGCGCAGCCGGAGGTCACCGCAGCCCTTACCCTGAAACTGAAAGCCCTCCTCCAGCAGTACATCACCCGGATGATCGAGAACCGGATCTCCTAGGCGTCGAATATAATATAAGATACTTTTTTGCATCGGAGCCTTGCAAAATAGCAAGGTATCTTTTATCTTTGCGCTGTACATAACGATTACATACACGGAAGTGTATTCGTCGTCCCTGATGAAATGTGGAAATTTTAGGTACAGGACGCGAAGGCACTCCGCTCGAGCTTCTTAGCCTCGGAACCCGTGCCCCCCAATCTACGGGTTTTTCGGGCATATCAGTCGAGTGTGGAGTTTGCTTGTCTGTACCGGGTCTTTCCACAACCCCATCAGGACAAGCGGATGGCTCCACACTTTTGTATTGTTTTCCGGCCAAAGGGGGCATGGCCACAAACATCTTTAACAGCATGATGAGGAAATGTTATTATGCTATCATCGCTTTTGTATTCTTTTTTGTGTCTTGCGACAAAATCCAGGAAGTTGCCATGGACGGTTCCGGCGGGGAACCTGTCGCTGTGAATCCTCAGGCAAGTTTATTCTATTC
>JBGUXJ010000081.1:0-7598 GCA_045222055.1 Candidatus Cryptobacteroides sp. | reverse complement strand
GAGACCCACAAGAACAACATCTTCCGCAAACTCGGCATCAACACCACGATCGAACTCGTCCGCCTCGTGGCGACCCGCCCGGATCTGTTCCAATAACAGAAAAAAACGCCGCAGGGTACTGCGCCGGAGGCCGGCTTCCTGTTAACCGAAGAAACCGCCGAAACGGCGGATCAGCCAGTTACGGATACGGTGGAACGGCGTCCAGCGGTGCACCTGGTCCGGAGAGACCTCCACGCAATGCTGCTCGAGGTCGGAGAGGAAAACGTCCTTGTACAGCCGGCAGACCTGTTCATCGTACAGGACCGTCACCATCTCATAATTGAGGAAAAGACTCAGGTTGTCCAGGTTGGCCGACCCGATGATCATCAGGTAATCATCGCTAAGGTACTGCTTGGCATGCATCGTATGTTCCTGCCACTCATAAATACGGACGCCGGCATCCAGCAACTCCTCGTACATGGATTCGGCCATTCCTTTCTCAGGGCCGATATCGTTGACGCCCGGGACGATCCACCGGACATCCACGTCGCGGCGGGCGGCTTCTGCCAGCGCCTTGATCGTGGAGGCGGGAGACGGGGTATAGGGATTGTAGAACCAGAAATAATCCGTGGCATGTCCGATGGCCCATTCCAGACAGTTGCGGATCGGCAACTTGAGGTCCGCCGGGGTTTCCGGCACCACCTGCATCGGGACATCGAAGAACTGTCGTTTGCCGGAGATGCTGTCTTTCCGGGCCGTTCCGGCCAGGTCCGGTGCCAGGTAAAGTTCATCCGGACGGAGTTTGACCAGCGAATAGGTCCTGCGGAAGGACTCGGTCAGGTCCTCGATGACGGGGCCGGTGACGCGGATGTCGACATCATGCCAGTCGAAGAAATACTTGTCCTGGATGTTGCGGCTGCCCACATAGGCGATGCTTCCGTCCAGGATCGTGAGTTTGCGGTGGTCCCTGTGCGTGGCCAGTCCGGGGAGATGCCGGTCCATCCAGAAGGCGGGCCGGTTGAAGGTGTATACATGGGCTCCGAAATCCCGGAGTTTCCGCAGTTCCTTGCGGTCTTTCCGGATGTTGGCGGACTTGTCCAGGATGAGGCGGATGTCGACGCCGGCCTGGGCTTTTTCCTGCAGGATGTCCTTCAAGGCGGCGCCCGTCGTGTCCAGCCGGAAGCGGTAGGGCTCGATGTAGGCGGATATCCGGGCGCTCCGAAGGTCCTCCGTGAGCATGTCCAGGTTCTCTTTCCCGTCCTTGATCACAGTCACCGTGTTCCCCAGCGACGGCTTCATCCCGGTGTCCTTCTCGGCCAGGAAGGCAAGCTGCTTGTACCCGGCGCGTACACCCGGGTATGCGGTTGAATCGTTCACTTCCGGGATATAGGACTTGTACAGCGGAGCCCTGTAACCGCAGCCGGTCAGCAGCAAACCTCCCAGCAGCAGGAGAGTGGCCTTGATTGACGAATGAGATGACATACCGGTCAAAGTTAACGATTTTGAATGAATTATTTTATTACCTTTGTGCTGTTTCGGGGAAAGGAATTCCCGGATGTTAGAAAACCACATGATGATCAGGCGCATTTTTCCCTTGCTGCTCTTTTTGATGGTGTTTTCAGGAGCGTCGTCGTGCAAGAAAGCAGAGATAATACCGGAAATAACCGTTTCCGGGAGTCTTGAGGATATATCGTTTTCCGGGGGTGAGGCGTCTGTGGACATTTCTGTCAATGTCGCGTGGGAGGTCCGTGTCCGGTATCCGGCCGGTACGGAGGAATGGTTGACGCTGCCTGCTGCCAAGGGTGAAAGCGGAGACTGGCGATTCGTGGTCCGGATGCCTGAGAATGTGGCACATACGCGGGAAGCTACGCTGGTTTTCTCCCTCTCCGGTGCGTCCTATGCGACAAATGTCACCGTCCGGCAACTGGGCAAGCTGGACTGGGATCTGACGGACCAGTTCGACCCATATTTTGCGGGATTCCTCCTGAAGGATTATACGAGAACCAAAGGAGGGATTACCTATGAAGACGCCATTTCCATCAAGCAACTGAATTTTGGAAGTATCAAAGCGTTGCCACCATCCTTTAAGGGTGGTCAATTCCTGGTCAATCTGCAGGTCGTTTACATGAACGACAACACGGGAACGTCCGTAGATTTGGGTGGCCTATCCCACTTGAAGGAACTTGATATAAGGAACTGTACGTTTGAATCACTGGATATTTCCCATAACGAACAGTTGGAAAGACTCAATGTGTCCGATTCCCCGATTCCCCGTATCGACGCGAGCCATAACCTCAATCTGGGCACTATAGGCATCTCGGGTCCCAGCCGGGATGTGGATATCGAGGTCGTTCTTGGGGCGGGCGTCCGTTCTTTTTATGCCGAAAGACGGAATTTGAAGGTATTCGATTATCAAAACGCGACGGAACTCACCGATCTTTGTCTTGAGAAATGCGGTGTGCTGCCGTCTCTGGACCTGCGACATACCCAATTGGATCTTTTGTACTTGGAGTCGATTGAAATCAATGGATTGCGTTTACCGAAAACTGCCCGACTCGTCCACATTACCAACAATTCCGGCGTGATACCCGTGCTGGAACTGGGACCTGCCGCATGGAATGTCCAGGCCGAAGAGGCCGGTATCAAGCAGATCCTCCTGCAGGATGCTTACAACCTCCAGTATCTCTTTTGCATTTACAACAAACTGGAAGAACTGGATTTCAGTTCTGCTGCATTTCCCCCCAATCTCCGTTTCCACTTCAATCCGGGGAAAGACGGCATTTTTACACTCAAAGTTGCTGCTGCGGATTATGAAACGAAGGCGGCGGAGTATGAAGGATACAAATGGAGCTGGGACAACAATGGTTTCGTCTACGTCAAAGTTGTGTCGGAATAACAGCCGTTTTTCGCGTTATTTGCGCAGGACAGGACGAATGTTCATCCCATATGCGCGGGGCATTTTCTGTGTCGACATGGTGTTGAATGTGCTGGATGCGACCTCGGGGTAGATGACTGCGCAGGTCGCCTCGTATGGTTTGGGATTATTGGGCGAATACACGATTTGAGACGACCAGAAGAATCCTGCGCTGACACCGTGCGGTCCGCTCGTATCCATACAAACGCTTCCTGCCGGCAGCAAGATGCTCTTTCCGGTTACCAAGCTTGTCAATTTCATGCAATCCTTGTATCCGATCCGTTCAACGGATTGGCGGAGCAGCGGAGACTCTATCAGTTCCTTGATTTCATCGACCGTCGGAACGTACCAGTCTCCGCCATACATGACTTGGGCAGGGTCGTCTTCCGGTTTCAAGCCGATCCGGTAGTCCGGATTGTCACCAAATGCCGGGTCATAATTGTATTTGGTCAGTGACTGAGACCCGTATTTGCACCAATTATAGTTGTGCCAGTTATATTTCTCATTCTCTTTCGGTGTGGCTTCTCCCCAGGCGAAAAAGTAGCCGACTTCTCCCGGCTGGGTCGCCCCAACGTCAAAAGATGCCCATTTGACGGAAAGGCCCAGATCGACAGCCTCCGGAAAGACGATCCGGGCCGGCTCTTCTTTCTGCTCTTTGCTGCAGGCAAGCAGCAAAGGAAAGAAGCAGCAAATCAGTGAAACGGATCTTCTAAACGGAAGTTTCATGGCTGGAGTGTGTTTATTGGCAAAAATACGTATTTTTGTACAGAAATCCCATTGATCATGAATCATCGCACGCTGCTTTTCGCGATCTTGGTGTTGGTCGCGGCTTGTTCAAAAGACGCTCCTGCGGAAGAACCGTCCGAAGAACCAGCCGGAGGACCGAAGCGGATTGAATTTGTGCTCCGGGTCGTTTATCCGTCCCTTGCCCAAACGTATCCGGATGGTTATCATGACACGATTGACGTTCCCTTTGACAGACAGGACCAGATGGTCGTTACCGGAGACGGTATCAGCGGGGTTTTGAAGTATGACCGCTTCTATGTTTTCCCTGGAGAAACAGCGTTTTCCGGATATCTGGATTACGAGGGCGAAGGAGACCCGCCCGCTGACTTGCCCTTGCGGATCTGTCGCATCAATCCTTCCCGATCCCATGACGGGAAGCCGCTTGTAGAACCGGTCATGGTGCAGGCTCCGGATCCCCACGATGATCTGGGTCCCGTCATAGCTTCGCTGAAGGAAGCGGTGGACCGATTCGGGACACTGAACGGGACATGCACGTTTGGAAATCCTTCCGTGAAGCTTTCCCTGGCCGAATCGTTTTTCTTCATCCGTCTCGTTTTCGAAACGCCTTTTGCAGACCGCTCTGATATAAAGACCTTTTTGTCGAACGGCGACCGGACCTTTGGCCCTTTCAACCTGCGGGTTACCAACCGCACTGCGGATATGGTGTGGATCTTCCCCGAAGGATCGGTTTTGTCCGGATCCTTGCTGGATGTGCGAGACGTGGCCAGGTTCCCTGTCAAGCCGACCATTTTCGCCATGACCGAGGATAACATTGAACTGGAATCCGGATATAATTATGAGGATGTAATTCATCTCCGTGACCTGTCCGTGGAATCGATTGTCGCCCAGAATCCCAAAGAGGTCATTTTTCAATCCGTTCCCGGTCCTACGGACCATACCATTATGTGCTCCGGCAATAGTTCCAAACTCTTCCTGGACGGAATCCATATGGAAAACGGGAGGAATGTGCCCACGTTCAACGCGAATAAGCATGTTTACGTCTGGGTGGAGGGGGAATGCAGGATTGTTACAAAGAGCGATGGTATATCCGCTTTTTACGCTTCTTCCCTACACCTTCAGGGTAATGGAACCTTGTATGCCCATTGCCTTGGCGGGGTGCATGGCGCAGGAATCTGTTTTGGCGGTTCATCCTCTAAAACGGGCGATCTTGTTATCGACGGAAATGTCAGCGTCGTAGCGCAGGGAGGTATCGGCGGTGCCGGAATCGGGACCTCCCAGATATCATCATCCAATTACAACCTGGAGTCCTACAATTGCGGGAACATTGTAATCCGTACGACCGGAACGGTCAAGGCGGTTGGCGGTGAGGGCGCTCCCGGCATCGGTGCGGGAAGAAACATCAATCGGTCGGTTTGTCAGATAAGGATGGGAAAGATTGAAATTTCCGGGGGACAGGTCGATGCGGATAGCGGTGTCGGGGCTGCATACGATATCGGTCTCGAGGCTTCCGATATCTCTTCGGGCGTTTTGTTAGATGAGGGAGTAACCTATGATGGCGTGCATGGATATACCGTGACCGCAACGAAAGACGGTGTTCCCATCCAATACAGGAAGACAAAAGGTTTATAAAATCTGGAAAAAACAGACTTACGAAGCACCCGAAGCGGCGGCGTGTTTTATAAGATATTACCAATCAATGTTTTGCTTGAATCGTCCTCGTCAATTCGGCGGAGACGAATTAAGGATTGCATTGATAAACAATTAGTTGCATAGTGCACCATGCTGGATTGGTGTGTCAATAAATGAATTGGGGTATAGAATGATTTGTGCTTCAACTCATTCCCTGCTGATTCAAGAGAGGAGATACATGGTACAAAAAAACCGCCGCAGGGTACTGCGCCGGAGGCATATGATGGAGTTTTCTGGATGCAAGGGGCTTCGTACTTGCCGCCTCGCGTATGTTGTTGACTTTGTAGCGGGAGTGGGTCACGATCCCACGACCTCCGGATTATGAATCCGACGCTCTAACCAGCTGAGCTACCCCGCCATCCTTTCATAAAAAAACGCATGGATTCTGCTTGGCCGCAAAACCGTGCGTTGGTTGAGATAGAAGGATTCGAACCCTCACTGACAGAGCCAGAATCTGTAGTGCTACCATTACACCATATCTCAATTTTCCCGCCTGTTACCATTTGGGACTGCAAATGTACAACTATTTGGTCAATCTGCAAATTTTTTTTGCAAAAACTTTGGATGCAGATGAAACAGGCCCGGTTACGGCCGCCAGATTACGGCGCTGGCCCAGACCTGGCATCCTTCGCACCGGCCGACGAACCCCAGTTTCTCGGTCGTGGTCGCCTTGACCGAAACGCAGTCTTCCCCCACGCCCAGGATTTCCGCCAGGACGGAACGCATCTGCGGGACATAGGCGGCGATTTTCGGGCGCTGGAGCGCGATGGTGATGTCTACGTTGCCGACTTCCCACCCGTCGGTGCAGACGAGCGCGAGGGTCCGGCGGAGCAGGTCCTTGCTGTCCGCTCCCTTCCACGTGTCGGAAGTATCCGGGAAATGGTGGCCGATATCCCCGAGGGCGCGGCAGCCCAGGAGGGCGTCGCACAAGGCGTGGATGGCCACGTCACCGTCGGAGTGGGCGACGAATCCGACAGGTGCGTCGATCCGTACGCCGCCGAGCCACATCGGCAGCCCCGGAGCCAGCTGGTGGACGTCATAGCCCTGGCCGATCCGTACGGGACAGGTATTTTGGGTGCTTTTTCCCATGGCTGATTCGTATTTGTCGCAAAAATACGGAAATTTATGCTAATTTTGCTAGTTACAAGATAACGAACCACACCATGGCACGATTCAGTTTTTTCGGAGACCAGGAGCACAGGGTCTTCAATTACAAGCCGATGTACTATGACCAGGAAGAAGAGGAACGTCGCCAGATGTTCGGGAAGGTCGACGGCAGCATCGAACGGGAGAACCAGGAGAAGGGAGGCCATACCCCCGGCTCCTATATCCAGGGTGCGTTCCGCAACGGCAATTATTCCCGCCGCCGCGGCTCGACCAAGGCCCAGACCTACATCGGCATCATCGGCCTGATCCTGGTGTTGATCGTCCTTATCTATATCACGAAGTTCTACCAAATGCTGTAAGCGCATGGATATCAGGATCCTGCCCAGCAATATCGCGAACATGATCGCTGCCGGCGAAGTCGTGCAGCGGCCTTCGTCCGTGGTCAAGGAACTGATGGAAAACGCCGTTGACGCCGGCGCGGACCAGGTCACGGTCGTCATTGCCGATGCGGGACGTACCCTGATCCAGGTCATCGACAACGGCTGTGGCATGTCCCCGGACGAAGCGGTGCTCTGCTTCGAACGTCACGCCACGTCCAAGATCGCGACGGCGGAGGACCTGGAGGACATCCGGACCTTCGGCTTCCGTGGGGAAGCCTTGGCCTCGATCGCGGCGGTCGCCGAGGTGACCCTCAAGACCCGCCGCGAGGAGGATTCCGTCGGATGCCAGGTGGAATTTGCCGATTCCCGTCACCTCGCCACGGTGGAAGTCGCCGCGCCGAAAGGCAGCAACTTCTCCGTCCGGAACCTTTTCTACAACGTCCCCGCCCGCCGGAAATTCCTCAAGTCCGACAATGTGGAGTTCAAGCACATCGTCGAGGAGTTCACCCGCGTGGCCCTGACCCGTCCCGAGATTGCCTTCACCCTGATCCACAACGGCCGGGACATCTATGTGCTGAAAGCCGCCAAATCCTTGAAATTCAGGATTCAGGACCTGCTCGGGAACAACGCGGTCGACAAGGTCGTGGATGTGGCCGCCGAGACGTCCGTGGTCAAGGTCAGCGGCTATGTCTGCCGCCCGGACGCGGCGCGGAAGACCGTCGGCAGCCAGTTCTTCTTCGTCAACGGGCGCTATTTCCGCAGCCCGTACCTGCACAAGGCCG
>JBGUXJ010000080.1:0-7475 GCA_045222055.1 Candidatus Cryptobacteroides sp. | reverse complement strand
AGTCTTCCTTAACCTGCTCAAGCGTCATCTGGGTGTTGGGATTCTCCACCTCTTCGACGATCTCGAAGTTCTGGTAGATCTCGCAGTCACCCTTGTCGACGTTGATGATCACGTCGAAGTTGTCGGCGCTGCCGAAAGTCTTCGCAATCTGGGTGATGAACACATCCTTGAGCACACCCATCATGACCGGACGGTCGATATGCTTCTCATCCTTGAAAATCGCGAACGCGGTTTTGAGGTCAATCTTTTCTTCTGCCATTGTTATTATTTGTTTATCTGTTATTCAAATGTGATGTGCGGCATGACGCTGTTGACCTGGTCCATCGGGAAAGTGTCGGTATGTTCGACCGTCACCTTCTTCTTCGAACCTTCCACCGCCTCCCTGGCGGAGTAGCGGAGGGTCACGGTATCTTCCGTGGCGCCCAGCAGTTCGGCCACGAACTTGCGTCCGCCCTTGAGCCGTACCTCGACCTGGGAGCCGATGGCCTTCGTGAACTGGCGGAGCACCTTGAACGGCTGGTCCAGACCCGCGGAGGTCACGGTGAGGGCGTAGTCTTCCACGTCCTGATCCCAGATCTCATGGAATGCCTTGTCGATGGCGACGCAGTCTTCCATGACCACGGTGCCTTCTTCGGATTCGATGGCCAGCTCGATGTCATTGTCGGCGCTGACCTTCACGTCCACGAGGAAGCAGCCCCTTCCGGCGACGGCTTCAGCGATCTTCTCACGGATTTCTTGTACGTTCATGTCTGCAGTCAAAATATAAAAAAGACAGGAACCGTCCTGGCCCCTATCTCAACTTCACTTTGCAAAGATAGCAATAATTCGCGATAACGGCAAATAATGGACAAAAATCGTTCGTTTTCGGCGTGGAAATGCCAGTTTTATTTCGTGTTTTGACTGAAAAGTAGTTACTTTGCATAACTGAATCAATACGACGATCACTATGGAATATACCGCCGGACAGTTGGCAAAGGTCTTGAAGGGAACGGTCGAGGGGGATCCGCAGGCGACTGTGACGGGTTTCGCCAAGATTGAGCACGGGAAACCCGGGAAACTTTGTTTCTTCGCCAATCCGAAATACGAACAGTATGTCTATACCTGCAAGGCCACGATCTTGCTGGTGGATAAGGATTTCCAGCCGAAGGAGCCGGTTACTCCGACCCTGCTCCGGGTGGACAATGCCTATACCGCCGTGGCGGATCTGCTGAAATATGTCACGGCGCAGAAGCGCAAGGACCGCCGTCACCGCGGCCTGTTCTGCCGGCGTTTCCTGACGACCCGTTTCGGCAAGAAAGTCTATGTGGGCAACTTCTCGTATGTCGGCCACCATACCGAGGTGGGGGACTATACCAAGATCTATGAGAATGTCTATATCGGCGACCATACCCGTATCGGCAAGAACTGCATCCTGTATCCCGGTGTCGTCATCTATCCCGGCATGATCATCGGGGACAACGTGATCATCCACGCCAGCGCCGTCATCGGCTCGGACGGTTTCGGCAATGCCCCGCAGGAAGACGGTACCTGGGAGAAGATCGAACACCTGGGCAACGTGGTCATCGGCAACAACGTGGAGATCGGCGCTGGCACGACGATCGACCGCGCGGAGATGGAATCGACCATCATCGGCAACGGCGTGAAGATCGACAACCTCTGCCAGATCGCCCATAACGTTGAAATCGGGGACAATACGGTCATGGCCGCCCAGTGCGGCATCGCCGGTTCGACCAAGATCGGCAAGAACTGCATCCTCGCCGGACAGGTCGGCATCGTCGGCCACCTGACCATTGCGGACGGGACCATCATCGCCGCGCAGGCCGGCGTGACGAAGAGCATCAGGAAGTCCGGCCTAAAACTCGTCGGCTCTCCCGCCATCGAGATCGGGAATTACATGAAGAGCTACGCCAAGTTCAAGATGGCGGGGCAGGAATAGCGGGAAATCCAATATTTCTTCTTATCTTTGTCGGTCACAACACCGACAAAGATTCGCATGCACCAATATACACTTTCACACCCCTACTCTTTCGAAGGAAAAGGACTGCACACCGGACAGATTGCCAGGATGACCGTCAAACCGGCACCTGCCGATACCGGCATCCGCTTCCGCCGGATCGATGTGGGTGAAGATGCATGGATCCCCGCCAGTGCGGACGCTGTCACTTCCACGGCCCGCAGTACCCGGCTTTCCGGTCCCTGCGGAGACGTCAATACCGTGGAACATATCCTTTCCGCCCTGACCGGCATGGGAATTGACAACGCCATCATCGACATCGACAACATCGAGGTTCCGATCCTGGACGGCAGCGCCCGTTTCTACGTGGAGGCCATCGGCGGCGATCCCCTCGTGGAGCAGGATGCGGAACGCAAGTACCGCACGCTGTCTGAACCCGTCGAGATCCGGGACGAAAAGACCGGTTCTTGGGTCCGGGTCGAACCGGCGGACAAACCCTCCTATTCCATTACGGTCGATTTCGGGTCCCGCGTGCTGGGCGTCCAGACCGCCGCCTGGGAGCCGGGACAGGACTATGCCCATGAAATCGGTGTTTGCCGGACCTTTGTCTTCTTCCATGAAATCGAATACCTGTTCGCCAACAACCTGATCAAGGGCGGCGATGTGGACAATGCCATCGTCATTGTCGAGCATCCTGTCTCCGAAGAGCAGCTGGACCGGATGTCCACGGCCATGGGACTGCCCAGACTTGAGGTTGTCGGGAACGGATACCTGAATAACCTGCAGCTGCATTTCGATAACGAATGCGGCCGCCATAAACTCCTCGACCTGATCGGCGACATGCGTCTGGCGGGGGGCTGGCTGAATGCCCGGATCACGGCGTTCAAGCCCGGACATACGATCAACAATCTGGCAGCCCGTGCCGTCCTGGCACAGTTGGAGGGCACCGCGAAATAACAGAATAACATGAGCAAGATTCATCCCCTGGCATGTGTCAGTCCGAAGGCCAAGATCGGCGAGAACGTCGAGATCGGCCCGTATGCGTTCATTGACGACGAAGTCGAAATCGGAGACGGAACCAAGATTCATCCCCATGCCGTGATTTACAATTATGTAAGGGTCGGCAAGGACAGCGAAATCTTCCCGGGTGCCGTCGTGGGAGCCATCCCGCAGGACCTCAAGTTCGACGGGGAGGTGACTTATGTCGAGATCGGTGACCGCGTGACTATCCGTGAATGTGCGACGATCAACCGCGGTACCAAGGCCAGCGGAAAGGGCGTCACCCGCGTCGGGGACGACACCCTGGTGATGAGTTATGCCCATGTCGCCCATGACTGCAACATCGGCCGTCACTGCATCCTCGTCAGTTATGTCGGCCTGGCCGGCGAGACGGACGTGGATGACTGGGCGATTGTCGGCGGTGGCTCCAAGGCCCATCAGTTCACCAAGATCGGCTGCCACGCCATGGTCGGCGGCGCCTGCAAGATCAACAAGGACATCCCGCCGTATTCCCTGTGCGGCCGCGAGCCGATCAGTTTCGCGGGCGTGAACATCGTCGGTCTCCGCCGCCGCGGATTCTCCTCCGACGTGATCCGCAACATCAAGGATATCTACGACACGATCTATTATCAGGGCTACAACATCTCCGACGGTTGCGCGAAGGTCGAGGCCGGCTTCCCGGAGTCCGAGGAGCGGGACACCATCCTCCGCTTCATCCGTGCGTCGAAGCGTGGCATCGTCCGCGCCAGCGACGGCAAGGAGCGCGGCCCCATCGAGTAATGCTCCTGTCCATCGCCTTTCTTCCGCCGCTGAGCTGGTTCGCCGCCGCGGCCAAGGATTTCACCCTGTCCCCGGACAGGGTTTTTCCGTCCGTGGTCCGGCTGGAAGCCTGCGAGCATTTCGTGAAGCAGTCCTACCGCAACCGCTGCCGGATCCTGACGGCGAACGGCGTGGAGAACCTGCAGGTCCCGGTCGTCCACGACGACGGACTTTACCAGCTCCCCGTCACGCAGGTCCGCGTCGATTACACGACGCCCTGGATTCCGAAAATGGAACGGGCCCTGGCGTCCGCCTATGAAAGCGCAGCGTTCTTCGACGACTACCGGGACGATCTTTTCGCCATCCTGGAAAGCATGCCTGAAACGCTCTGGGAACTGGACCTGCGGCTGATTCGTCTCCTGCTCGACAGGATGCACCTTTCCGTGGACCTGCAGCCGACGGTGTCCTACGAGCCATCCGCGGAAGAGGACTACCGGTCAGCCATCCATCCCAAGAAACCCGACATGGTCCTGCATGACCTGGCACTGGAAAAGCCATATTTCCAGGTCTTTGCCGGGAAATATGGCTTCCAGTCCAATCTGTCCGCGGTCGACCTTCTGTTCAACGAAGGTCCGGACAGCATTTTGTATCTCAAGAATCTCTAGAACCGCCAGCCGAAGGTGGCGACGATGTCCCACAGGTTGTTGTTGATCTTCAACGTCGGGCTGATGACGGAGCCGTAGTCTTCATACAGCATCTGGTAGCGGTTTACGAAACTGCCTCTGAAAGCGACGTCGCAGAAGAAGGAACCGGGAGAGTTGTATCCGAAGCCGAAGGAGGCGGACTGACGGTTGTCGAATCCTTTGTCTTTCTGCTTGTCCGGCAGCGTCGTGTACGTGTAGCCCGCCCGGATGGCGAACTCCGGCATCGGCTTGATCTCGACACCGAGGCGGAGTGCATGGGATGCACCGTACGTCGCGGCGATGTCTTCATTCTCGGTGGGATAACTGTCAGCATAGCCCTCGAATGCGGAGCGGAATCTCATCCTGCTGAAATCAGCCATCTCGTAGTCGGCGCTCAGGACACCCATGCCGAAATTATAGGCGGCACCCAGGTTGAACCGGTACGGAGAGATGAGCATGTATTCGCCGTCTCCCTGCGGGGAACTCTCGCTGGCGCTGAACTTGGAGTCCGTGAAATTGATCTCACCGACGGTACGGTAGTACTCGTGGATATGCATCGCGGTCGGAGTCTGGATGGCCGCGCCGAGGCGCAGTTCCGGAGTCGGGACATAGAGGATGCCCACCTTGCCATAGATACCGCTGCCGTCGACTTCCAGATAGTTGCGCATGCGCGTGGAACTGAAGTAAGTGTCGGTTCCTTCGAAATTGTTCGGGAAATCCTGCGGGTCAACCGCTTCTTCCATGACATAGACATCGCGTTCCATGTCCAGGGATACCATTCCGAGGTTGAAGCCGAGGTAGAACTGGTCGGAGAAATTCATGCCCAGGTTCAGGACCATGTCGATCCGGTTGCCGCGGGACTGGCGGCCCCAGCGCTGGTTCAGCGGACCTCCCGTGCGGATCTGGCCGTCGTCAAAGATCCTTTCGGTGGACGCGATATAGGAATTGTCCGTGCCGTCCTCGTTGTAGATCATGCCGGTACGCCAGCCGATCACCTCATTCCAGTAAACATCCGGGTTGTCATACGGATTCTTTTCGAAAACGGAAGACGAAATGCCTTCCAGTCCGGCCGCCATCTGGCCCAGATAAGAGGTATACGGATTGGTTCCGAAAGCGGTGACCTGGTCCAGGTAGTTGGACGTCGTGTTGCCGACGAAACCGAAAGAGATACCCTTGAGTCCGGAACGCTTGCGTAGGTCGGTGTAGACGTTGACACCGAAGTTCGGCAGTGTGAAACGGGCCCTGTCACTCTTCAGCGGGCTCGAGAAATCGACATCGGATGCGCTGTACTGCGCTCCGGTCGCGACGATGCTGATGTTCGGGGTGATGGTCACCTGGGAATAGCGGGCAACTGCGGAGCCGGCCGGGTTGATGCCGATGGATCCCAGGTCGCCGCCCAGGGCGGTGAAGGCATTGCCCATCGCAATGGTACGGGCCGTGCCGTAATAGTTATACTCGCTGAACTGGAGGGCGTCGCCGATGGTCTGTGCACCGGCGGACAACGCCGCGAAAGCCAGGAGGGTTGCAATTGCTATCTTTTTCATGGTCATGTCGTTTTTGATTAAGAGATGCATCGGGGTGCGGACTTATCGGCGTCCGCCGCCGCCGCTGCTGCGGGAAGAACCGCCGCCGGAGTATCCGCCGCTGCTGGAGGAGCTACGGGAACTGCCGCCGGAATAACCGCCGCCATAACTGCTGGAAGAGCTGCTGCGGGAACTGCCGGAAGAGTAACTGCCGGAAGAACGGGTCGCGGAGCTGGAGGAACGGGATGCCGAGCTGGAGGAACTGCGGTAGCTGCCGGAAGACGAACCGCTGCTGCGGTAGGTGGCGGAGCTGCTGGTGCGGCTCTGGGTGCTCGGACGGCTGTTTACGGAGCTGGAACTGCGGCTGACAGAGCTGGAACTGCGGCTGACAGAACTGGAACTGCGGGCTGCCGTGCTGCCGGAGGTCCGGACGGTGTTGCCGGAAGTGCTGCGGGTTGCCGCTGATGCACTGCGGGCGGCAGAAGAGGAGGAACGGACGGCTCCGGTGCCGGAGACCTGGCCGGCGGAGGAGCGTGCTACGCTGCTGGCGGAAGAACGGGCCGTACGGGCTGCCGTACTGGTGCCGCTGGCGGAGCGGGTTGCTGCGGAAGGCCTGGAGGCGGCGCCGGAGCCACGGCCTGCGACGGACGCGGTGCTCTTGGTGGCGGTGCTGCTGCTACGTCTTCCGGAGATGCTTTGCGTGGAACGTCCGCCGATGGCGTCGGTCCTGCGCGGCTGGGTCAGGTTGCTGGTGCCGAAGTAACGGTTGCCATGCAGGCCGGTGCCGGCGAAAGGATTGCCATGGCCCCATCCATAGTGGTATCCGCCCCATCCGTAGTAATACGGGCTGTGCCAGCGCCAGTAAGGATCGCCATACCAGCCGGCGTAGTGCCAGGGACTGCCATACCAGTAGGAACCGTAGTACCAGGGATCGTACCAGTAACTGCCATAATACCAGGGATCATGCCAATAGCTGTAGTACCAGGGATCGTAGAAATCCCAGTACCAGGGATCCCATGCCCAGGCGCTGTAACGCCAGGGACGGTAGAACCCGCCGTAATACCAGGGACGTCCCCAATACCATGCGGAACTGTAGTGCCAGCGGGAGTAAGGGGCATAGCCGAGCCAGAGGTCGACGGCCGGGGTTTCTGCCAAGGTGACAGTGGTGGTGTTGGCGTTACGGTCGAAACGGACCGTAGCGGACATGTTCTCCGGGACGAACAGGGTGTCGGCACCCTGCCCGCTCCGCAGGTAAACTTCTGATCCTTTGGTCTGCTCGACGAGGGATGCGATCTCTTCGTCAGAGGCAGGAACAGTTACGTTGGTTACGGTTTCAGGTCTATAGTAGATACCGTCCTGGAACTGCTGTCCGGAGGAAGCGAACTGCGCGGAAGACCCACACGCGGTGAGTGCGATCAGCGCGGCAAACAGGGGAATGAGTCTTGTTTTCATATCTGTATCTCCTATAATTGTAATATAAAATTTGTATCTTTGTGCGCCCGGTTTTCATTACGGATCGGGGCGTTTGGAAGGGATATGGCAATAACTATACCACTC
>JBGUXJ010000079.1:0-2332 GCA_045222055.1 Candidatus Cryptobacteroides sp. | reverse complement strand
TCCGCCAGGGACGCGACGCCGCCGAACAGATCAACATCCTCGGTGACGACGGCGTGCCGATGGCCTATCACGAGACCTTCTGGAAGTCCGAACTCGTGGACTTCGTCATCCTCCAGCAGGATGCCTTCGACCCCATCGACAGCCTCTGCCCGATGGAGCGCCAGCAGTTTATGCTGGACCTGGTCCTGGACATCTGCGCGAAGGAATTCACCTTCGAGAACTTCGAGGAATGCCGCAACTACTTCAAGGAAATGATCAACCTGCTCCGGCAGATGAACTATTCCGAATTCCACGGCGAATCCTTTGAAAAATATGTGAAAGAACTCAATAACCTCCTGGAAAGCAATGGCAAATAAAGTATATCAAAGAGTCTATACGCAGCTGGAAGCCATCACGAAAGCCACCGTGGCCCTTCGCGCGACGGGTGTTTCGAATGATGAGCTGGCCACCGTGCACGGCCGTCTGGCCCAGGTGGTGAAGACCAAGGGCGACACCGTCACCCTGCAGGTGTTCTCCGGAACGGAGGGCATCCCCACCAACGCGGAAGTCGCCTTCCTGGGCGCTCCCCCTACCCTGAAAGTCAGCGATCAGCTCTCCGGCCGTTTCTTCGACGCTTACGGCCACCCCATCGACGGCGGGCCCGAGGTGGAAGGAGAAGAGCGCCAGATCGGCGGTCCTTCCGTGAACCCGTACAAACGCCGTCAGCCCTCGCAGCTGATCCCGACGGGCATCGCGGGCATCGACCTGAACAACACCATCGTCTCCGGACAGAAGATTCCGTTCTTCGCCGATCCGGACCAGCCGTACAACGCGGTGATGGCCGACGTGGCCCTGCGGGCCGATGTGGACAAGTTCATCCTGGGCGGCATGGGTCTTTCGAACGACGACTACCTGGCCTTCCGCCACGCCTTCGAAGGTGCCGGCGCCCTGGAGAAGATCATCAGCTTCGTGAACACGACGGAAGAGCCACCGGTGGAGCGTCTGCTCATCCCGGACATGGCCCTGACCGCCGCCGAATATTTTGCCGTTGACAAGAACGAGAAGGTGCTCGTCCTGCTGACGGACATGACCCTGTACGCCGACGCCCTGTCCATCGTTTCCAACCGTATGGACCAGATCCCGTCCAAGGATTCCATGCCGGGCTCGCTGTACTCCGACCTCGCCAAGATTTACGAAAAAGCCGTGCAGCTGCCCTCCGGCGGCTCCATCACCATCATCGCGGTGACCACCCTGAACGATGGCGATATCACGCATGCCATCCCGGACAATACCGGCTACATCACGGAAGGCCAGCTCTTCCTGCGGGCCGATGCGGATTCGGGCAAGGTCATCATCGACCCGTTCCGTTCCCTGTCCCGTCTGAAACAGCTGGTCCAGGGCAAGCAGACCCGCGACGACCACAGCCAGGTCATGAACGCCGGCGTACGGCTCTATGCCGACGCGCAGAACGCGAAGACCAAGTTGGAGAACGGTTTCGACCTGTCCGACTACGACCACCGCTGCCTCGCCTACGCGAAGGAGTATGCCACCCGCCTGCTCTCCATCGATGTAAACATCAAGATCGACGAGATGCTGGACACCGCGTGGGAGCTCTTCGCCAAGTACTTCTCGAAGGCCGAGACTGGTATCAAACAGACATTCATCGATAAATACTGGAAAGGATAATGGCCATCAAGTTCCAATACAACAAGACCGCCCTGAACAACCTGTCCAAGCAGCTGAAAATGCGGCAGAAGGCGCTTCCTACCTTGCAGAACAAGGAGAGTGCCCTGCGGCTGGAGGTGCGCAAGGCCAAGGAGCAGGCGGAGTCTCTGCTGAAGGATCTTGACAGCGCCCTGGCCCGGTACGACTACCTGGCCGCCCTCTGGAACGAATTCGAGCCCGGCCTGATTGCCATCACGGACATCGACCTGGTAACGGTAAAGGTGGCGGGCGTGAAAACCCCGCACCTGGACGGCATCCACTACGAGCTGCGCCCCTTCAACGCCTTCGTCAAACCGGCCTGGTATGCCGACGGCGTGGCCATCCTCAAGGAACTGAGCCGTCTGGGCATCGAGTCGGAAGTGTATCGCGAGAAAGCGCGCATCCTGGACTGGCAGCGCAAGAAGACCACCCAGAAGGTGAACCTGTACGAAAAGGTTCAGATTCCGGGTTACCAGGAGGCCATCCGCAAGATCAAACGGTATATGGAGGACGAGGAAAACCTTTCCAAGGCTTCCCAGAAAATTGTCAAGAGCCGTCATGCGGCTGAAGAAGAGGAGGAAGAGCAATGATCGACAAAATGACCCGCTATTCCTTCATTCTGCTGAATGGAGAAGAGACCGCCTTCCTG
>JBGUXJ010000078.1:0-9415 GCA_045222055.1 Candidatus Cryptobacteroides sp. | reverse complement strand
CGAAGATGGCCGGGTTTTCCACCTCGCAGTGCATCCTCCGCGCGCTTTCGCCGGTATCCCCTTCCTTGTCCAGTTCTTCCTTCTCCTTGTCCAGATCGACCTTCAGCACGCCTTTCAGCAGGATGATCAGGAAAATGACGCCCAATACGCCGATCGGATAGGAGACCGCATAGGCGGAGGCCAGGCCGGCGGAAGCGGAAGCGGCCGCTTCGACCGAACCGCCTGCAGCGATGGTGGCGTCCTGCAAGGTCTGCTGGGCGGCACCCAGGCCGGGCGTGTTGGTCACGGCACCGGACATGACGCCGGTCATGGTGGCCAGGTCCTCGCCGGTCACCAGATGGATGACAAACGTCACCGCCACGGCCAGCAAGACCAGGCTGACCGCCAGGACGTTCATCACGACGCCGCCTTTCCTGAACGAGTGGAAGAAGCCCGGACCGACCTGCAGGCCGATGGAAAAGACGAAGAGGATCAGGCCGAAGTCCTTCACGAAGGCCAGGACGGTCGGATTGGCCCGGAGGCCGAAATGGCTGAGCAGGATGCCCACGAACAGGATCCAGGTCGAGCCGATGCTGACGCCCTTGACCTTGAACCGACCCAGGTACAGGCCGAGTCCGATGACGACGGCGAACAGGAGGATGGAATGGGCGATGCCCGTTCCGAGGAACAAGTCTTGCATATCAGAACTGTATCTTTACACAGAAAGCCTGGCGGTCGTCCACCTTGCCTTCTACATAGAAAGTATCTTCTTCCTGCCAGCGGGAGAGCACCACGGTCTCCCCGGCTTTGGTTTCATGGTTGAAATTGATCCACAATTCCTTGATGGAACGGGAAGCGGCCAGGTCGTAGTCGATGCAGTCCATCGCCCAGACGACGTAGCGGGCGTTGTTGGTATGGCCCAGCAGGTCCACGTCGGCATAGCCGACCTGGTGCCGGGCAACCTCTTCGGGCTGCACGCCGCGGGGCATGGCGACCTTCTCGGCCGGCGTGTCGATGGCCTGGTCATGGCAGACGGTGGATTCCGGAATCATTTCCGTGACTTCGGAAGTCCGGCACATCCGGCGCGCCTGCACATCCAGGATTACCCAGGAACTCGTGCCCAGGACCCGGGCGTTGCCCTTCAGGTCGTTGATCCGGAAATCCCTGAGATAGAAAGGGCCGGACGGGCCTTTGTGCCAGGTCTGGATCTCGATCTCGTCGCGCCACCGGGGTACGTCCACGAAACGGAAATGCAACCGGGACAGGACCCAGGCCTTGCCCTCCTGCTGGAGTTCGTCATAGCCGAAATGCATGACATCGGCGGCGATGTAAGCCATTTCCTGTGCCAGGTCCATGAAGGCTGCCGGCTTGAGGCGCATGGCAGCGTCGACATCATAGCAACGGACCGACTGCCGCACGACGACCTTGCTCTCCGGCGTGATCACTGCTTCCAGGTGTGCTTTCATTTTGTGATTGAAAGGATTGCTTTTGCCTCGGGGGTCAGGAAGGGCGTAATATCTTCGAACGGAACGGTAAAGGACGGCATGCCTTCGGCATAACTGGCGATCTCATATTGCTGGTATGTGAATACCAGGCCATCCGCGGTCGGATAGGGCTCCCAGCCGGGCAGCGGGATCGTCCTGTCTTCGATCATGAGATTGTCGAGCAGTTCATCCCCGGTCATCTCGACATCGAATTCCTTGTAATACCGGAGCAACCCGGCGATCAGCAGCGGCTGCATGGCTTTCTCCTGGCTCCGGTCGACCAGATGTCCGACAAAGGAACCGTCCTTCATGCTGAAGGTCAGGCATCCGTCACCGCCAACGCCGCCGTGGGCGCCGCCGAGGTAGGTGTAGTCCTGCGACTGGAAAATGACATATCCGGGGGTTTCATCCACCTTCTTGAGCGTATATTCATATTCCCAGCCCGGGACCTCGGCGAGGAAATTGGCCTTGTCTTCCTCGGTAAAGGATTCATCTTCCTGCATATAGGAGAGACGTTCAGCGACATCTGCGTCGGCCTGCTTCCCCAATGCGGAGAGCAGTCCCGTGAAATAGTGGCCGGCAACGGCGTCCGTGCCCGCCTTGTCTCCGCTGAATGCCGGGACGATGCGGTCGCCCTCATAGGAGGTTGCATAGCCCAGCCGGCTGTCGAGGATCTCCAGCAGTTTGCTGCGGACGGCTCCGGAGACCGGCGTATTTCCGGAAGGAAGTTCGATATCGAAGGACAACCGTACATGGGCCGTGGAATCCTCGCGCTGGAAGGAGTCCGTCTTCATAGGGCCGGCGTTGCGGTTGCAGGAAGCGGCCAAGGAAAGGAACAGGACAGCACATGCGGCTGTCCGGAAAAAGTTTTTCATCTGCATGGTTTATGGTTTCATCTTGATATATTGCATGATCAGTTCGACGGCATCGTCTTCCGAAATCTCATCGGCAT
The DNA here is from genome assembly GCA_045222055.1 of Candidatus Cryptobacteroides sp. GTDB lineage: Bacteria > Bacteroidota > Bacteroidia > Bacteroidales > UBA932 > Cryptobacteroides. The sequence continues at coordinate 7,000 of JBGUXJ010000078.1, read as the reverse complement.
ACAGTGTCATGTCGTAGTTCCGGGCATCGTAGCGGCTGACCTTGGCGTAGTGCTTGATGAAATTCTCGCGCTGCTGGTCGGCTTCCTTGATCTTGGCGACCGCGGTCTTTTCGTCCACCTCGTACCGCTCCATCACCCGGGCGATCCGGTTCTTCATCTCGGAAACGATCAGGATGTCGATCTTGTTGGGGAAGCCGTCCAGGATAAAGAAGGCGGAACGGCCGGCGATGACCAGGGATTCTTGTTTCGCCAGGTCCTTGAGGACTTCACATTCAGCTGCATACAGGGTATCCGAGGTCACGCCCCGGACGAATTCGTCGCCGTGGGCGCCGAGTTGCGTGTCGGTCGTGGGAAGCGGTGCGATCCGCTCAAGGAAATCCGTCAGCCAGTTGCTCCGGCGTCCCTTGATGCGTTCGATTTCTGCCACGGAGAGGTTGAATTCCCGTACAAGGGTATTGATCAAGTCCTTGTCGCTGTACCGGACACCCAGCCGGGCTGCCAGTTTCCGGCCAATGGTACGACCCCCGGAGCCCAGTTCACGGGCAACCGTCACGACGAAGCGCTCATTTGTATTCATGGCTGTATATTTTTACAATCCGAGTGAAAGAATAACCAAGCAAAGATACACATTATTTCCCACATGCACAAAGGGCTGCCTGCGGATGCAGACAGCCCTCGTGAAAAGGAGAAAACCGCTATTGAAGGGCTTCGATGACCTGCCTGGCGGCGCGGTCCGGATCGTCCATGGCGACACACTCATCATCCAAGACCATGACCTCACCCTTTTCCGGCGTATACTTCGGCCAGGTCGGGAGGGACTTGCAGTTCGGATCGCCGGTACGCATGAACGCCAGCAATGCATCCGCCATCTTGTCGGACAGCGCACGCGGACGGGCACCGCCGCCCGTATGGGTGACCATCAGGTCTGTATTGTGGAGCCAGAAGCAGATATCCACACAGTGGAAAGCGCGCAAGCGACCGTCGAACAGGGGCGGCTGCCAACCGAACCAGGCGACATAAACCGGTGCACCCTGCTGGTACTTCGTGTTGGCAGACCGGACCACATTGGTACGGGTGCCGGTCAGGAGCGCCCAGATTTCAATCGGACGGCATTCCGGGAACGTCTTGGCATAAGCCTCGACGACCGCACGGGCATCGTCTCCGTAGGTTGCACGCATCTGCTCGATGACCTCATCCATGGTCACATTCTCAAGCTCCGGTCTGTCTCGGTCCGGGTTCCTTTCCTGTTTAACCGTACAATAAATCATCGGAATGTTCGGAATGCTGTTGTCCGCCGGATCGAAGAAGGTGCCGGCAGGGATATCCAGTCCGTCCCCGACGGGGCTGAAACCAGCCCTTCCGCCACCAGTACCATACAGTTGGTTGAACTTCGCGGCGGCGGCGGTGGCAAGGGCATAGTACTCTTCCCAAGGCATTTCCTGGAGCTTGTCAATCTGGGAAGGCTTCAGGCCCGCCTCCTTGAGGACGAATTCACCGAGCGCCTCGGCATGCTCCTTGCTCGCTGCGCGGACCGTATTGCCACTCAGCGCGACGGCCTTGTGGACCAGGCCCTTGGCTGCCGGCATGGCTGCTACGGTACTGACCTTCGAGCCACCACCGGACTGTCCCATGATGGTCACGTTGCCGGGGTCTCCGCCAAAGTTTTCTATGTTGTTGTGAATCCACTTCAGCGCTGCGATCAGATCCAGGATTCCGACATTGCCGGAATGGGCATATTTCTCTCCGCCGACCTTCGCGAAATCGGAGAAGCCGAAAGCATTCAGCCGATGGTTGACAGAACAGACGACGACATCGCCGTAGGAGGCAAGGCCTTCACCGCTGTAACCGTTCTGCTCGATGGCATTACCGCTGTTGAAGCCACCGCCATGGAAATACACCAGGACCGGACGCTTTTTGGCGTCAAGGCCGGGCGACCAGACATTGAGCCGGAGGCAGTCCTCACTGGCATTGAAGAGATTCCAGTTGTCCACGAAGCAACCCGAAGATTCCGGGCTTCGGTCATAGCGGATGGCCTGGGGCGCCATGTCGCCGTAGTTCAAGGCCGGACGGACACCCTCCCAAGGTTCGGGTTCCTGAGGCGGCATGAAACGGTTCTTGCCCGCCGTGCTGGCTCCATAGGGGATGCCTTTGAACTGATAGAGATTATGGTAGATGAATCCTCTCACCTTACCATATTGCGTGTTGGCTACAGCGATGTTCTCTCCGATAAAGAGTTGCTGTCCGTCGGCGTCATTCTTCGCCGACTTGTTCCCGCAGCACCCGGCCACCAGAATCATTCCGGCGCCGAAGACAGCGGCAATCAGGAGTTTGCTAATGTTTTTCATGGCGTTATCGTTGTGTGTTTATTGTCAGCGGAAAGGGGAAACCCCTCCTGGAATGTCCGTCGAACAAAGCAGGAAAGGGTTTGAATTGTATATAAATCAACTGATTACAGCTCGATGACCAAGTCCTCGATGGATTTGCGCTGGGTGTGCAGGTCCGTCGGACGGCCCGCACCGGAGGCAGGATAACCGATGGCAAGCATGCCATAAACCCCGTGGTTCCGCATCTCCGGGAAGACCTCCCGCACCTTGTGGGGGTCGAAATCCCAGATCCACATGTTCGCGAGGCCGGCGTCCGTCGCCGTAAGCATCAGATGGGTCAGGACGATGGCCGCGTCGGTCTTCGCCGCATTGACGCCGTCGCACTCCCGCACCCAGGCCTCCTCATTCCGGCATCCGACGACCAGGACGACCGGTGCGCCGTAGCAAGGATGGATGTTGTTCCGCATACGGGCAAGCGCTTCTTCGCTCCTGATGACCCAGATCCGGACCGGCTGGCAGTTGCCCGCCGAAGGGGCCAGGCGGCCGGTCTCCAGGATCATCTCCAACTTGGCGTCGGAGACGGGGTAATCGTTGAACGCATGACAGGAATAGCGGCTCTGCAGAATCTTCAGGAAAGCATCCGATCCATAGGTGTGCTTCTTGATCTGGTGATCCATATCGGAAAAAGCGGCGCGGTTCGTGACCTTGGCCAAGTCGGCCATCCGGCTAAAAAAGGACTTCTTCATCTTGGCGATCCATTTTGTAAAGTGATGACAAGATAAAAAAAAATCCACAAAAAACCGCATTTCATAAAAACAAGTTGGATACAGCGGCTTCCCCGGCGGGGCAGGCGGTCCTGAGAGAAAAACACAAGGCCGTCTGAATCTTAGATTTACGAAGCGACCCTGTTGATTATTTACGAATAATTCCTATCTTTGTTTCACATGAACTTTTAACATCATGAATATTCTTCTCACCCTGCTCTTCGGAGCCATCGCAGGCTGGCTTGCCGGTTTCTTCGTGATCAAAGACAAGGGCGGCCTCATCTGGAACATCATCATCGGCCTTCTCGGCGGTCTCGTCGGCGGCTGGCTGCTGGGCCTCATCGGCGCGGGCGGATCCTTCTGGTCACAGTGGTATGGCCAGATCGTCAGTGCCGTCATCGGCGCCGTGGTCCTTCTGTGGGTCTGGAACCTGATCAAGAAAGTGATCAAGTAACAAGACGCCTCCGCATGTAACGACACCGTCCTTGCATATGCAGGGACGGTGTCTTTTATGGACAGATCCACGGGACAGGGCGGTTACCGCATCCTGTGCATCATGTTGACCACATCCTCGAACGTCATGGGCTGCCCCTTGGCCCGCCGGTCCGCATCGTCGGCCGCCTTGCGCCGGTCGGCTTCCTCGGATGGAAGCGTATAGAACGGGTCCTTGACCTTCAGGACTTTCCGGACGCTCTCCACCAGGATGCGCTCCATGTCGTCATACAGGTTGACGGTCGGATGGATGCCGTCATACGTAAAACCGGGATCCAGGCCGTTCTCCGCGTTCGCCAGCGGCGTGAAATAATCCACATAGGTCACGTTCCGGTGCGCCTTCGCATAAGACTTGAGCCAGGCGTTCAACGCGACGATCCGGGAGCCGGCATCGACGTCGGGAATCGGGATGTAATGCGCGCAGGGGGTCACGGAACACAGAAGGACCTTGATTCCGGCCGCTTCCGCCAGTTCACACATCGCCGCGATATTCCCGGTGATGGCGTCGTCCGGGTAATAGGCCATCGAAGCCATCTGCTGGCAGAGGTCGTTGGTCCCGGCCATGATGGCGACCGCCTTCGGCTTCAGGTCGACGACATCCCGCCGGAACCGGACCAGCATCTGGCTGGCCGTCTGCCCGGAGATGCCCCTGCCGACGAAAGGATTTTTCGTGAAAAAGTCCGGATCCTCGGAAGCCCAGTTGTCGGTGATCGAGTCGCCCATCAGTACCAGCAGCGGTGCGGCTTTCAAGGCGGCGTTCTGCTCTTCATACCGCTTGAAATTCGCCCAGTCTGTCGGGCCGGACGCACGGACAGGCCGCTGGGGCGCTGCCAGGACGCGTTCGATTTCCGGTACAAGGATCTCTTCCATCCTGACAAATCCCTCTTCCACCGGGTGGCAACCGTCCGAAGAATACTCCGCCGGCATGGATCCGTCAGGAAGACTCATTTGCGAATGATAATCGACATAGGTGACACCCGCCCGGTCGGCATAGGCCTTGAGCAATCCGTTCAACCGGATGACATCCTGCGCCGGTTTCGCATCAGGGACCCAGAAAAACCGGTTGCAAGGCAGGAGGGAACACAGAATGGGTGTAATTCCGTTGCTGCGGGCGATCTCGCACATCGACCGGATACAGCCCACGATATTCTCCGGGGCGATCCGGCCGTTGTTCCCGGCGATATTGTTGATGCCCCCCAGTATCACGACCGCCTTGGGGTGATGGTCGACCACGTCGGATTGGAAACGGGCCAGCATGTGTTCCACTGTCTGGCCACCGATGCCGCGGCATAGATAATTGTGGTCCAGGAAGAAGGACGGCCGCCGCTGTTCCCACATTTCCGTGATCGAATCCCCCATGAAAACGACCAGCGGCTGCGTCCCGACGGACCGGTTTGCTTCGGCATATTGATCAAACCCCGCCCAGTCGGTCATCCTGCGGGAGGACTGGCGATCCGTCCCCTGTGCCAAAGAAAGGAAAGGCAGCAGGGACAACAAGAAAAAAGCAATGATCCTTTTCATATTCTTGACACCCGTTTATCCTGGCTCAGGATGGACGCTGCGTCATCAGTTCTTCCAGCTCGGAATCGGACTTGTCGAGGAGTTCCCGATCCTTGTAAAAACGGGTGAGCAGGGTGGCGAAAACCTTGTTGTCGTAAAGGAAGACAAAGTCATACCAGCCGGGCTCCACCTCTTCGGGATGAAGGTAAAACGACCCCCAATGGAAGGTTTCATCGTCGGGATCCTTGTTCAATTCACACGCCAGGACATAGCCGGAGGTCTCATCGTCCAAAGGTTTTTCCAGATAGGAACCCGGATCCGCCCTGTGCTTGAAAACCATCACCTTGATGCCTGACCCCACGCTGGCCTGCGGATAGAACTCGATCCATTCATTCAGTTCAAAAACAGCGCGGATCCCCTCGGTGGCAGCGGGTTTATTGTTGAAATCCCCGCTCCCGCAACGGTCTCCGAACAGACTCAAGGCCGTCATCACCGGCTGTTCGCCCTCTTCGAGATTCATATAATTGAGCTTGCCCAGGACCAGTGTATCCCGGACCTGCGCGAAACTGTTGAAACAAACTGTCGAAAACACGACAAGTCCTAACGCAAAGAGTATGGATGTCTTTTTCATGAACCAATGTCAATAATTACGATGACTGTCATGGTAAAGATAGCACAAAATAAAATAAGGAGAGCCAATTATCGCCATGAATACCGCAATATTGCATAAAAAGATAAAAAACGTTCGGTTTGATTAATTATCCTATTATTAAACTTTATATTCTTTTTTATACTTTCAATATGTGCTGATTGTTGATATATCTACATTTTGGAGATCTGGGAGATTGTGACTATCTTTGGCATAGAGGAGGTTATATTCTACTTTCAAAGATTTACCGCTACATTAGTTATGACAAAGGAAGAATACGAACGTCTGCTTCAGTCAGATTATTGGAAGGGGTACTCATATTCACTCATCAAAGAGAGGAACTTCACATGTGCGGACTGTGGTCGCAGTTTTCCGAATGAGAGGAACAAGTTACAAGTTCACCATCTTGTTTATCGTGACATCTATCCATGGTCGTATAGACCGGAAGAAGTTGTTGTACTTTGTAAGGAGTGTCATCAAAAAAGACATGGGATCATTCTTAAAACTGAACCTATTAAGCAGTTTAAATCCTCAACTACGGATGGTTACTCACGTTCATACTCTTCTAATTACAATGTTTCTGAGAGGGATTTAACGTCAGAACCGAGAAGAATGCCGGTCTATTATTCCAAAAAGAAAAGGCGTAAGAGTAGTTTCCTTGTATATGCTTGTATTCTTGCTGCTGTTTTTGCTTTGGGTATTTCTAATGAGAAGACGGTTGATAATAATAAGTCATCCTCAAAACCGGAAAATACAAATGTCAGCAACAGCCAAGCGAAAAACACAAAGGCATCCCCGACAGTTGTTAATCAGCATACTTCCTCAACCAAAAATGCGTCACATCCTGAGTCGATAACACATGAAGATATTGAAAGAAGAGACCCGATTGCGGAATCTATGGAGGAAACTTATGAAAACAACGTTGTGAATGAGATGGAATCCTTAGCGTCTCCATCCTCTTCCGATCCATCAGAACAGAAATCCGAGATTAGCATCCTTGACGATTTATTCCAAGTTAATGAAGATGGTCAAGAACAGCAAGAAAGTGTTGTCTCCGAGAGTAGCACAATAGAGATACTCGAAAGTGACATTCATGCGAATGTCGTCAAGCAGGCCAAGCGCGCAGGTGTAAGCACAGAGGGAAGCACTTCAGAGATACTTGAAAGAATCAACCATGCGAATGTCGTCAAACAGGCTAAGCGCGCAGGTGTAAGCACAGAGGGAAGCACTTCAGAGATACTTGAAAGAATCAACCATGCGAATGTCGTCAA